>NZ_JAMXAZ010000018.1:0-62930 GCF_024718525.1 Levilactobacillus yiduensis
AAGCATCATTTATTTAAGTTAGATACATATTATATGTACGAAGGCATTTCGTTTACACAAGATTCTTGACGCTACCGATTTATTTCTGTTTTTAATTAACTTGACCATTATAGGGGTTACACCTTAAGGCAACTTAAGTTCCGCTCAACCTTAAGAAAAAAACAAAGCGTCACCGCCGTAGCAGTGGCGCTTCTCCGGTTGTTAAATTGTGTGGACTGGCCGCCTACCGTTCGGCAAATATGGGACTGGAACGCTGTGGGCGGACCGGACCGAGCCTGAGGAGCGGTCTCGGTCTCGCTTTGAGCCAATAGCCCGCGTCTCAAAGACGCCAGTTCCCTAAGCGGGTAAAGAACCACCCACTAAGGGAACTTCCACGGCTGAACCCATATTTGGCGAACTCTCGGCTACGATTGCTGATAACCAATCGCCAACTTGTCTAGCGCAATTGCTGGCTTTTCAGTTGAATTAGGACTAACACAACATCAAGCCCTAACTCGCCGACACTCTAGATGGCTCAGCCCTAGTTTCACCCATTACCCTGGTAGCTACCAACTCAGGACTAGGCTTGCGGCTGCTTACTCAGTAGGTCGACCAAATCAGTGGCCGGAATCTTGCCGAAGTAGCTAGGAACATCTAGGTCGTCGAACACGGCTTGAATGGCCGCTGGCGAATAGGCGACGCCGGTCAGCTTGGCCGTGACGTCTTCAATCGGTAATTGGCCGAAGAAGTCGCCGTGGATTTGAATGGCCTTGATCTTGCCCCCATCGACGTCCAGGTCGAACTCGACCGTGCCTGCTGGGAAATGTTGCCGGCGGTTCAGGGAATAGGCCGGATCATTGCCGTAGATCCAATCCCAATTGTTAAAGTACTGGTCAGCGAGTGCCTTCACGCCCGCTTGATCCTCAGACGTCAATTCGTAGTGATGGGCCTGCGTCAGGTCAGTCACCCCGAGGATTTCCTTGGCCAAGGTGTCGCGGAATTCTTCAATCGTCAGATTTTGGAATTCGGGTGCACAGTACGGTTTCAAATTGGTGACCCGGCTCCGTACCGACTTGATGCCCTTGGTCGCCAGCTTGTCGGCCGGTACCTGTAGGGCGTGTGCAATCTGCGTTTGATCCACGTCATACATCAAGGTGCCGTGAGAAAACATGCGGCCATTTTCCACGTGCATGGCGTTGCCGGAGAACTTCTTACCGTCAATCGTCAGGTCATTGCGCCCAGTCATTGCCGCGCCGGTCGCCCCCATTTGATGAAGGGCCTTAATCACGGGATCCGTAAACCGCTTGAAATTGCCGACAGCATCCCCGTCATCCTTGGTGATGAAGCTAAAGCTGACATTGCCCAGGTCATCGTAGACCGCACCACCCCCGGAAGTTCGCCGGGTCAAGATGATGTTGTGGTCCTTGACATACTGCTGGTTAATTTCTGCCAGCACATTTTGGTAGCGCCCCACAATGATGCACGGTGAGTTCACATAGAAGTACAGGATGGGCTCCGTCAGGTCGGCGTGCTCCATCAGGTAGGTCTCAATCGCTAAATTTTGTCGAATATCTAAACTTGGACTTGCTAAGTAACGCATCCAGTCATCCCTCTCGAATAGTCTGTCAATATTCTACCACAAAATGAAAGCGTTACCGTATCAGGCGTTCAACCGCACGCGGCTGTGATGATAGCCATAGCTCACGTAGACGATCAATCCAAGGACGACCCAGACGCCAAAGGCTTGCCAGGTAAAGGCTTGCAGCTGCGTCATCAAGTAGACACAGGCTAGGAATGAAGCAATCGGCAGATACGGATACCAGGGCACCTTAAACGAGGTATCCAGGTTTTTGAAGCGTTCGTCATGCCGTAAGAAGACGATGCCCAGAGACACCATGGCGAAGGCCGACAACGTCCCGATGTTAACCAGTTCGGCAATCTTGTCAATCGGGATCACAGCTGCAAAGAGACTGGCCACGACGCCAAAAATCCAGGTGTTGGCGACCGGCACGTGGGTCTTGGGATTGAGCCGTTTCAGTGGTGCCGGTAACAGGCCATCCCGACTGATGGCAAACAACAACCGAGTTCCGCCGTAAGACATGACGATCAGCACCGTGGTCATCCCCACGATAGCCCCCAGGGAGATCACGCCGGACGCCCAGTTTTGATGGACCAAGGTCAACGCCAGGGCCACTGGATCAGCGACGCCCAACTTGGTGTAGTGCACGACGCCCACCAGAACAGCGGACAGGCTAATGTACAGCACGGCCGCCACCAGCAGTGAACTGATGATACCAATTGGCATGTTGCGCTTGGGGTCCTTGACCTCTTCGCTCGCGGTCGATACGGCGTCAAACCCAATGTAGGCGTAAAAGGCCACGGCCGCACCCTTGAAGATACCGCTGGTCCCAAATGGCAGGAACGGGTCATAGTTGGCTGGCTTCACGTAAAAAATGGCAATACCGATAAATAACAGAATAACCAGAATCTTCACGATAACCATGATGTTGTTGATGCGGGCGGATTCTCGAATCCCCTTGGACAACAGCCACGCCACCAGCATGGTGATCACCAGTGCCACGATGTCGACGCCACCACCATGTACGCCGGCAGTGCCGGCCGCTGCCTGAAAGAAGTTGGGCAACTTGATGCCGAATCCTGCCAGCAGATTTTGAAAGTACGACGACCAGCTGACGGCCACCGAGGACACCGCGAATAAATATTCCGAGATCAGGGCCCAGCCTAAGATCCAAGCGGCAAATTCACCGAAGACGGCATACACATAGGTATAGGCACTCCCGGCCAACGGAATCGTTGAGGAGAATTCTGAATAACACAATGCCGCCATCGCACAGACCACCACGGCAATCAGGTAAGACAACATGACCCCCGGCCCAGTGTAGTTCGCCGCAATCAGCCCCGGTGTAATGAAGATCCCGGAACCGACAATGGCGCCAATCCCCATGGTCGTCAGACTAAAGGCGGTCAGCGTCTTCTCCAGCCCAGTCTTCTTGTATAAGTCCGTTTGCACCTGCTTTTTAATAAAGAGTTGCCGTGGTCGTCCCACTGACATCCCCTCCTTCCAAATATTTAATTAGAATACGATTAAAACTAATTTATATATTCTAATTTCATTTGGCTAAGATGTCAATAGACAATCCGCTGAAAACGTTTTGTTCCTAGGATTATTCGCCCTGATTTTCTTGTCAACCCTAAAATTATTTACATCGATTTTTTTCACAGAAGCGTAGTTAGATCCGGGGGCGTTCCCGCCGACCACCGCCCGCTGGCGCCTGGTCCAGAAACGCGCTGAGCTTATTTTCAAAGGCGGCCTGCTTACTGGGAAGTTGCGGCCGCTGCTGCGCCAACTGGACCAGACTACGGTAACCGGCCGTTCCCCCTAGCTGTGTCACCTTATGGTCCCGGTCGGCCACGACCTGCGCCACCACCGTCAACGCGTTATTCAGGCCATACTGAAAGCACCGTGTTTCCGCCGAATAGCGCCGGTGGCGGTCTTGCGTGATCGAGATGTCATAACCGACTCGGTGCCGGGATTTTTGCCCCATCGGGTGGTCGCTGATCCGAATCTCCTTTAAGACGTCGTGGTCCAGGTGCAAGTAGAGACTGGGCGTCCGGTGATGGGTCATGGTCACGTGGATGCCGGCGTTACGCAATTGCACCAATAGCGTATGAATCAGCCGCCGGATCTGCTCATCGTCTGGGTTCATCGGCGGCCTCCTTTACGCGGATCCGGTCGGTGACGGTCTCCCCCATCTCAAGGGTGCGGGCCGCGCCATTCAGCTGGCCGTTCAAGGTAAACAAGTCTTCAAAATGCATGTTGGTCATCCCCTACTCCTAAAAGTTAGTCCCAGCATACCGTGCTCGTGACGACTGGTCTAGACCCACGCATTTAGCTACAGATAAACTTAAACTCTAATAATTTAATTTATACCAACCGCCATTGGAAAATTTATTTCCCCCGTGGCGGCGCGCTATTTTTACTATAAATGTCCGCGACACACGTCAGTCGTCTCCGGAAAAAATCTCGTCAAATTTTAATTTAAGTATTTACAATTTGAAAATTGGTGCTAGTATTAATGCCACAAGATAAAAAACGCAGGAAAGACCAGTACGTTTGATCACCCCGTCAGTGAGTTGGGAACTAGTGCAAACCCAATCGGCCGTGAGCTTACCGAATAACACTTTCTTAGTTGCTGCCTGAAATGACGTTGTCACGTTAGGGTAAGCCGTTAACCGGTACGTTACCATCGGTAGAGTATGTTTGTACTCTAATTGAGCTGGCCGATCATCTGGATCGACAACTTGGGTGGTACCGCGAAAAGGTTTTTCGTCCCTTGATTCTACAAGGGATGGAAAACCTTTTTGTTTTATCTTAAAAAAATTGGCCCACAAAAGGAGAACGTGCTTATGCATTTAATCATTCCAAAATCATACGATCCAAAATTATCCGTTCGGGAGACCCAGACTGCGATTCGCTACATCCGGGAAACCTTCCAAGAAGAATTTGGTCAGCAATTAAATCTGTCGCGGCTGTCCGCACCAATGTTTGTCGAAAAGTCAACTGGCCTAAACGACAACTTGAACGGGGTCGAAAAGCCGGTCTCCTTTACCATGGCCGACATGGGCGACGAAACCATTGAAATCGTCCACTCCCTGGCCAAGTGGAAACGGGTGGCCCTGAAGCGTTACGGCTTCAAGATGCACGAAGGCCTCTACACCAACATGAACGCCATTCGTAAGGACGAGGACCTGGACAACTTCCACTCCGCTTACGTGGACCAATGGGATTGGGAAAAGGTCATCGCCAAGGACGAACGGACCGAGGAAACATTGAAGCAGACGGTGCGGACCATCTTCAAGGTCATCAAGCACATGGAACACGAGGTGTGGTACAAGTTCCCTGAAGCCGTCCACCACCTGCCAGATGAGATTCACTTCATCACGACGCAAGAACTGGAAGACATGTACCCCACGATGACGCCGCGCGAACGGGAAAACGCCATTGCCAAGAAATTGGGCTGCGTCTTTCTGATGAAGATCGGTGACGCCTTGAAGAGTGGCAAACGTCACGACGGCCGGGCCCCCGACTACGACGACTGGACGTTAAACGGCGACATTTTGTTCTGGTACGAACCGTTAGACCAGTCCATCGAAATCTCCAGCATGGGGATCCGGGTCGACGCTGCGGCCATGAAACGGCAATTGAAGTTAGCACACGCCGAAGACCGCGCCAAGCTGCCTTACCATCAAATGGTCTTGAACGAAGAAGTTCCTTACACCATCGGCGGTGGCATTGGCCAATCCCGCTTGTGCATGCTGTTGCTGGGTAAGGCCCACGTCGGTGAAGTACAAGCTGCATTGTGGCCACAGGAAATGATTGATCAATGTGAGGCTCACGGGATTCATTTGTTGTAAACGATTGTATTAAAAGAGCACCCCCAAAGGACGGCTGACGTCTCTCCTGGAGGTGCTTTTTGAATTCTCTATGACTTAGCTAATTCTGGAAATGAAGCAACTTGACGTAACACGCGAATGCCCTCTTGATACGTATCCGCTAAAATCTGCGCCACTGTTTTCTGTTCATTAACGAGCGGCGCAATCTGACCAGCCATTACAGCGCCTTTGTCCGTCACATTCCCCTGTTCAGATGCTTCTCGAAGTGAACTAGTTGCCACCGCTTGTAATTTCTCAGCGGCAACGCTAGGCTTATCTGACTGCTCAATCTGGGCCATTCTCTTTGATAAGTCATTTTTCAACTGCCAGCACGGTGCGCCCGTGGATGCTCCTGTCATAGTGACATCGCCATCAACCGCATGAACAACGGCATCCTTGACGTTTTGGTGGGTACTGCCTTCCGTGGCGACCATGAATGCCGTCCCCATTTCAATACCGGCATACCCAAATACTCTGGCTGCAGCGTAGCCCTGACCATCGGCGATCCCGCCAGAAGCCACTAAAACGGCATGCTTCACCACTGCACGCACTTGCGGTAACAGGGCAAACGTCCCCTCTTTAGAAATGTGGCCGCCACCTTCCCAGCCTTTGGCAATAACGACATCAGCACCACACTCATCAGCCACCTGAGCTTCTTGACTCGTCATGACTTTCGTTAATACCGTCATCCCCAAGGCGTGCCAACAATCAAACCATTTTTGCGTAAAATCATGGACTAGCCCAGAAAAATTATCCGCATAGATGTAGCCGACCTGTTCTCGGGCGGCAATTTCTGTGATCCGTTCTAAATTGGCTTCTGCTTCAGGAAACAGTGTCACGTTGATGGCAAACGGCTTATCGGTCAATTTCCGGGTTGCCTTAATTTCTCGTTCAACAACCTCAGTTGGTGCGAAGCCAACACCCAGAACACCAAAACCACCGGCATTGCTAACCGCACCTACCAGTGGTGCCATCGAGGTCCACGCCATCGGGCCACAAATAATCGGGTATTTTACATTCAAAGCGCTTTCAAGAGACTTCATCAAAATCACTCCTCATTTAGAATACCCTAAGTGTAGCGAGTCTTGCGGCAACAAGGTAGACACTTTTGCTAATCTGTCAAAAGCTTGGCGAGCCCTTGGAAAACACAGGTGTTGATCACCTGAACTAAATCCGCCTCAGAGACGTCTTGATGCTGAAAGAACCAGAGAATCGTCGCAATCATCGAAGCCGCGAACAACTGCGAAAAGTAATCCTGTTGCTGCGGCGGTGTTTTCGGCCAATAACGGCGGACTTGTTCCGAAATAGATTGGGCGACTTGATCCTGAAACTCGGCACGCAAATGCAGCTGCGTGCGTTGAATGGCAAATAGTCGGCGAATATCATCTTGCTTCGACCGTAAGACACGCAAACTTTCTGCCGTCGTTTGCATGTTCATCGTGTGTGCACTCGTAAAGACCCGGCTCACGTGTAAGATTACATCCTCTAACTGCGCGGATAGGGTCTCCCGGGCAAGGTCATCCTTGTTATCAAAATAAACGTAAAACACCGTCCGCGTCACCCCAGACTGCCTCATGATGGTCCGCACCAACAATTTTTCGTATGGCGTGGTCTTTAATAGCACTAAAAACGTCTGCATTATTCTATCGTCTTCCACGGTCATCGCCCTTTCCCAGCACCACCTAAAAGTACCATCCGTTTACCCCATATTAGGCGATAAACAGGTGGCACTATTTTATAAACAACTTACAATCTCTCACAGCGATGTCTATCGCGCAATTCCCAACTGCTTGCGAGCCTCTTCAGCTGAAACTGTTCCACCTTGCTCAGCCTTTTTGAGCTCAGCTAAGAGCGCCTGATCAATGTCTTCACGATTGTACTCGTCTCGATTGACCTGAACCATCGTCCTCACCCACCTCATTGATTTGCTCAAATATACCATATTCATCAGGCAAAGCAACAGTCTTCATCACGCTCCTACCAGCTATCAACCGACCAAATCATTAGCTGATTAAATAGCTATAGCTTATTTCTTCAACGTCGCATCAAGCTTCTCCACATTGGCAATCGGCCCGACCACCGTCAGTACGTCATGGAGCTGCACGATGTCCGTTGGTTGCGGGGAGATGTTGATGGCGTGGCCGTGCTGGATGGCAATGACGGTCAGGTCAAAGCGCCGCCGTAAGTCGAGCTTGACCAGGTCCTGGTTGACGAAGTTAGGATCGGTAATGACGACCTCGGCCAACGTGTACTCATCACTCAGGTCGATGAAGTTCAGGATGTGATTAGACAACAATTTGCGCACGATGCTGTGCCCCATGTCCCGTTCGGGGAAGATAACCTGGTCCGCCCCCACGCGTTTCAACACGCGCCCATGATCGCTGGTTTCAGCCTTGGCAATCACCTTCTTGGCACCCAGTTCCTTGGTCAACATGGTCGTCAGAATGCTGGCCTCCATGTTGTTGCCGATACCGACGATCACGTAATCAAAGGTATCGATGTTCAGGCCGCGCAGCACGTCTTCATCCCGAGTATCCGCAATCAAGGTCTGCGTGGCGATGTCCATCATCTCGTTGACGGGCTCTTCTTTGACGTCGACCGCCAAAACATCCTGATGGGACGCCACTAGTGTTTGCACGACGCTTTGGCCAAACCGGCCGAGCCCCAGCACCGCAAAACTCTTTTTCGTCATTTCAAAAACTCCTTAGCCAATTAAAATGTTTTCTTCAGGGTAACGAATCTGGTTGAACTTGGTCTGCCGCTTCGATAACGAGTACAGCGACGTGAAGATACCGACCCGCCCAACAAACATCAGCAGCATGATGACCAATTTGCCGATGACCGTCAGATGCGGTGTCAATCCCAGACTCAGGCCAACCGTGCCGAACGCCGAGAGCACCTCAAAGACGATGTATTCCAGGCCAAAGCCCTTAGGAATCCGCTCCGTTTGCGTCAGGATCAAGGTCGCGACCACGACGACCACGCTGGCCAAAAAGACCAGCAGTAAGGCCCGGCTGATATTGGTTTGGCTGAAGCGCCGCCGACTGAACTCAACGTCCTTTTTCCCCCGCAGCTGCGCAATGCTTTGCAGCATCAGGACACCGAACGTGGTGGTCTTGATCCCACCGGCCGTCGATCCTGGCGTCCCACCGACGAACATCAAAATCATCAACAGGAAAATACTCCCAGCTTGCAAGTCGTTGGTCGGCAAGGTCACCAGCCCCGCGGTTCGCGGCGTTACGCTCAAGAACAGCGTATTGACTGTCCGGTTGAACCACGACGTGTGCTTGGGCAGCAGTGACAGGTCCTTTTCCGTGACCAGCAACAGCAAGAAGCCCACCACGAATAACGTGCCCGTCGTGACCAGCGTCAACTTGGAGTTCAAGCTCAGGCGTTTGCGCTCATGGAACAACAGCAGGTCGCGCCAGACCAGGAAGCCCAGGCCCCCACCAATAATCAGGAGAATCGTCACAATCAACAGGTAGGAGTCACTCTGAAATCCCATCAGACTGTTGCCGAAGATATCAAAGCCGGCATTACAAAAGGACATGACGGAATGGTAGACCGACGCGTACAGGCCCCATTTCCAGCCGTAACGCGGAATGAAGTCAAACATCAGTAACAGTGCCCCACCGACCTGAAAGAGCGCAGAGAGGCCGACAACGTACTTCATGACGCTCTTGGTGTCGCTCAGGTTCTCCAGGTTCAGGGATTCCTTGACCATCAGCTGCGTCGACAGGTCCAGATTACGCCGAATAATGTTAAACAACAAAACGGCAAAGGTCATGTAGCCCAACGCCCCCACTTCGGAGAGCACCAGAATCACGACCTGACCGAAAAACGACCAGTGCTCGGCCGTGTTGACCACCGTTAGTCCGGTGATACAGGTCGCCGACGTCGCCGTAAACAACGTATTAATGAAGCTCGTCCCCCGCATGCCGTTGGTTGCCACGGGCAGGCTCAGCAGGATGGTCCCCACCGTGATCAGGAGAATGAAGCCCCAGACCATCTTTTTTGACAATGTATCGAATAATTTTGAATGCGAAATTTTTTCCATAAGTCTTCCAGTCCTATTAAGCTATTCTCTTCAGCTTAAGCCAAACGTAGCGGGAAAACAATACCCATTTCGCCTGGAATTTACGATGGGCGAGCGTACCGGTGACCAATCGTTTCGGGGTTATCGCTTTCACAATGAATACAAAAAATCCCCACCAAATAACTGGTGAGGATTTCCCAATTGCTAATATCGAAATATTAACGCTTGGAGAATTGTGAAGCCTTACGTGCCTTCTTCAGACCTGGCTTCTTCCGTTCCTTCATCCGGGCGTCACGAGTCAAGAGACCCGCACGCTTCAGCGGACCACGGAAATCTGGGTCAACTTCGAGCAATGCCCGAGCGATCCCGTGACGAGTTGCGCCGGCTTGACCGGAGAAACCGCCACCGCGCACAGTAACTAATGCATCATAGTTACCAAGCGTTTCCGTAACGTTGAATGGTTGTAAGACAACTTCCCGAATACTTGCGAATGGGATGTAGTCTTCGATTGCCTTGTTGTTCATAACGATTTTACCTGAGCCGGGTACTAAACGTACACGTGCAGAGGAGTTTTTACGACGGCCAGTGCCGCGATATTGAACTTGTGCCAATTTGGTTTTCCTCCTTAGATAAGGTTAGTAATGTCTAATACTTCTGGCTTTTGTGCTTCGTGCTTGTGGTCTGCACCAGCGTACACGTGAAGCTTCAATGCCATTTGGTGACCTAAGGAGTTCTTAGGGAGCATACCTTGTACAGAAGTTTCGATCAATTTTTCTGGGTTCTGTTCCCGGAAGTTACCAGCAGTCCGTGACTTCAAGCCACCAGCGAAACCAGAATGGTGGTAGTAGACTTTATCGTTGGCCTTACGACCAGTTAAAGCGATTTTTTCAGCGTTGATGACGATTACGTTATCACCAGTGTCCACGTTAGGGGTGAACGTTGGCTTGTTCTTACCACGTAATACAGAAGCAACGACTGAAGCAAGCCGACCTAAACTCACGTCGGTTGCGTCGACAATGTACCATTTGCGGTCAATGTCGTTAGGTTTTGCCATATAAGTTGTACGCACGTTAAATTCCTCCATAAATCTGTGTTTGTCTGACACCAAGTAAACTTTCCGGGGCTTATCGTGGGGCAAACAATACCAACAACCATAATACAAAGTTTTTCCCATAAAGTCAATGATTGTTTGCCCCTAAACCTAAAATTACCGTTGATGTTGCGGCAATTTCGTCGGATGTTCGGGGTCCTCCCCCTGATAATACACGTGTTTTAAATACAGGCCAGCCGCCGGTACGGTCCGCCGTGCCTGCTTGCGATCTTTGACCTGATACAGCCGCAAGATGTCGTGGACCGGCCGCGTTCCCGAGCCGATTTCGACCAGCACGCCGACCATGATGCGGACCTGATTGTACATGAAGCCATTGCCGTAAAATTCAAAGACCAATTCATTGTTGGCGTGATCGATGTGGCAAGTGGCCTCGTAAATGGTCCGGACAAAGGTCCGTGTCTGCGCGCCCGAGGCAACGAAGCTGGTATAGTCGTGCTCACCCACCAGATCTTTTAGGGCGATGTTGATTTTGTCCAGGTCAACGGGAAATTTCCACTGACCGGTATAGTGGCGTTTGAACGGGTTTCTGAACTCGCCCATGTCCATGCGGTACAGGTAGCGTTTGCCAGACACATCATAGCGCGCGTGAAAGTCAGCGGAGACCAGCTCGACCTTTAGGACCTCCATATCCATGGGTAACATGCTGTTTAAGCCCTTGCGCATGTTGTCCGCGGGAATCACGAAGGGAAAGTCGAAGTGGGCCACCTGGGCCAGCGCATGGACGCCTGCGTCGGTCCGCCCTGAGCCGTAGATAACGATGGCGGGATCAGGGTTCTTGGCCATTTTGTTAACGACCTTGGTCAAGACGCTTTCCACGGTCCGTTTATTGGGCTGCCGCTGGAACCCGGCAAAGTCGGTCCCGTCATACATAAAGGTTACTTTGTAGCGTTGCATTCAGTTCCTCCTACCAACGACGACAAGCGAGAATCGCCGCAAATCCAATCAAAAATAAAATCCAGGTTATCGTGTCACGCTTTTGCCAGGTCAAGATGCGGTACTGGCTCCGGTGCTCGCTGTCTTGATAACCGCGCGCTTCCATGGCCGTTGAGAGATCTTCGGCCCGGTTGAAGGCACTCATGAACAACGGCACCATCAACGGAATCAGGGCCTTGGCTTGCTTGAACAGGCCGCCCTCCCCGAAGTCGACACCACGGGCGCGTTGGGCGTTCATGATCTTGGTCGCCTCATCCATCAGCGTTGGCACGAACCGCAGCGCAATCGACAGCATCATCGCCAGCGTGTCTACGGGCACGTGGAGCCACCGCAGCGGCTTCATCAGCGATGCCAAGCCAGTTGCAATATCCAGCGGCTGCGTCGATAACGTTAATAACGTCGACATCATGATAATCAACAGGAACCGGATGAAGATATAACCAGCATTGATCAGCCCGAACTGACTGATGTTGATGAAGGCCCAGTGAAAGTAGGTGTGCCCACCCACGGGGCTAAATAAGAGCTGTAAGACCACGGTGAACACAATCAGCCACAGCAGCGGCCGAATGCCCCGTAGAAAGAAGCCTAGGCTGATTTTAGACGCCAGGATCGACCCCAACGTCAGTCCAATCAAAATCAGATAACTCCACGGATTGTTCGCCAGAAAAACTAAAATAATATAGCAAAAACTCAGCATTAATTTGGCCCGCGGATCTAAGCGATGCACGACCGAGTTCAGGGGCAGGTACCGCCCAAAGATAAATTTAGACATGGTCAGCCCCCTTTGCTGGCCAGCGTGCCGCAATTTGGTCGGCCAACTGGTCGGCCGTTAGCGGCAGGGTGTCCCAGGTCAAGCCACGTTGGCGTAGCTGTTGGGCAAATTGGGCGGCACGGGGCACGTCCAGCTGGTTGGCACGCAACCAGTCGGGATCGGCGAAGACCTCGCTAGGCGTGCCAAATTTGACCAGCTTACCTTCCCGCATGACCGCGACCTGTTCGGCGTACTGGGCGACGTCTTCCATCTGGTGAGTCACCAGCACGATGGTCAGCCCCTGTTCACGGTGGAGCCGCTCAAAGAGCCCCATCATGGCTTGGCGACCCTGGGGATCGAGTCCCGCCGTCGGTTCGTCTAAGACCAAGACTTGGGGCTTCATGGCCAAGACACCCGCAATGGCCACCCGCCGCATTTGCCCGCCGGAAAGCTCAAATGGGGAGCGTTCCGCGTAACTGGTATCAAGACCCACTGTCGTCAACATCTCGTCGGCCAACGCATTGGCATCGGCCTCACTCATGCCAAAGTTCTTCGGGCCAAAGGCAATGTCTTGACGAATCGTTTCCTCAAAGAGCTGACTCTCAGGGAACTGAAAGACCATGCCGACGTGTTGCCGCAGCGGCTTTAAGGCCGCGTTGGTCGTCGCCGGGGTGACGGTAAAGTCGTCAACGTGGATCGTCCCCGCGCTGGGTTTATACAACGCGTTGAGTTGTTGGATCAGCGTGGATTTGCCACTCCCCGTATGTCCGATGATGGCCAGATAGCCATGATCCGGCACCTGAAAGGAGACGTCCTCGACCGCAGTGTGGGCCATGGGTGTTCCCGCCTGATAAGTATAGGTTACGTGTTCGAAAGCGATTGCCACAGCCATTCCTCCATTTCTGCCGTCGTCTGGTAAGTCGTGGGTGGGGTGATGCCCCGTTGCTTCAGCGCCGCCTGTAATTTGACCGAAAATGGCACATCCAACCCCATGTCGATCAGGGCCTCACCGCGCGCAAAAATGGTCGCCGGCTGGGCCTCCTCAATCAGCTTACCGTCGTCAATGACTAAGATGCGATCAGCACCAGCAGCCTCGTCAATGTCGTGGGTGATGGAGATCACGGTCAGGTCCTGCTGCTCACGCAACTGCCGCACCAGCGCCAACATGTCCTGGCGCCCCTGGGGGTCCAACATGCTCGTAGCTTCATCCAAGATCAAAATATCCGGGGCAATGGCCACGATACCGGCCAACGCCACCCGTTGTTTCTGCCCACCAGATAGGGAGCTGGGTTCGCGTTGCGCAAACTCAGCCATGCCCACTTCATCTAACGCCGCCTTGACCCGTGGTACCATCTCCGAGCGAGCAATCTGCCGGTTCTCCAAGCCAAAGGCCACGTCGTCTTCCACCGTGGCACCCACGAACTGGTTGTCGGGGTTCTGGAAGATCATGCCGATCTTCTCGCGCACGTCCCAGACGGTCTCGGGGGTCAGGGCGATGCCGCCCACGGTGACCGTCCCTTCCGTAAACGGCAGCAGGCCATCTAGGGACTTGGCCAGAGTCGATTTACCACTCCCGTTGTGGCCCACGATTGCCAGCCATTCACCGGTGTGGACATCAAAACTCACGTCCGTTAATGCCGGCCGCTGGTCTTCGCCATATGCATATGAAAGGTGTTTTACTTCAATGATATTTGCCATCCGCGTTTTTAATTCTCCTAGTAAAATGTCACCGCTAATTATAGCAAAGTTTTGTGAATTTCCGAAGTGTTCCGGCAAATTATCCGTAATCTCAATCCGGGACTGCGTCAGATCAAAAAAAGTGTACAAAAAAAATCACTAACAAACCAGCGGCGCTGAGGCGTTAGCCCCCATTCAAGCTAGACTCGGAAAGAATTTCCTCCATCATCGTAGCGCTCTATACCACATGGTTCTAGTGATTAATTTGTAACTATTATTCCCCGTTTAAGGACGCGGACACTCCCGAATCGCTTGACTAAAAATTAGTCAACGAATTCCAAGATGGCCATAGCAGCGCCATCACCGCGACGAGGCATCGTCTTCAAGATACGCGTGTAACCACCGTTACGATCAGCGTACTTAGGTGCCAATTCGCTAAATACCTTTTGCAATGCGCTAGTCACGACAACATCATCGCCGTCTTCTTTAACATCTGCAACCACGTTACGGATGAAAGCAGCAGCTTGACGCCGGGCGTGTAAGTCGCCTTGCTTACCCAAGGTAATCATTTGGTCAGCCGTCTTGCGAACTTCCTTAGCGCGTGCTTCAGTCGTTTCGATGCGGCCGTTCAAGATTAAACTAGTGGTCAAATCGCGTAACAAGGCACGACGTTGAGAACTAGTCCGTTGTAATTTACGGTAACTCATAACCAGAAACCCTCCTTTGAGTGTCTAAAATTAGTCTTCCTTCCGAAGTGACAAACCTAAGTCAGCTAACTTAGCCTTAACTTCTTCAAGGGACTTGCGACCCAAGTTACGAACCTTCATCATGTCTGCTTCGGTCTTGTTGTTCAATTCCTGAACCGTGTTGATACCAGCACGTTTCAAGCAGTTGTAAGAACGAACGGACAAGTCGAGCTCTTCGATGGTCATCTCAAGCATCTTTTCCTTGTGCGTTTCTTCTTTTTCAACCATGATTTCCGCATTCTTAGCTTCGTCGGTCAGGTCGACAAACATAGCCAGATGTTCGGTCAAGATCTTTGCAGCCAATGCAATGGCTTCGCTTGGATTAATTGAACCGTTTGTCCAAACATCCAGGGTCAATTTATCGTAGTCAGCCCGTTGGCCAACCCGTGCATTCTCTACTTGGTAGTTAACCCGTTCGATCGGGGTGTAAATGGAATCTACAGCTAAAACACCAATTGGCATTTCTGTATTGCGAGCTTTGTTCTCGTCAGCAGAAACGTAGCCTCGGCCCTTATCCGCAGTCATTCGCATGTGGAACGTTGCCCCATCAGCAACTGTAGCAATGTACAGATCTGGGTTCAAAACGTCAACGTCAGCACCTGCCACAATATCACCAGCAGTGATCTGAGCGGGTCCCTTAACGTTGATTTCCATCGTTTCTTCCTGATCGTCAGCACCGTTCAACTTCAGCGCAATCTTCTTAACGTTTAAGATGATTTGCGTGACGTCTTCTACGACACCTTCGACAGTCGAAAACTCATGCAGAACCCCGTCGATTTGAATGCTGGTAACAGCTGCACCAGGTAATGATGAAAGTAAGATCCGCCGTAAGGAGTTGCCTAAGGTTGTCCCGTAACCACGTTCCAACGGTTCAACAACAAACTTACCGTAGTTGTTACTCTCATCAATTTTATGAATGTTAGGCTTTTCAAATTCAATCATTCTTATCGTTTACCCCTTTCAAACCGCGTTGAGCTCCTATAAGTCAATCCCATCATGAAGGTTGCCCTCATTAATGAAACGCTCACGTTAGACCCGACGGCGCTTTGGAGGACGAGTACCATTATGAGGAACTGGGGTAACATCGCGGATAGCCGTGACTTCGATCCCAGCAGCTTGGATTGCCCGAATAGCAGCTTCACGTCCTGAACCAGGACCCTTAACAGCAACTTCTACGGACTTAACACCGTGTTCTTGTGATGCCTTGGCAGCGGCTTCAGCGGCCATTTGTGCAGCAAATGGCGTTGACTTCCGACTACCCTTGAAACCTAAAGCACCGGCAGATGACCAAGCAATAGCGTTCCCTTGAACGTCAGTGATCATAACCAAAGTGTTGTTAAACGTAGCATGGATGTGTGCAACACCGGATTCAATATTCTTTTTGACCCGACGCTTGCGACTAGTTTTTCTAGTAGCCATAAAGTGATAAACCTCCCTTACTTCTTCTTCCCGGCGATCGAAACGGCTTTACCCTTCCGAGTGCGGGCATTGTTTTTGGTGTGTTGGCCGCGAACAGGCAGTCCACGACGGTGACGCATACCGCGGTATGAACCGATTTCTTGCAAGTTCTTGATGTTCAGGCTAACTTCACGACGTAAGTCACCTTCGACCTTGTACTTGTCGACTTCGGCACGAACCTTATCTTCTTGTTCAGGGGTTAAATCACGAACCCGAACATCTTCTGAGACGCCTGCATCAGCAATGATCTTGTGTGCAGTGTTGATCCCAATTCCAAAAATGTAAGTCAAACCGTAAGCGATTCGCTTATCACGTGGTAAATCCACTCCAGCAATACGTGGCATTTAAGTGCACCTCCTATAAATTGAATTACTTACCCTGGCGTTGTTTGTGCTTAGGGTTGGCTGAGCAAATAACCATTACTCGACCCTTACGCTTGATAACCTTGCAGTGTTCGCACATTGGCTTAACTGATGGTCTTACTTTCATGAATATCCCTCCTACATCTGTCCAGGCGGTTACTTAAACCGATAAGTAATCCGGCCTTTAGACAAGTCATACGGTGACATTTCAACAGTTACTCGGTCACCAGGCAGAATCCGGATGTAGTGCATCCGAATCTTACCGGAAACGTGAGCGAGAATCTCATGACCGTTTTCTAATTCGACCCGAAACATTGCGTTAGGTAATGTTTCGGTAACTTTACCTTCGACTTCGATGACATCGCTTTTCGCCACGAAAGTACCTCCCTTTTAATTGCGTGTAAAATACACGTAAAAGCGGTGGGGACAAGGACCTGCCCCCGCCTAGCACCTGTGAATTGCGACAGCGCGCCATTTACAGGCTAAACCTGAATAAGCTTACCATAATTCTAACGAAGACGCAAGAATTAAGCGACCTGTTACAGGTTCTTCAGGATTTTTTCGATGTCGACATAAACATCATCGATGTCACGGTCACCATCAACAGTGAACAATAAGCCCTTCTTGGTGTAGTAATCCACCAGCGGCGTATTCATTTTCAGATTAACCGCTAACCGGTTCTTCACCGTTTCTGGCTTGTCGTCTTCACGTTGATAGAAGTCATGCCCACCACAGACATCACACGTGCCGGCAACTTTAGGTTGCTTGTAGAGCTTGTGGTAAGTTGCGCCACAAGTCCGGCAGATGTAACGACCAGAAAGGCGTTCTACCAAGACATCTGGTTCGACGTGAATGTTGATCACGGCGTTGATGGTCCGGTCCAGTTCAGGGCCAAAGGTGTCTAACGCTTCGGCTTGAACTAAGGAACGGGGGAACCCATCCAACATGAACCCGTCTTTGGTATCATCCTGAGCTAACCGGTCGCGAACGATACCGTTAGTGACTTCGTCCGGTACCAATTCACCCTTGTCGATAAATTTCTTCGCAGCTAAACCCATTTCAGTCTCGTTCTTCATCGCTTCACGGAAGATGTCTCCCGTAGAAATATGCGGTAAGTGGAACTCCTTGATAATCTTTTCAGCTTGCGTGCCTTTACCAGCACCCGGTAAACCCATGAGAATCAAATTCATTGCTGTCATGTTCGTTCTCCTTATTCGAAAAATTGCCCGAAAAACACAAGCAGGTGTGCTAATAGATCAACACACCCGCTGGAAACTCATTAAGCTGGTTCTGGACCTTGGATAAAGCCAACGTATTCGCGCTTCATCATCAATCCGTCAACTTGCCGCATGGTTTCGATTGCAACACCAACGACGATTAAGAGGCTGGTCCCGCCTAAACCAATTGACTCATCTAAGTCCCAAAGGTTTTGGGCTAATAACGGAATTAAGGAAATGAATCCAAGGAAGAGTGACCCAACAGTGCTGAGTCGCATCAATAAGTTGGAAACATATGACTGTGTTTCGTGACCCGGCCAAACACCAGGAATGTAGCTCCCCTGCTTTTGCAGGTTCTCAGCTAACTTTTCTGGGTTGACTTGCACGAACGCATAGAAGAACGTGAACACAATGATCAGAACAGTGTACAAAATGGCCCCATCGACCGTTTGCATATTGAAGACATCCGTTAACGTCTGGTACCAAGCATCTTGGGAGTGCGTGTTTTGGAATGCCATCAGAATAGTCTGTGGCGTTGCAATAAACGAACTAGCGAAGATAACTGGGATAACCCCAGCAACGTTAACCTTTAATGGAAGGTAGCTGCTATCTGGCGAACCAGATACCCGCCGCGTGTACTGCATAGGTACCCGCCGTTCCGCTTGCTGAACCCAGGTGGTAAAGGTCACAATGACCAGAACCAAGACGATTAAAGCAAGAACGAAAATAACACTCTTCCACATGGTGCCCGCCGAAGCGTCAACGAAGTAAGTTTGGTATACCTTGTAAACAGAAGTTGGCGTCCGGGCAATGATCCCCGCAAAGATAATCATTGAAATCCCGTTACCCAACCCACGATCGGTAATCATATCACCCATCCAAGTCGTTAACATGGTTCCCCCAGTCAGGATCAACCCGATTGAAAGGTACGTGGTAACACTTGGATTTTGGACTAATTTCAGTGAACTTAAGGCACTGAAACCAGCCGTGATCCCGATGGACTGAACGAATGCCAAAGCAATCGCTAAGTACCGAGTGGCCTGGTTCAACTTCCGCCGACCAGTATCCCCTTGCTTGCTCCATTCAACGAAACGTGGAACGATGTCCATTTGTAGCAATTGAATAACGATTTGTGCAGTGATGTAAGGTGAAACCCCCATCGCGAAGATGGAATAGTTGGTCAACCCACCACCACTGAAGGTATCTAAAATACTAACCAATCCAGAAGACGCAACGCTTTGAAGTGCCTTTGCGTTAATGCCGGGGACGGTAATATAAGTACCCAACCGAAAGACAATCAAAACCAATAGAGTAAAGAGAATTTTTTTACGAATATCTTTAATCTTAAAGGCGTTTTTCAAGCTTGATAGCATTAAATCACCTCAGTTTTACCACCAGCAGCCTCGATAGCTTGGGCGGCTGACTTGGAGAACTTAGCGGCTTTCACCGTCAACTTCTTCGTTAACTCACCGTTACCCAAGATCTTAACACCGGCCTTTTCGTTTTTAACGATACCGGCTTCAACCAGGGCAGCTGGAGTTACTTCAGCACCATCATCAAAGACGTTCAAAGCAGCTAAGTTTACGACAGCAAATTCCTTGCGGTTAATGTTGGTAAACCCACGCTTTGGGATCCGACGGTACAATGGCATTTGGCCACCTTCAAAACCCAAACGAGTCTTGCTACGAGCCTTTTGACCTTTTTGGCCACGGCCAGCGGTCTTACCATTACCAGATGAATCTCCACGGCCAACCCGGTTACGAACCTTCCGTGAGCCTTCAGCAGGTTTTAATTCATTCAACTTCATGCTATTGCGCACCTCCTTATTTAATGATATGAGAATTACTTAACTTCTTCAACCTTAATCAAATGTGCGATTTGGAAAAGCGCACCACGAGTAGCGTCGTTATCTGGTTGGATAACGGTGCTGTTTACTCGGTGTAAGCCCATAGCTTCCACAATCTTCCGCTGTTTAGGGAGGCGGTGAGCAACACTATGAATTAAAGTAACTTTTAATTGAGCCATTTTAATACCCCTCCTTATTCAGCTAAGTGTTGAAGAGAGACACCACGGAGAGCGGCAACTTCTTCAGCACGCTTCAACTGAGCCAAGCCATCAAAAGTGGCCCGAACAGCGTTGACTGGCGTGTTAGAACCTAAACGCTTGGAAGTAACGTCAGCGACACCAGCTAATTCCATGACGGAACGAACGGAGCCACCGGCAGTAACCCCAGAACCTTCAGCGGCAGGCTTGAGCATGATCTTGCCCCCACCAAATGAACCGAGAACTTCGTGAGGAATGGTCGTTCCCACGATAGGTACTTCGATCAGGTTCTTACGAGCGGCTTCAACGGCCTTACGGATAGCTTCTGGAACTTCTTGAGCTTTACCAGTACCAAAGCCAACGTGACCGTTCTTATCGCCGACGATGACAAGCGCAGCAAACCGCAGACGACGGCCACCTTTAACAACCTTAGTGATACGGTTGATAGCAACAACGTTGTCTTCAAGTTCTAACTTGTCAGGATCAATAAATTTTGCCATGTGTGGTTATTCCTCCTTACTGTTAAAATTTCAGCCCGTTTTCGCGAGCAGCTTCTGCCAATGCTTGGACACGGCCATGGTACAAGTACCCGCCACGATCAAACACAACATCACTAATCTTCTTTTCGACAGCGCGCTTAGCAACCAATTCACCAACAGCCTTAGCTTGGTCGGTCTTGTTGTCGCCATTGACATCGCTATCTAACGTTGAGGCACTAACAAGCGTGACACCCGCTACGTCATCAATGACTTGAGCGTAGATGTTTTTGTTAGAGCGGAAAACGTTTAAGCGTGGGCGTTCTGCAGTCCCAGAAATTTTGTTCCGGACACGCATATGACGCTTTTGACGTGTCTTGTTCTTATCTGGTTTTGAAATCAAAATAGTCACCTCTTTGTAGAATTATCAGCTTTAAGCTGCGTTAATGTTACTTACCAGTTTTACCTTCACGGATACGAACGAATTCGTTTTCGTAACGGATACCCTTACCCTTGTAAGGTTCTGGTGAACGAACGGCACGAACTTCAGCAGCGAAGTCACCGACTTCTTGCTTACTAATACCGGAAATGTTGATAGTGGTGTTATCTGGAACCTTAACATCTAAGGTTTCAGGAATAGCCATTTCAACTGGGTTGGAATAACCAACGCTCAATACCAAGGTCTTGCCCTTAGCTTGAACACGGTAACCAACACCGACCAGCTTCAAGGTCTTAGCAAAGCCACTTACAACACCTTCAACCATGTTGTTTAAGTTAGCTCGCTGAGTCCCATGAAGGGCCCGCGTCTTGTTGTTATCATCTGGACGATCAAAGTCAACCGCACCATCACTAATCTTCATAGAAATGATGTTTGAGAAAGTCCGGGTTAAAGAACCCTTAGGACCCTTGACGGTCACTTGATCACCATCGCGTTTAACTTCAACGCCGGCTGGGACGTTGACAGTTTTATAACCAATACGACTCACTGTAAGGCACCTCCTATCTTCTTAAAAGTTTTACCAAACGTAGGCGAGAACTTCGCCACCGATTTTCTTGGCGCGCGCTTCTTTATCAGTAATTACACCTTCAGAGGTGGAGATAATAGCGATACCCAAACCGTTTAATACCTTTGGTACAGCGTCGGCCTTAACGTATGAACGTAAGCCGGGCTTTGAAATACGCTTTAAACCACTGATGACACGTTGGTTATCCTTACCGTACTTCAGGAACACGCGGATGATGCCTTGCTTGTCATCATCGATGTATTCGACGTTACGGATGAACCCTTCGCGCTTCAGGATTTCAGCGATGTCACGTTTAATTGTTGATGCAGGTACTTCGAGTGATTCGTGACGCACCATGTTGGCGTTACGGATCCGCGTCAAGAAGTCTGCAATAGGATCAGTCATGGACATTAACGTTTACCCTCCCTTTGTTTAAAATTCGTTTTACCAGCTAGCCTTCTTCATGCCAGGAATTTGACCCTTGTGGGCTAATTCGCGCATGCAGATACGGCAAAGATGGAACTTTTGATAAACAGAGTGTGGACGTCCACAACGTTCGCAACGAGTATAATTCTGAGTAGAGAACTTCGCAGGACGCTTGTTCTTAGCAATTTGAGATTTCTTAGCCAATTTGTGTGAACCTCCTTATATTAGTGTGCAAACGGCATACCGAATTGAGTCAATAATTCGCGTGACTCTTCATCAGTGTTAGCCGTCGTAACGATAACGATGTCCAAACCACGAACACGGTTAACGTTATCAAAGTTAATTTCTGGGAAAATCAATTGTTCCTTAACACCCAGGGTGTAGTTACCGCGACCATCAAAGGCACGCTTGCTAACACCACGGAAGTCACGAACACGTGGCAATGACACGTTGATTAACTTGTCCAGGAATTCGTACATCCGGTCCCCACGCAGGGTAACCTTAGCACCGATTGACATGCCTTCACGAAGACGGAAGGTGGCGATTGACTTCTTGGCCTTAGTAACCAATGGCTTTTGACCAGAAATCAAACCCAATTCTTCAACGGCTTCGTCCAAGTTCTTAGCGTTGGAGACAGCATCACCAACACCCATGTTCAAAACGATCTTGTCGATCTTCGGCGTTTGCATAACAGAACTGTAGCTGAACTTTTCCACCAATGCTGGTGTAATTTCATTAACGTACTTTTCTTTTAAACGAGCTGACATGAAATTATGTTCCTCCTTTCAAAGATTATTTGTCGATGGTTTCGCCGGACTTCTTAGCGAAACGGACTTTGTGACCATCTTCTACTCGAACGCCAAGCCGGGTTGGTTCGTTGTTCGAAGGATCGATGAGCATAACGTTGGATGCGTGAATTGGCGCTTCAATATCGATAATGCCACCTTGTGGGTTGGCTTGAGAAGCTTTTTGGTGCTTCTTAATCATATTGACACCTTTAACGATCACACGATTCTTGGCATTCATGACTTTGGAAACAGTTCCTTCTTTTCCTTTGTCTTTGCCGGCGATCACGCGGACCTTGTCACCAGTTTTAATAAGCATTCCTGTGGGCACCTCCTTGTTAAACGTTTCTTGATTACAGTACTTCGGGTGCTAATGAGATAATCTTCATGAAATCGTTGTCACGTAATTCACGGGCAACTGGTCCGAAGATCCGAGTCCCTTGTGGGCTCTTATCGTCTTTGATCAGCACTGCAGCATTTTCATCAAAGCTGATGTATGAACCATCGTTACGACGTACACGGGACTTCGTACGAACAACAACGGCCTTCACAACGTCACCTTTTTTGACAACGCCACCTGGTGTTGCTTGTTTGATAGTAGCGACAATGATATCACCAATTCCGGCGTAGCGACGCTTGGAGCCACCCAGAACTTTGATAGTCAGAATTTCACGGGCGCCAGAGTTATCGGCTACCTTTAAGCGACTTTCTTGTTGGATCACAGCTAGTGTCCTCCCTTCAGTTCTAATTCAGAATACGATAAAAACGACACCTAAATGATTACTGCTTTTTCAACAATGTCGACTAAGCGGAACCGCTTGGTAGCAGACAGAGGACGAGTTTCCATGATTTCAACAATGTCGCCAGTGTGGGCTTCGTTGTTTTCGTCATGTGCCTTGTACTTCTTGGAGTACTTGACACGCTTGCCATATCTTGCATCCGTCTTCGTCGTTTCTACAACGACAGTGATCGTCTTTTCCATTTTGTCGGAAACGACACGACCACGGTAAACCTTGCGGTTATTACGTGCATCACTCATGTATTAGTGACCTCCTTCTTATCGTATTCTACTTGTTCAGTTCTTGTTGGCGAAGAACGGTTTTAATCCGTGCAATGTTCTTGCGAACTTGCTTCAACCGTGCGGTGTTTTCCAATTGACCAGTAGCTAATTGGAAACGCAGGTTAAATAATTCGTCCTTGTAGCTCTTTTCTTTATCGAGCATTTCAGCAGTGGTTAATTCGTTGATGTCTTTAGTTTTCATTTGATTCGCCACCTACTTCCTCTCGGGATAAAACTTTCGTACGAACAGGAAGCTTCATGGCAGCCAAACGTAAGGCTTCGCGAGCAGTTTCTTCAGAAACGCCACCCACTTCAAACAGAACCTTACCGCGCTTAACTGGGGCTACCCAGCCATCAGGCGTACCTTTACCATTACCCATCCGGACCCCAACACCTTTACTGGTGTAGGATTTGTGAGGGAAAATCTTAATCCAAACTTTCCCACCACGCTTCATGTAACGTGTGATTGCCACACGGGCTGCTTCGATTTGACGGTTGGAGATCCACTTGGAATCCAACGATTGTAAACCGTAGTCACCGAAAGCAACGCTCTTGCCACCCTTGGCTTCGCCACGTAGCTTACCACGGTGGACACGACGGAACTTTACTCGCTTAGGTACCAGCATGCTTATTTCCCTCCTTGTCCGTTAGTATGTTTCTTTTCGGGAAGAATTTCACCACGGTAGATCCAGGTCTTAACACCCAGAGAACCATAAGTGGTGTGCGCTTCAACCCAAGCGTAATCGATGTCAGCACGTAACGTGTGCAGAGGAACCGTGCCTTCAGCATAGCTTTCGACACGAGACATATCAGCACCGTTTAACCGGCCAGCAACTTGCGTCTTAACACCCTTGGCGCCAGAACGCATCGTCCGTTGCATCGTCCCACGCATAGCGCGACGGAAAGCAACACGGCCTTCCAATTGACGAGCAATGTTTTCGCCGACTAACTTGGCATCCAAATCTGGCTTCTTGATTTCCACGATGTTGATGTGGACACGCTTGCCAGTTAAGTCGTTCAGTTCCTTACGGAGATTTTCGACTTCGGAACCACCCTTACCAATAACCATCCCTGGCTTGGCAGTGTGGATTGAGATGTTGACGCGGTTTGCAGCCCGTTCAATCTCAACAGTTGAAACAGAAGCATCTACAAGACGCTTTTCGATAAATTTACGGATTTGAAGGTCTTCCTTCAGGTAAGCAGCGAAATCCTTTTCAGCATACCACTTTGCTTCCCAATCGCGAATGATACCGACCCGTAATCCAGTTGGATTTACTTTTTGACCCACGCGTTATCCCTCCTCTTTTTCAGATACAACAACCGTAATGTGACTCGTACGTTTGTTGATTGGTGAAGCAGAGCCTTTGGCACGAGGACGGAACCGCTTAAGGGTTGGTCCTTCGTTCACATAGGCTTCGCTAACAACTAGATCTTGACGATCTAAGTCAAAATTGTTTTCTGCGTTAGCAATTGCAGAGTTTAAAACCTTTGCCACAACCGGTGATGCGCCACGCGGTGTGAACTTTAAGATTGCGATTGCTTCAGCGACGCTCTTGCCGCGGATAAGATCGATGACAAGGCGGACTTTGCGAGCAGCAATCCGAACCGTCTTAGCAGTCGCTTGCGCTGATGTAACTTGTTCAGCCATTAGTTAATCCTCCTTATCAACGAGTTTTCTTGTCGTCGCCACCATGACCACGGAATGTCCGGGTTGGTACGAATTCGCCAAGCTTGTGGCCTACCATATCTTCTTGAACGTAAACTGGTACGTGCTTCCGTCCATCATATACAGCGATAGTTAAACCTACAAAGCTAGGGAAAATAGTAGACCGGCGGGACCAGGTCTTGATGACAGCCTTTTTGTCTTGATCCTTTTGTGCATCAACCTTTTTCAGTAAATGCGCATCGGCGAAAGGTCCTTTTTTCAAACTACGACCCATTTATGAAACCTCCTCTACTTGTGGCGCATCGTGGAACACGATGATCACCAGGTCTCTTGACTTCCGGATAACCGGAATATTACATCTTAGAACCTTTACGATGACGAACAATGAACTTCTCAGTCTTGTTCTTCTTCGAACGCGTCTTCTTACCAACAGTCTTCTTACCCCATGGAGAAAGAGGAGATGGTAAACCAACAGGTGCTTTACCTTCACCACCACCATGTGGGTGATCGTTAGGGTTCATAACTGAACCACGAACGTGAGGACGTTGACCAGCCCAACGATTACGGCCAGCTTTACCAACGTTAACTAATTCGTGTTCTTCGTTACCAACGGCACCGATAGTTGCACGGTTAACGTTCAAGACCATCCGAACTTCACCGGAAGATAAACGAACTAATACGTACTTTTCATCGTTAGCTTTACCTAACAATTGTGCTGAAGTACCAGCAGAACGTACCAATTGGCCACCCTTACCAGGCTTTAATTCGATGTTGTGAATAACCGTCCCAAATGGGATGTTCTTCAATGGTAATGCGTTACCAGTCTTGATATCAGCTTCTGGACCAGATTGAACCTTGTCGCCAACCTTTAAGCCCTTAGGAGCCAAGATGTATGACTTTACACCATCAGCATAAACTAATAATGCAATGTTAGCAGTCCGGTTAGGATCGTATTCGATAGCCTTAACGGTTGCTGGAACATCATCTTTGATCCGCTTGAAATCGATGATCCGGTATTGACGCTTGTTACCACCGCCACGATGACGGACAGTCATCTTACCAGCGTTGTTACGGCCAGCAGAGTGACTTTGTGAATCAAGCAATGACTTTTCAGGAGTCGTCTTAGTGATGACGTCTTTGTAAACCAAGCTCGTCATGTTACGACGACCATTGCTTGTTGGTTTGTATTTCTTAATCGCCACGTTATTTCCCTCCTATATCTGAGATTTTATTCTTCGTTGAATAACTTGATTTCTTTTGAGTCGGCAGATAAGCTGACAATAGCCTTACGACGCTTCTTAGTGTAGCCTTCGTAACGTCCTTGACGCTTCTTCTTACCCTTTAAATTCATGATGTTAACCTTAACAACCTTAACGTCGAAGATGTCTTCTACGGCATGCTTGACTTGAGTCTTGGTTGCTCGTACGTCAACGTCAAAGGTGTAACGCTTGTCGTCCATAGTTGCCATCGTAGCTTCGGTAACAACTGGGCGTAAGATAATGTCACGTGATTCCATTATGCGAGCACCTCCTCTACTTGAGAAAGAGCTGGTTGGGTAATCACTAACTTGTCCGCGTTGGCAATGTCTAAGACATTCAAGCTCTTGGCTGGAATAACCTTAACATTTGCTAAGTTACGGGCTGCTAAAGCAGCAGTTACGTTGTCGTCTTCAAGGACAACCAACGTCTTAGTCGTGACATTCAAACCAGCCAACACAGCAGCGAATTCTTTCGTCTTAGGAGCGTCGAATGCTAAACCGTCAAGAACGACTAAGCTTTCGTCCAGAACCTTTTGTGAAAGAACTGACTTCAATGCTAAACGGCCAACCTTCTTAGGAAGGCGGTAACTGTAAGAACGAGGGGTAGGGCCAAAGACCACACCACCACCGACCCATTGTGGGGAACGGATGGAACCTTGACGGGCACGACCAGTACCCTTTTGACGCCATGGCTTCTTACCACCACCACGAACGGCACTCCGGTTTTTAACGGCGTGGGTCCCTTGGCGAAGGGAAGCTCGTTGCATCAAAATCGTATCGAATACGACGCTTTCGTTAGGTTCGATGCCGAAGATATCGGCGTTCAAATCAACATTGCCGTTTTGGCTACCATCTTGTTTGTATAATGCTACGCTTGTCATTTAATTATCCTCCCTTCCTATTTATTTTTCAGAATGCTTTGGGCGTGGTGGGCGAACAGCACTCTTAACAGTAACGAGTGACTTGTTGGCACCAGGCACATTGCCCTTGATCAACAGAACGTTGTTATCAACGTCAGCCTTAACGATCACAAGGTTTTGGATAGTAACTTGCTTGTTACCCATCCGACCTGGGAGCTTCATGCCAGGGAATACCCGGTTAATGATGGCACCCAGAGAACCTGGACGACGGTGGTAACGAGAACCATGGGCCATAGGGCCACGGCTTTGGCCGTCCTTATGAATGTTACCTTGGTATCCATGACCTTTAGTGACACCAGTGACATCCACGATGTCTCCTGCTTGGAAGGTATCAACTTTAACTTCGTCTGCTACCTTGTAATCTCCCAGCTCAACATCTCTGAATTCACGAATGAAGCGCTTAGGAGTCGTGTTTGCTTTTGCTACATGACCTTGTTCGGGCTTGTTGCTGAGTACTTCACGCTTGTCTTGGTAACCAAGTTGAATGGCATCGTAACCGTCGTTTTCCATCGTCTTAACTTGTAACACAACGTTTGGCGTTGCTTCGACAACAGTAACGGGGATTAATTCGCCAGCATCAGTGAAGACTTGCGTCATCCCGACCTTTTTCCCTAAGATTCCTTTAGTGGTCATGAGTACACCTCCGATTATATTGTATTTAATATTCTTGAAAATTATAACTTGATTTCGATGTCAACACCGCTAGGCAGGTCAAGCTTCATTAATGAGTCGACCGTCTTTGGCGTTGGGTTAACGATATCAATCAAACGCTTGTGCGTCCGCATTTCGAATTGTTCACGTGAGTCCTTAAACTTATGTGGTGAACGTAATACGGTGTAGATTGTCCGTTCAGTTGGCAATGGGATTGGGCCTGAGATGCCGGCACCAGTTCTCTTCGCAGTTTCAACAATCTTGTCCGCTGATTGATCGAGGATACGATGTTCGTAAGCCTTCAACCGAATCCGAATTTTTTGTTTTGCCATTGTGTTCCCTCCTTCGTCTATTTTAAAAATAAGACTAACTCCGTGGAAATTCCCGCCACACCCTCATGGCAAAGCGGCCGGGTGTGTCGCAATATCCCACATCATCGCTAAACTTTTGTCCGAACCCCCAGGGGCACAAAAATACCCCGGGAAATACAGCACTTGACTATCATACTAAATAAACTGCCGACTGGCAAGGGTTTTCGCTGAATTTCTCAAACTTTTTGTGAAAAATGCCAGCTACTTGACGTCGATCAATTTTTAGTTGGTTGGGAAATGCCGGATGACTTTCTACTATTGAGTAGTCCCTTGGCCAGTCCCCACCCAATGAGGCAGGTCAAGACATCGGCTATTGGTTGCGCCCAGATGATGCCGTGATAGCCAATTAACCGGGCCCCAATCACGATGGCGAGGTAGAAGACAACGCCCTGCCGCGCAATTGACATGATAAAGGCACCAATGGCCTTCCCTGTGCTCTGGAAGACGGTCGTGTACACCAGGACGGCTCCCACAAACGGCGTCGTCACTAGGAAGACCCGCAGCATATAAGTCCCTGCCGTAATAACCGCCTTACTATGGAGGAATAAACCAATAATCTGTGGTGCCAAGACCATCAGAACCACTGCTAGAATCAGTGCGTAGCCCACTTCGACTAGGAGATCAAAGTGCAGGATCTTTTTGAAGCGTGCCATGTTCTTCGCCCCATAGGTGTACCCAATCAGCGGCTGGGCGCCAAAAGCGAACCCAACCATGACCAGCATGATGATCATATAGACTTTCAACACGATCCCCATCGCCGCTACCTTCGTTGGCCCAAAGGCAATTAAGTACCGGTTCAAAACGGTGGTCCCGAACGCCTGCATCAGATTGGTGATCGACCCAGGAATCCCAATGGCCAACACCTGCAGGATCCATGCCCAGCTAATCTTGCTCAGCCGCGCATCAACCGAAATGACTTGGCAATAGCGTTTGGTCAGGTAAACCAGTGTTACCGCCGAAATGGTGTAGCCAATCACGGTTGCCAGCGCTGCCCCAGCTGCGCCGAGTCCTGCAGGAAAGATCAGGATGGGGTCCAAGATAATGGTGATCACGGTCCCCACCATAGTTCCGGCCATGGATTGGGCCGCGAACCCTTCCGTCCGAATGAGGTTCCCCGGGACGATGGATACGATAATGGGCATCGCCCCAAGCGCCATGATGCGGTAAAAGGCCCGCGCATACGGGTACGTCGCCGGAGTGGCCCCCAACAGGTACAGGAATGGCTTCATGAACACCAGCAAAATGACAGTGGTCAGCAGACCGATAATCACGGCGCCGTACAGGCAAAAACTGCTCACACGACTCCCCGTGGTGTAGGCCTTTTCTCCCAGCAATCGTGAAATCAGCGAGCTGCCACCCAACCCAAAGATATCGCCAATTGCAATCAGCAACGAGAACAAGGGCGTGCACAACGCCACCCCTGCCACCAAGTTGGTGTTTTGGGTCTGGGACACGAAGAACGTATCCGCTAAATTGTAGATCATGCTGGCCACCATGGCTAGGACCACCGGCAAGGCCAACTTAAAATACGCCCGCGGAATCGGGGCGTGCTCGAATAACTCTTCCATAACTCACTCTCCAATTCCTTTTGACACATGCGTGATTATTATACCGCAATTTTCAACGGCAATGCTAGGTGGTCTTGGCCGCCTTACCGGTCGCTGGAGATGAGTCGGAACGCTGAGGGCGCCGGCTCAAGCCAAAGAACGGTCTCGAGCCTCACCTTGAAGCCGAAAATTCGCGTCTCCAAGGTGCCAGTTCCCTAAGCGTCGTAAAACCACGCCACTAAGGGAACTCCCACAGCTGAACTCATCTCCAGCGACCTCCCGGCTACGGTGGTGGTATCCAGTAATCACTAGCCTAATCTCGTCGATTACCAGTGACATATCAAACTCAAGCGCACATGGCATTACGTCTCTCACATCCAAAACCGGATTTCGTACTGCTACGCCATCTCCCCCTACAGACACGCGCAACACACCTTTTCAGGTCAACCACATTCCCCACAACACCCTCTGCCGACACCGACAACCGCCGCCTTTCCCAAGACAAAACAAAAAACGCCTAACCCAAAAGTTAGACGTTTCCTTTTAAACAACAGACAGACTAGTCTTCGACCGGAGTGCCGCCGTTCTTCTTGATAATGTCAGCTTGAACACTCTTAGGCGTTGGTTCGTAGTGATCAAACGTCATGGTAAATGTCCCACGACCTTGTGATGCTGAACGTAACGTCGTAGCGTAACCGAACATTTCGGATAACGGAACGTAAGAGTGGATCATTTGTGCGTTACCACGTGCTTCCATACCATCAACCTTACCACGACGAGCGGTAACTTGGCCCATGATATCACCCATGTATTCTTCAGGAACCAAGATATCAACCTTCATGATTGGTTCAAGAATAACAGGGCCAGCAGACTTAACAGCGTTCCGTAAAGCCAATGATGCGGCAACCTTGAAGGCTGCTTCACTAGAATCGACTTCATGGTAACTACCATCGTATAACTTGGCCTTAACATCAACCAATGGGTAACCGGCTAAGACACCGTTTGCCATGGCTTCTTGCAGACCTTGGTCAACTGAAGGGATAAATTCACGAGGAACAACCCCACCAACGATAGCGTCTTCGAATTCGTAACCCTTACCACGTTCGTTAGGGGTGAATTCAATCCAAACGTCACCATATTGACCTTTACCACCAGATTGACGAACGAACTTACCTTGGACCTTAGTTGACTTCGTGAAGGCTTCACGGTAGGCAACTTGAGGGGCACCAATGTTAGCTTCAACCTTGAATTCACGCTTCATCCGGTCGATGATGATATCCAAGTGAAGTTCACCCATCCCAGCGATCAGCGTTTCACCAGTTTCAGGGTTAGTTTCAGCCTTGAAAGTTGGGTCTTCTTCAGAAAGCTTTTGTAGGGCGGTGTTCATCTTATCTTGGTCAGCCTTCGTCTTTGGTTCTACGGCAACCTGGATAACTGGATCTGGGAAGTCCATAGATTCCAAATGTAATGGGTGATCTGGGTCAGTCAAAGAGTCACCAGTAGTGGTGTTCTTCAAACCAATGGCCCCAGCGATATCACCGGAGAAGACTTCTGGAATTTCTTGACGGTGGTTAGAGTGCATTTGCAGCAAACGACCAACACGTTCACGCTTGTCCTTCGTGGAGTTCAGCACGTAAGAACCAGCTTCCAGAGTACCGGAGTAAACCCGGATGTAAGTCAGACGACCAACGAATGGGTCAGTGGCAACCTTAAATGCTAAGGCAGCAAATGGCGCATCGTCATCGGCACGTAATTCAACGGCTTCGTCAGTATCAGGAACAGTAGCGTTGTAAGGCTTAACATCCAATGGGGATGGTAAGTAGTCCACAACGGCGTCCATCAACATCTGAACACCCTTATCCTTGAAGGCAGAACCAGCGAAGACTGGGAATAATTCCAGCTTCAAGGTTGCCCGACGGATAGCGGCCTTTAATTCGTCCTTGGTGATTTCTTCACCTTCGAGGTACTTTTCCATGATTTCATCGTCAACGTCAGCAACGCTTTCGATCATAGCTTCGTGCCGCTTTTCGGCTTCTTCCTTCATATCTGCAGGAATATCAACCGTGTCCCATGAAGAACCTAATTCGTCTTTATCGTAAACGTAGGCCTTCATTTCGATCAAGTCAACGACACCTTGGAAGTTGTCTTCGGCACCGATAGCCATTTGTAAGGCTAAAGCGTTGGCTTGTAAACGTTCGTGGATGGAGTTAACTGAGAAGTCGAAATCGGCACCCAGCTTATCCATCTTGTTAACGAACACGATACGAGGAACATCGAAATCTGAGGCTTGACGCCAAACAGTTTCGGTTTGAGGTTCAACACCGGCTTGACCGTCTAAGACGGCTACGGCACCATCCAACACACGCAGGGAACGTTCAACTTCAACAGTGAAGTCAACGTGTCCTGGGGTATCGATGATGTTAATCCGGTGACCCTTCCATTCCGCAGTAGTAGCGGCAGAAGTGATCGTAATTCCCCGTTCTTGTTCTTGTTCCATCCAGTCCATTTGTGAAGCCCCATCATGGGTTTCACCAATCTTATGGATTTTACCAGTATAATACAGGATACGCTCAGTAGTCGTCGTCTTCCCGGCATCGATGTGGGCCATGATACCGATGTTACGAGTCTTCTCAAGCGGAAATTCACGAGTATTAGCCATGATTAATGTGTAACTCCTCTCAATTTGATCGTAGATTGTGCCAAAAAGTGACTACTAACATCGCAATTGATTTTAGTAGCCACTCTCGATTAAAGGATTGCTCCTCTAAGCTAGAGTCAAAAATGTTAAATAACACTCTGCTCTAACATTTTATCACACTGTAGGCATGGCAGTGCGATAGCTGCTCTTACCAGCGGTAGTGAGCGAAGGCACGGTTGGCATCTGCCATCCGGTGCGTATCTTCACGCTTCTTAACGGCAGCACCGGTGTTGTTAGCAGCGTCCATGATTTCACGAGCAAGTCGTTCAACCATGGTGTGTTCGCCACGTAAACGTGAGTACTGAACCATCCAACGAAGGCCTAAAGTGGTCCGACGATCTGGCCGAACTTCGATAGGAACTTGGTAGTTTGACCCACCAACACGCCGAGCCTTAACTTCCAAGACTGGCATAACATTCTTCATTGCTTCTTCGAAGACTTCCACTGGATCGTTACCAGTTTCGTTCTTAATGATGTCGAAGGCACCATAAATGATCTTAGTTGAAGTTCCGCGTTTCCCATCCATCATCGTGTGGTTGATCAGACGAGTGACCAACTTTGAATTGTAAATTGGATCAGGAAGGACTTCACGCTTTTGTACGTTTCCTTTTCTAGGCATTGTTAATATCCTCCTTGAAATGCTGTTACAGGTCGGTTGACGGCAACCGTGCACCCGACCTTAATTTTGAGTCTCGGTCTAGCCCTTAGGCTTCTTAGTCCCGTACTTGGAACGACCTTGACGACGGTCAGTAACACCGGCAGTATCGAGGGCACCACGGATGATGTGGTAACGAACCCCAGGTAAATCCTTAACCCGGCCGCCCCGGATGAGCACAACACTATGTTCTTGCAAGTTGTGGCCAATACCAGGAATGTAAGCAGTCACTTCAATTAAGTTTGACAACCGCACACGTGCATATTTACGTAAAGCAGAGTTAGGCTTCTTTGGTGTCATGGTACCGACACGAGTGGCAACCCCACGCTTTTGTGGAGCTGGATTCTTAACTTGAGCTTTTTTGAAACTGTTATACCCGTAGTTTAAAGCTGGGGCATCTGATTTAGAACTTTTAGATTTACGACCTTTACGCACCAATTGGTTGATAGTAGGCATCTAAATAGTCCTCCTTTCCGTATACTTTCTAGAGTTATAAGTCCACACATCCAGGTGGTTCATTTTCCTGTAAAGAAAAAAGACGACCCAGATTGAGATTTAATTGAAGTGTCCTCCCCGCCGTCAGTCAGCATGTCTGGTAGTGAATACCCGAGACCTGTCTGCGAAAAGCACCTTGAATAGAATACCATGCCAAAAAGTCCCTGTCAACCGGCCACTTCGCAATTTTCCAGAAATATTTCACGATTTTTTACGGAGTTGATGGGTAGAGGTGAAACTTTCATGACAATTATTCTGTTTATTTATGGGGCTTGCCTGGGGTCGTGGCTGACCGCCATGGCCGACCGTTATGCGACCGGCGCCTCACCCTTTTATCCGGCATCCCACTGCGACACCTGTCAAACGCCCCTGGCCTACTGGCAACTGGTGCCGGTGCTCAGTTACCTATTGTTACGGGGACGCTGCCACTACTGCCAGCAACGGATCCCACCCACAACACTGGTGCTTGAAGTCGGGGTCGGTCTCTTATTGACGACGCTCACGCCAGCCACCGTGCGGCCGTTACTTTGGTTAGGGCTATGGGGATTCGCCGCGCTATGTGACGCGCGCACCCAAACCTTTCCCGGCTGGATTGTCTGGTTAGCCTGGCCACTAACGGTCTGGCAGCTTTCCTGGTCGGCGGTTATACTCACTACCCTCCTCCTGCTGGGCATTCAATTTCTCTGGCAGCGTTGGCCCACCCCACTCATTGGCGACGGCGACCTCGAATTGATTCTTGCTTACATTATTTATTGGGGCGTCACCGCTACGGCACACTGGCTCCTGATCGCCAGTGCCCTGGCATTGTGGCGGGCGCGCGACCGCGGGCGGATGGCCTTTTTACCCTACTTAGTGGGCAGTGCGGTGGGGTGGTGGCTGATTCGATGAAGGATAATATCTTACCATTCAAAGCAGCAGAAACAACAAAGGTTCGCGCAACAACTGTTCACAACACATTCTCCGTAGATCGCCAATTGATCAATTCTAAAAATTATCATGATTTATTTTTGCAACTGAAGTTCTCTCCACCAGTCTCCGAATCGATTTACCAATGTGCAATGGCAATTCTGTCACACCGCAACGGCACTAACTTTGAAGATCTCTACGCAATTGATGCACGACTAGGTAAATTACTCGCCCAAAACTCATCCAGTACGACTCCCCTCCGTACGTTTTTTAACCGGGAAGATTTCACAACCTTACGCAAACAACCTAATCCCGTTATTTTAATTCATAACCATCCTAATAGTACGCGTCCTTCTATCACCGATATCATGACATTGGCTAATTATCCCTTTCTAGCAGCTAGCGTAATAGTCGGTCATGATGCCACCCTTCAAATAATCCGCATACGTTTTCAGAAGTCACAGCTAGAGGCAATGTTTAATATCTGGTATACTAACTACAAGAAAATTGGGTTCCCAAAGCAAGAGGCAATATTGCTGGCCACCGACAACTTATATCTTAAGGAGGCTGTTTATTTTGAAGAACACCATCCCTGAACCTGATTCACTAATCATTGACGACACACTCGACCGCAAGCTCACGCCAACAGAACAAGCTGAGCTGAATAAACGGGTCCACTCACCAGAGTATCAACAAGCAACCGCCGAAGCTGAAAAGGAATTTGCTCGGCGATTTCCAGAGTACACTTCATCCCAAAAATAAATAGCAGTCATTCAGAGGTCTCGGCTCACTAGCCGGGACCTCTTTTTTTGCCGCTACTACCAAAGAACACGGCAGGTAGCCATTTCCCGCTACGGTGCCGAAACGTGCGCCAAAAGGCAGCCGGCTCCGCTTAAAACTGGTAGTCAAACAATTCAGGCCCGGAATTATTCGACTACCAGCCTTAATGCTCACCGGCTAACCGCCATTTGCCCCACTCTTGTATACAAAAAGGGACCCGCCATCACTGACGAGCCCCCGACCAGCAAGCTAGTTGTCACTAGGCCTGTGAGTCTTCTTGCATTTGTTTTTCTAAGTCGCTGATAGAATAAACGCCTTCGGTTGACGTGCCGCCAACTTCTTTGGGCTTGATCTGACGGTAATCTGGCATCCCAGTACCGGCAGGAATGATCTTCCCAATGATGACATTTTCCTTCAAACCAACCAGTGGATCGTTCTTGCCCCGAATAGCAGCATCGGTCAAGACACGTGTCGTTTCCTGGAAGGATGCGGCTGATAAGAAACTGTTGGTTTCCAAAGCAGCCTTCGTGATCCCCAAGATAACTGGACGTGCGGTGGCAGCAATGCCCCCATCGATCAACGTCTGGTAGTTAGCCCGACGGAAGTCTTGAATATCCATCAAAGTCCCTGGCAGCACATCCGTGTCACCTGGATCCATGATGCGGACCTTCCGCAGCATTTGTCGAACCATGATTTCCACGTGCTTATCACTGATAGCCACACCTTGCATCCGGTAAACTCGTTGCACTTCACCCAAGATGTAAGTTTCAGTAGACAAGACATCGCGAACCCGCAGCAATTCCTTAGGATCAACAGACCCATAGTTCAAGGCGCCACCACGGTGGATAAAGTCGCCTTCACTGACCCGCATACGAGCCGTGATTGGTAACGTGTAACTCCGCGTATCGGCTTCACCCTTAATGGTGATTTCCTTGGTCCGTTCAGCTGGGTTTTCTTCGATTGATTCAACCGTCCCAGTAACTTCAGTGATCTCAGCTTTACCTTTAGGGTTCCGAGATTCAAATAATTCTTGAACACGAGGCAACCCTTGGGTAATATCTTCGTTCCCGGCAACACCACCGGTATGGAAGTTACGCATGGTCAGCTGGGTCCCAGGTTCACCGATTGATTGTGCGGCAACAGTCCCGACAGCTTCACCAACTTCAACTTCGTCACCAGTAGCCATGTTCCGGCCGTAACAATGTTCGCAGACACCATGTTCAGTGTTGCAAGTAAAGGCGGAACGAATGGTTACTTCTTCGACACCAGCGTCAACGATTTGTTGGGCCGTGTCTTCAACGATCATTTGGTTCTTAGGAACGATCACGTCCCCAGTCTTTGGATCGTAGACGGTCTTTTGGGTGTAACGCCCTAAGATCCGGTCGTACAATGGTTCGATCATTTCGTTACCATCAGTGATGGCGCGAATCTTCAAGCCACGGTCAGTCCCACAATCCTTTTCCCGAATGATAACGTCTTGGGCAACATCGACCAGCCGCCGAGTCAGGTAACCTGAGTTGGCAGTCTTCAGCGCCGTATCGGTCATCCCTTTACGAGCACCGTGGGTCGAAATGAACATTTCCATCACAGACAGGCCTTCACGGAAGTTAGACGTGATTGGCAGCTCCATGATGTCACCACTAGGAGCGGCCATCAGACCACGCATCCCAGCCAGCTGCGTAAAGTTAGAAATGTTCCCCCGGGCACCAGAATCACTCATCATAAAGATAGGGTTCTGTTGGTCGAAACTGTGAATCAAGGCGTTTTGAATGTCATCCTTGGCATCGTTCCAGATACCAATGACCCGTTCGTAACGTTCATGATCGGTAATCAGACCACGCCGGAATTGCTTGGTAACCGTCGCAACCTGCTTGTGGGCAGCGTCGATGATTTCTGGCTTTTCTTTCAAGTCGGTAACATCGACCATCCCCACCGTCAACCCAGACTTAGTTGATTCGTCGTAACCTAAGTCCTTGATCCGGTCAAGCAGCTTGGAAGTTGCGGTCACTTTGTATTGTTGGTAAACCGCCGCGATGATGTCAGACAAGAAGCCCTTCTTGAATGGCCCGATCAGTTCGGCGTTTTGCAGGTAATCATGAATGTCTTCGCCCGGTTCCAAGAAGTACTTGTCCGGAACGGCGCCATTCAGGTTCGTGCTCGTTGGTTCGTTCAGGTATGGGAATGACTTTGGCAGGATGTTGTTGAAGATCAACTTCCCAACGGTCGTTACCATAACCTTACTGCGTTGTTCGTCAGTAAATGGCTTGTCTGGCATGGAGGAAACCTGAACACCCACACGACTGTGCCAGTGAACCAGACCGTTCCGGTAAGCGATAACGGCTTCGTTGAGGTCGGTAAAGATCATGCCTTCCCCTTCACGGTTATCTTCTTCCATGGTCAGGTAGTAGTTCCCGATAACCATATCTTGAGAAGGCGCAACAACAGGCTTCCCACTGGCAGGTGCCAGGATATGGTGAGCCGCTAACATCAGCAAACGTGCTTCAGCTTGTGCTTCGTCAGATAATGGCACGTGAATGGCCATTTGGTCCCCATCGAAATCGGCGTTGTAGGCTTCACAAGCCAATGGGTGTAACCGCATCGCTTTACCACTAACCAAGACTGGTTCGAACGCTTGAATCCCCAAACGGTGAAGCGTAGGGGCCCGGTTCAACAGAACAGGGTGTTCCTTGATGACGTCTTCCAAAACGTTAAAGACATCGTCATCTTCACGGTCGATTTGGCGCTTGGCGTTCTTAATGTTGGAGGCTAAGCCCCGGGCAACCAGTTCCTTCATGATAAATGGCCGGAATAATTCCAAAGCCATTGGGACTGGCAGACCCATTTGGTTGAACTTGAGGGAAGGACCAACGTCAATAACGGAACGACCAGAGTAGTCAACCCGCTTCCCTAACAAGTTTTGCCGGAACCGACCTTGCTTCCCTTTCAACATGTGTGAAAGAGACTTCAGTGGCCGGTTACCTGGGCCAGCAACTGGACGGCCACGGCGACCGTTATCGATCAAGGCGTCAACGGCTTCTTGGAGCATCCGCTTTTCGTTTTGAACGATGATACCAGGTGCGTTCAGGTCTAACAACCGCTTCAACCGGCTGTTCCGGTTGATAACCCGCCGGTACAAGTCGTTCAGGTCAGACGTTGCGAAACGCCCACCTTCGAGTTGTACCATTGGCCGTAAGTCAGGTGGAATGACCGGAATTGCGTCCATTACCATCCACTCCGGACGGTTACCAGAAGTCACGAAGGCTTCCAAGATGTCCAAACGACGAACGGCACGCGTCCGCTTTTGGCCAGTGGCTTCCTTCAGTTCTTCCTTTAATTCTGCAACTTCTTTATCCAGGTCTACGGCCATCAATAACTTCTTGATGGCTTCGGCACCCATTTCAGCCTTGAAGGCGTCACTACCGTATTCCACGAGCTTGTCACGGTAATCACGTTCGGAAAGTAATTGCTTCTTTTCGAGTGGCGTGTTACCTGGATCCAAGACGACGTAGGATGCAAAGTAGATGATTTCTTCCAAAGCCCGTGGGCTCATGTCGAGGACCAAGCCCATCCGGCTAGGGATCCCCTTGAAGTACCAGATGTGGGTAACAGGAGCAGCCAGTTCAATGTGGCCCATCCGTTCACGACGAACCTTAGAACGGGTAACTTCGACCCCACAACGGTCACAAACGACACCCTTGTAACGGATCCGCTTGTATTTTCCACAAGCACATTCCCAGTCCTTGGTAGGACCGAAAATTCGCTCGTCGAACAGCCCGTCTTTTTCAGGCTTTAATGTCCGGTAGTTGATGGTTTCAGGCTTCTTGACTTCCCCATAAGACCAGCTACGGATCTTATCAGGTGAAGCCAGCCCGATCTGCATGCTTTCGAACTTATTGACATCGACCAAAGAAGCGACCTCCCTTATTAATTAGTCTTGCGTGTTTGGTTGACTTTCATTTTTCGTAGACGTTGATGCCGCCTTGCTGTCATCGCTTTGTGCGGCAGCCTTACGTTCCTCTTGCTGTTGGGCGTACTTGCTCAACGCATCCACGTTCACAACATCATCGTCATCGTCGTCCATATCACGGAGTTCGATTTCTTCGTTGTTCCCGTTTAAGACCTTCATATCCAGCCCTAAGGATTGTAATTCTTTAACCAGCACACGGAATGATTCAGGCACACCAGGCTTTGGAATTGGATCGCCCTTGACGATGGCTTCGTAGGTCTTCACCCGACCAACCACGTCATCAGACTTGTACGTCAAGATTTCTTGCAACGTATAAGCGGCACCGTAAGCTTCCAAGGCCCAAACTTCCATTTCACCGAAACGCTGACCACCAAATTGCGCTTTCCCACCAAGGGGTTGTTGCGTAACCAGTGAGTAAGGTCCAATGGAACGGGCGTGCATCTTGTCGTCGACCATGTGGGCCAACTTCAGGTAGTTCATGACACCCACGGCAACCCGCTTGTCGAATGGTTCACCGGTCCGACCATCGTATAAGACGGTCTTGGCATCGGAGGCCATGCCGGCTTCCTTGATAGCATCCGCAATATCCGTATCACGGGCACCATCAAAGACAGGCGTTGCAACGTGGATTCCTAATTTACGAGCAGCCATCCCTAAATGCAATTCGAGCACTTGCCCGATGTTCATCCGGGAAGGCACACCCATAGGACTCAACATAATGTCGATTGGGGTCCCATCTGGCATGTACGGCATATCTTCTTCAGGGATAACGACTGAAACAGTCCCCTTGTTACCGTGACGACCAGACATCTTGTCCCCAACTTGGATCTTCCGCTTTTGGGCGATGTAGACCCGAACCATCATATTGACACCAGGTGATAACTCATCCCCGTTTTCACGGGTGAAGATCTTAACATCCTGGATGATCCCGCCACCACCATGTGGCACCTTCAGGGAAGTATCCCGTACTTCACGGGCCTTTTCACCAAAGATGGCATGCAGCAGACGTTCTTCGGCAGATAATTCAGTAACACCCTTAGGCGTGACCTTACCAACCAAAATGTCGCCGTCTTGAACTTCGGCACCAATCCGGATAATCCCGTCTTCGTCCAAGTTCTTCAAGGCGTCTTCCCCAACGTTAGGGATTTCACGCGTCATTTCTTCAGGTCCCAGCTTCGTATCACGTGCTTCTGATTCGTATTCTTCAATATGAATCGACGTGTAAACGTCATCGCGAACCAACCGTTCGTTGATCCCGATGGCATCTTCAAAGTTGTACCCTTGCCAAGTCATGAAGGCAACCAATGGGTTTTGCCCTAAGGCTAATTCCCCATTTTCCATGGAAGGGCCATCAGCCAAGATTTCATCGTTGTCGACATGGTCGCCGACCTTAACGATTGGCCGTTGGTTGTAGTTCTTCCCACCGTTTGACCGGCGGAACTTCATCAGCTTGTAAGTGTCCAAAGCACCATCGTCGCGCCGAACACGGATTTCCCGTGCATCAACGTATTCAACGGTTCCGTCGTGTTGACTGATTAAGGCAACACCGGAGTCATGGGCAGCTTTGTATTCGATACCAGTCCCAACTAATGGCGCATGAGGGTCCAGCAATGGCACAGCTTGCCGTTGCATGTTGGCACCCATCAAGGCCCGGTTGGAGTCATCGTTTTCCAAGAAAGGAATACATGCCGTGGCCACAGCAACAACTTGCTTAGGCGAAACGTCCATGTAGTCGATCCGGTCAGCAGAAGTTTCGATGTTGTTATCTTCGTCACGGGCCATGATGGTATCCGTTGCGAAGGAACCGTCATCGTTCAACGGCGTGTTGGCTTGAGCCACAACGTAGTTATCTTCTTCGTCAGCAGTCAGGTAATCGATCTTGTCGGTAACCTTGTGCGTATCCCAGGAAACACGACGGTATGGCGTTTCGATAAAACCATACTTGTTGACCCGTGCATAACTGGACAGACTGTTGATCAACCCGATGTTAGGACCTTCAGGCGTTTCGATTGGGCACATCCGACCGTAGTGGGTGTAGTGCACGTCCCGGACTTCATAACCGGCACGGTCACGCGTCAACCCACCAGGCCCAAGGGCAGACAACCGACGCTTATGAGTTAATTCACCCAGCGGGTTGGTCTGATCCATGAATTGAGACAATTGAGATGACCCAAAGAATTCCTTGATAGAAGCCACAACTGGGCGAATGTTGATCAATTGTTGTGGCGTTACCGTCGCAGCATCTTGAATGGACATCCGTTCACGCACAACCCGTTCCATCCGGGATAACCCGATCCGGAATTGGTTTTGCAGGAGTTCACCCACGGAACGAATCCGCCGGTTACCCAAGTGGTCAATATCATCGGTATTGCCGATCCCAATTTGCAGGTCGAAGAAGTAGTTCATGGAAGCAATGATGTCGGCTGGGCGAATGTGCTTCAGCTTGATATCAATGTTGCCATTCCCGATAACAGGAACTTCTTGTTCTGGATCGTCAGGAGATTCAACTTTAATGATTTGTAATTTCAGTGGTTCCGTGACAACGGCTTCGTCTGAAGGTTGGAAGGTAACCATCTTGAAATCGTCTTGATCCAAGTATGGCGCCAACGTCTTCATGACGTCCTTGTCAACGACCGTGCCCTTTTGCGCGATGATTTCACCGGTATCAGGGTCAGCCAACGTTTCGGCTAAGGTCAGGCCCAACAAACGGGTCTTCAAGCTCAGCTTCTTGTTAGTCTTGTAACGGCCAACGGGCGCCATGTCGTAACGCTTAGGATCAAAGAACCGTGCCGTCAGTAAGCTCCGTGAAGAGTCTGCCGTCTTAGGTTCACCTGGCCGCAAGCGTTCGTAGATGTCCTTTAAGGACTCTTCGACACGGGAGTCATCGGTGTTCTTGTGGATATCCTTTTCCAACGTCCGTGAAAGACTTTCGTTGTCACCTAAGATATCTAAGATTTCATCGTCAGAACCAAATCCTAAGGCCCGAACTAATTCGGTCATTGGGATCTTCCGGGTCCGGTCGATCCGGACGTAGGAAATGTTCTTGGCGTCGGTTTCAAATTCCAACCAAGCACCCCGGTTAGGAATGACGGTCGCGCCAAAGACGGTCCGGCCATTCTTATCGGTATCTTCATTGAAGTAAACCCCTGGTGAGCGGACTAATTGAGAAACAATTACCCGTTCTGCCCCATTAATAATGAAGGTCCCTTGGGCCGTCATTAATGGGAAGTCACCGAAGAAGACATCTTGCGATTTGATTTCGCCCGTTTCGTGGTTGGTTAAACGTAAAGTCACGTGCAGGGGTGCCGAGAAGTTGGCATCGTGCTCCCGTGCTTCATCCACGGTATATTTGGGTTCCAGTAACTGATAATCAACAAACTCTAACGAAAGGTTTCCTTGAAAATCTTCGATTGGCATGATGTCGTCGAACATATCGCGTAAACCTTCGTCGAGGAACCAGTTGTAGGAATTGGTTTGAATTTCAATCAAGTTAGGTAAATCAAGAACTTCCTTGATTCGCGAATAGCTACGGCGTGTACGGTGTTTCCCGTATTTAACTAAGTGTCCTGCCAAGTTGTTCACCTCTCCTATTTATTCTGTGACTGGCCAAACCGAATATTACATTTTGGTTACAAATGCAGTTTCGCTCGGTTTTTTGGCAAAAAAAATCCAAAAACAAACTTGGAGCTTGCTTTTGGCTTCTTATAACGAACGCCACCGGACAATAGATCGGCGCGTTCAATTTCAGTTCACAGTTGCATACAAATGATATAGTACTAAATCTATTGGCAAATGTCAATAAGGAGCACTCACTTTTTAACCGCGACCCCAAATAAGATCAAGCGGATCAGCGCCAGCGTTTGATCATGCTGGGACGCGTCTGCCGGACCAACGTGGTGGAAGGTGTTAAAGAGCGGGCTCAGGCTGGTCAGATAAAATGATGCGGCATCTTGGGCCGATAAGCCGGGCTGTAGCGTCACGACATCCAGCTCGAAGAACTTCTGTAGTGGTCCCAAGTAATCTTGCATGAAGACCATCCCCAGTTGCCGCTTGTTTCCCGGCTTTAAGAACCGAAAGCTGCTGTGGATCACCGTGAAGACGTCGCGGGGATGGACCCCCGTCAGCACCTCTGTCACCGCCGCTAAGGCCTCGACTGGGTCGGGTTGGTCAGTTGCCGCTAGGCGGTCGTTGACGGCTAAGATGCCCTCTTGGACCTCCTGACCGACACTCTTGATCACTTCAAGGAAGATAACCTCCTTGTCGCTAAAGTGGTGATACAGCGCTGGCTGGGTAATGCCGACTTCCTTTGCAATCTCGCGTGTTGAAGTCGCCTGGTACCCCTGGGCCAAGAACTGTTCTCTGGCAGCCTGTAAAATCGCTGCGTGCGTGTGGCTTAACTGTTCTTCTCTCTTCATGGCTCTCGTCCTTTCCTGACCTACTGTGATTGCCGGTTAGCTAGTTAGGTAACTTTTCGAAATAACCACTTGGCAAATCCCTTGCCATCGCGCACAGTAGTTCGTCTGGTAACTTTAGTTTACCACATCTCACTTATCACTTGTTAGACCAAGTCGCGGTTCCCTGGCAAACGTAACCTTTTCGCAAAAAAGCGTCCAGGACCACCGCTAGTTAGCAGTGATTCTGGACGCTTCGTTACATTTAAATTAGTTGGTTCTGGCCGCCTGCCGTTGCGCGACTAGGTACTGGAACGCGGTGGGCGCCGGGCCGAGCCATAAAGCGGTCTCGACCCTCAACTCGGAGCCGAAAGCCCACGTCTCCAAGTTGCCAGTTCCCTAACCGGTAAAGCCCACCGCTAAGGGAACTCCCACGGCTGAGTACCTAGTCGCTCCACTCTCGGCTACAAGCGTGTTGCCCACTAACCACTGGCTTAATTCTCAGCATTAGTTGATTTACAGTCATATCGAGAGAGAGTGATGACAACTGCCGGAGTCGGCCAAGGACAGGGCTGGTTGTGTCAGCCCAATTAGCTGGTATTTTGTACCAGACTACTGGACGGAGGCCATTACTGGCTAGTGACTAGCTACTGTCTTGGGTGTCCCCTTGGCGTCAGGGGCTTTCACGTTGACCGTGACCTCACCCTTCGTAGCACCAATCGTCACTTGGTCGCCCGTCTTGATTTCCCCGTTCAACAGGGATTCGCTCAGCTTATCTTCGACCTGTGTTTGCAGTGCCCGGCGAATTGGCCGTGCCCCGTATTCAGGATCAAAGCCCGCCTTAGCTACGGCGTCGATTGCGGCTGGCGTAATCTTGAGCTTGATGTTTTGTTCTGCCACCCGGTTGACGATGTTCTTGGCCATCAACTTCACGATTTCGTGGAGTTCTGGCTTCTTCAAGGAGTGGAAGATGACCGTTTCATCGATTCGGTTCAGGAATTCTGGCCGGAACGATTGCTTCAAGGTCTCACGAATCGTTGCCGCCATGGCCTTGTAGTTGTCCGCCATGTCTTCGGCACCAAAGCCGACTGTCTTTTCATCCCGCAGCTTCGTGGCTCCTAAGTTAGAGGTCATGATCAGGATGGTGTTTCGGAAGTCGACCTTACGTCCCTTGGAATCAGTCAAGTAACCGTCATCTAAGACTTGCAACAGGATGTTAAAGACATCTGGGTGGGCCTTTTCCACTTCATCGAAGAGGACAACGGAGTAAGGCTTTTGCCGAACTTTTTCGGTCAATTGGCCACCTTCGTCGTAGCCCACGTAACCAGGCGCTGACCCGATCAACCGACTAGTCGAGTACTTTTCCATGTATTCGCTCATGTCGACACGAATCATGTTGTCTTCTGACCCGAACATGGCTTCGGCCAAGGCCTTGGCCAATTCCGTCTTCCCGACACCGGTTGGTCCCAGGAACATGAATGAGCCAATTGGCCGGTTCGGATCCTTTAAGCCAGACCGTGCCCGTCGGATGGCCCGCGAAACGGCCGAGACTGCTTCTTCTTGACCAATGACCCGTTCGTGCAAGATCTTTTCCAAATTAACCAGGCGATCCGCATCCGTTTGCTTCAATTGTGTTACCGGAACACCGGTCCATTCAGCGACCACATCGGCCACATCTTCGCCAGTCACATTGAGACTGTAATGACGGTCATCCGTGTCCGCCTTAGCGGCATCCTTGGCTGCCCGTGCATCGACCTTTTCACGCAAGGCCATTTCTTCAGTCCGGAGCTTAGCGGCGCGTTCGAAGTCTTGGTCTTCAATGGCCTTTTCCTTTTCATCCGCCAAGTCCTTAAGTTCTTGCGCTTGCTTGGATGCGGCGGTCGGCTTGTCCATTTGGTCGATTCGAACCTTGGCTGACGCTTCATCCATCAGATCGATGGCCTTGTCAGGCAAGAACCGGTCACTGATGTAACGCGTTGACAGCTTAACAGCTTGGTCAATGGCGTCATCAGTAATGTTGACGTGATGGTGGTCCTCATACCGCGGCCGCAAGCCATCCAAGATTTCCTTGGCTTCGTCCGGCGTTGGTTCATTGACTTGGACAGTGGCAAATCGCCGTTCCAAAGCGGCATCGGATTCAATGTACTTTTGGTATTCGTCCAGCGTCGTTGCCCCAATGGTTTGGAGTTCGCCACGAGCCAAGGCCGGCTTCAAAATGTTTGACGCATCAATGGCCCCTTCAGCACCACCGGCACCGATCAGCGTGTGTAATTCATCAATGAAGAGAATAACTTGACCATCGTTATAGATTTCTTCGATGACTTTCTTCAACCGGTCTTCAAATTCGCCCCGGTACTTGGTGCCAGCGACCAACGAGCCCATGTCGAGCATCATCAAGCGCTTGTTCTTCATATCATCAGGGACGTTGCCGGCCACGATGCGTTGGGCTAAGCCTTCCGCAATCGCCGTCTTCCCGACCCCGGGTTCACCGATCAATACTGGGTTGTTCTTGGTCCGCCGACTCAGGATTTGAATGACCCGCTTAACTTCCTTATCACGGCCGACAGTTGGATCCATCCGTCCTTCCTTGGCTGCATCCGTTAAGTTACGGGCCAAAGAATCCAGCGTTGGCGTACCACCTTGAGGCGTGTTGCGCCGTGTCCGGTCCGCGTTCCGCCGCTTCGGTGTGTCCGCAATACCGAGCTTACGCAAAACAACCTTGCGAGCGTCGGCCAGTTCAACGTTTAAGTTTTTCAAGATCCGTGACGATAAGATCGTGTCATCACTGAGTAAAGCCAACAGTAAGTGTTCCGTACCAATCTTAGTGGCACCCAAGCGCTTGGCTTCGTCACCGGCTAAGGCCAGCATCGACTTGGCTTTCGGTGAGTACGGCAGGTAGCTGTCCTTATCCATGTTGGCTAAGGTCCCGTAACCCGTGAACCGTTCGATCTCTTCGCGGACATCATCGTCGCTAACGGAGAATTGTTGTAAAACCTTGTTGGCAATCCCGTTCTTTTCAATGGTGAGGGCTAACAGCAAGTGTTCCGTACCGACTGCTTGGTGCTTGAAATATTTTGCTTGTTCCTGTGCCAAAACAAGGACGCTCTTAGCACTCGGTGTAAATAGGTTATCCATTGCAACTCCTCACTTTCTTAACTCTCGTAACGTAAGTGGTTTAAAATCGATACCAAAATCTGGGCGCGGACCCGTTCACTGGTCTGGCGGTCGCCAGTGTGAACAGCATCCTTTTCGATCGCAGCCAAAATGATATTGGCCTCACGCCGATTAATGGTACCAGCCTCAAATAGGCTCCGCACAACGGCCAAGCCATCGTGGCGAGTAACCTGATCACCCACCGCGCTAACCAAGGAATCGATGAAATCCAAGTTATCCAGCAACTTGACCTTTTCGATTCGAATGTACCCGCCGCCACCACGTTTACTCTCCACGACGTAACCATCTTGAATCGTAAAACGGGTCTTGATCACGTAATTGATCTGGGAAGGTACTACGTTGAATTGATCAGCGATTTCCGCGCGCCGGATCTCCACCTGCTGAGACTCAGCCAAAATCTGCTTGAGGTAAGACTCAATAATATCTGAAATATTTTGATTCTCCATTATCGTCCCCCCTTCGGTGCAGTTCTTCTGACTAATGTTGACTAATATTATACGAACTTTCCATAAAAATGCAACGGATTAGACCGCAAACCCTACAGAAGTTCTGGAAGATAAGCATAACAAAAAAACGGCCGACTTCCAAACGATTAGTAAGGAGTCGACCGACAAACAATTTTTATGTAAATTCGGGATAAAAAAATCGGGAAGACAAGATTTGAACTTGCGACCCCCACGTCCCGAACGTGGTGCTCTACCAAGCTGAGCTACTTCCCGAAATAGCCCGCTGACTTAGTTGTCAGTTAATCGGGAAGACAGGATTCGAACCTGCGACCCCCTGGTCCCAAACCAGGTGCTCTACCAAGCTGAGCTACTTCCCGAAAAGTGCTTATGCGCTAAAACATAAGCGACAAAAATGCACCCAGTAGGAGTCGAACCTACAACCTTCTGATTCGTAGTCAGACACTCTATCCAGTTGCGCTATGGGTGCATAATTATTATTAAGTTAAATGCCGAGGACCGGGATCGAACCGGTACGGTCATCACTGACCGCAGGATTTTAAGTCCTGTGCGTCTGCCAATTCCGCCACCCCGGCAAAAGGGCAAAAGCGGAAGACGGGATTCGAACCCGCGACCCCCACCATGGCAAGGTGATGTTCTACCACTGAACTACTTCCGCAAATTGGCTATTAAATTAAAGGTGCCATGCCGACTAGAGGATTCGAACCTCCGACCTCCTCATTACTAGTGAGATGCTCTGCCAACTGAGCTAAGTCGGCAAAATATTTTTAAAATATTTTGCAATATTTAGTTATGCAGGTGAAGGGACTCGAACCCCCACGTCATAAGACACTAGAACCTAAATCTAGCGCGTCTGCCAGTTCCGCCACACCTGCAACGTTGGCGAACTAACCGCCAGGGACCGTGGTCCCGATGGAGGATACAGGGCTCGAACCTGTGACCCTCTGCTTGTAAGGCAGACGCTCTCCCAACTGAGCTAATCCTCCATGGACTTTCAAATGAGAAACAATGTTCTCGTTTGAAACAACTATTATAATTTACCATGCCGAGCAAATGATGTCAACAACTTTTTTGAAATATTTTGAATAAATATTCGTTAGCTGAATAACTACCCGGTAAGCAACAAATAATATTCTAACCTACTAGCGAAGAAAAAGCCAGCTTTTTTTCAAAATAATTTGAATTTATCAATCACGACGATGCGCGGCCACTCCACTGACAGCCTCTCTTGGCTGTCGGAATTAACCAACAAAAACTATTTTATACGAAGGACCTAGACGCGTCAATAAGAAATTACAAAAATATTCAAAAAAATGAGTGTTTACCTAAAAATCTTTCTGCCGCTATGCCTGATTCCCTCTCCCAATCCCTCAGCGCCCCCTGATCAAGACCAAATAAAAAGGCCAGGACATTTGCCCTGACCCCTGGTCGCTATCTCGGCCACTGCTGCCAGTAACTGCGTGAGACCACTTTTGATGTTTATTTACTTGCGTCGACCCAGTCGCTTCCTGTTACACAGAAACCGAGCCGAACCCTGCCACCGACTACCAAGAGTCAAAGTGACGTGGTGCAAAAACAGTTCAGCCGGAGTCAGCGCCACAAGTGTGGAGCCAGCTGTGTCGACCCAGTTAGCTGGCGTTTTAGGCCAGGTTACTGGGTGGGACGCCTTCAGAGACTCGCGGTCTTAGCGAGGCTTTGGCGCGAGGTGGAAGCCCGTTCTTTGGCTGGAACCGTTCCCCATAGCAGGCGGAGTGCTTGTGGCGCTGACGGAGAGAGGAACCTATTTCGTAATCTTCGTGACGCCGCCCATGTAAGGAACCAGCACGTCTGGAATCGTTACGGTGCCATCGGCGTTTTGGTAGTTTTCCAAAATGGCTGCGACCGTCCGGCCAACGGCTAAGCCAGACCCGTTCAGCGCGTGAACGTATTGCAACTTGCCATTGTCGTCACGGTATTGGATATGTGCCCGCCGTGCTTGGAAGTCCGTGGTGTTTGAGCAACTAGAAATTTCCCGGTACGTGTTTTGTTCTGGGAACCAAACTTCCAAATCATGTGTCATAGCCGCCGTAAAGCTCATGTCACTGGTCGTCAGGGTAATGACGTGATAAGCCAGTCCCAGCTTCTGTAAGAGGCTCTCAGCGTGCTTGGTCAAGGCTTCCAGTTCATCCCAAGAGTTTTCTGGCTTGCAGAACTTAACCATTTCGACCTTGTTGAATTGGTGCAGGCGGATCAGGCCACGGGTGTCACGACCGGCACTCCCGGCTTCGGAACGGAAGGCAGGTGTCAAAGCGGTGAACCACACTGGCAGGTCCTCTTCAGGGATCACTTCGTCACGGTAGTAGTTGACCAAGGGGACTTCGGCCGTTGGAATCAAGGTCATTTCCTCGTCACGGAGTTGGTAAACGTCTTCCTTGAACTTAGGGAATTGGCCAGTTCCGTACATGGAATCGTCGTTCACGATGTAAGGTGGCAAGACTTCCTTGAAGCCCGCCTTGGTGTTCTCATCCAAGAAGAAGTTGTAAACGGCCCGTTCCAAACGCGCACCGAGACCCAAGTAGTACAGGTAACGGCTCCCAGATACCTTGGCACCGGCTTCGAAGTCTAAGATTCCCAGGTCTTCACCCAGTTCGTAGTGGGCCTTAGGCGTGAAGTCCATGTTCGGCTTCTCACCCCATTGGCGCAACTCAACACTGCCGTCTTCCGTCAGCCCTACTGGTACGTTGTCATTCGGAATGTTTGGCAAATGAGCGGCCGCATCATGGACCTGTGCCTTTAACGTATCCAATTGGGCGTCGATGTCCTTGATCTCACCACTGACTTGACGCATCTCGGTGATCTTGTCATTGGCGTCTTGCTTGTTACGCTTCAATTGAGAAATTTCATCAGAAACCGTGTTACGTTGGGCCTTCATGGTCTCACTCTTCACGATCAATTCCCGACGCTTGGCATCTAAGGCCAACAAACTGTCGATATCAGCGGGATCAACACCCCGTGTGGCTAATTTTTCCTTGATAAAGTCTGGTTCTTGGCGAATCAATTTTAAATCTAACATCTTGTTTGCTCCTCTCTTTTTTCACGGATGATACAAAAAAGGCCTCCGTCACATGGGACGAAGACCTTCGCGGTACCACCCAAGTTCGTAACCAGTCGCCCAGTTACACCCTTGAACATGATAACGGTTTGCACCGTGCGGCATTACCCGCCCACTATTTCTCGTGCTGGAAGATTCGACGTGGCGGTTTGCAGCTTTCCCCGCTTCTCTGGCCGTCTACTAAATAGGCACAACGTGTTTTTGATTAGTCTCATCATACCGCATTTCTTGGCAGATAACAATTACTAACTTTTTTCTTTAACAACTGACAATGGTCCCATCCGCCTGCCGTTGCGCGAAAGTTGTGCCGGAACGCTGTGGGCGGACGGGGCGAGCCAAAATGCGGTCTCGCCCCTCGCTTTAAGCCGTAAATCACGTCTTAAAGACGCCAGTTCCCTAACCGGCACAACCCGCCACTAAGGGAACTCCCACGGCTGAGCACAACTTTCGCTTCACTCTCGGCTACGGTGGTGATTGCCACTAACACGGACTAACGTGGACCATAACCGTCCATTGCTAGCTGGCGATTGGTGGACTATCTTGCCGGAGGAGGTCAGGGATGGCGCCAGCTGTGTCGACGGTGTTGGCTGAGGTCTTTTCTCAGCCTACAGCGTGGGACGACTTTGGAGACTGGCGGTTCTGAGCCAGGCTTCAAAGCGAGCCGGAAGCCCGCTTCTGGGCTGCAGGCGTTCCCCATAGTAGGCAGAATCCCTGGCAGCCGCAGGCATGGGCGACCACTAGTGCAACAGCAGGCAGCCAGATCAATCCATAGTGCCCCAACACGCGTGCTTACCGCGTGCTTACAATGAAGCGATTTTTTCGTCGATGAGTTGTAGCACTTGTTGACGTGCAGCTGGGTCTTCCACGAAGTCTAGCTTGTCGCCGTCGATTTGCATCTTTGGTGACTTGTCGTAAGCGTTGTACCAATCCACGTAGCGTTGGTCCAGTTCTTGGTAGTACTTGTACAGGCTTGGATCATGGTCGATCTGTTCGTATGACCGGCCCCGCTTCTTGATGCGTTCCAACATCGTTTCAAACGAAATGTTGATGTGGATCAACAAGTCAGGGTTCTTCTTGTGCGTGGCGTCTGGTAATTCTTGCATCATGTTGGCCAGTAAGGAATCGTAAATGTCGACTTCCGTGCTGGTTGCGCGGCCCAGGTCGGCGTTTAGGTGAAAGAGCAAGGAGTCTTCAAAGATCGAACGATCCAAGACACTTTCATCATCGGCGTTGGCAGCTTTGATGCTGTCGAGCCGTTTGTTCAAGAAGTAAATTTGTAACAAGAAAGCATACTTCTGCGGGTTCTGGTAGAACAGTGGCAAGATTTTGTTGTCATCCACTGATTCGTAAAATGCTGGTTTGTTCAAGTGGTCGGCTAATAACGAGGTCAAACTCGTTTTGCCGGCGCCAATAGTTCCCGATAATACAAGCATGCGATCTTCTCCTTTAAATAACGACGGGGCCGTGACGACAGCCACAGCGTTTCCCTATCTCTAACTAAAACGGGTACAGCAGGCGTCCTGCCCACTGACCCACTCTCAAAAATTCAACACCACATATTGTACCAACCTCCCGGATAAAAGACAATATGTCGTGGCCATTTTCTCGATTTCACTGGAACCAAAACGACGCCTAAGCTGGCAACCACCAGCTTAGACGCCGCGATATTTTTATTTAAAAATTACGTGTGCCCACACTTAATTTCTGTTAATCGTTTGGTGTTGTTTCCTTCAGCGTCCCATCACGGTGAACTGGGGAAACATCGACTTCGCTCAATGGAATCAGCTTCGTGTGCTTCTTGATCTTGTACCCGATGTAGAGAATCAAGACTAATGGCACACTGATGTAAGTGACCAAGACTTGTTCCCAGTTACCGGAGAAGAAGGATTGTGGGTCTTGCCCAACAATCACAGCCACACACAGGAACAGTGCCAAGATTGGCCCAACTGGGAACCACTTTGCATGATAACTCAGTTCAGATAACTTGTGTCCTTGCTTGATAAATGCCCGACGGAACCGGTAATGCGATAAGGCAATCCCGAACCAAGCAATGAAGCCGGTTAACCCACTAGCAGCAACCAACCACATGTAAATTTCTGGACCGGCAATACTACTGATGAAGGTCAAGGCAGCGACAATCGTCGTCGCGAACAAGGCAGGATAAGGAATCCCGTTCTTCCCAGTCCGTTCGAACAAGCTTGGTGCGTAACCTTCCTTGGATAAGGAGTACAGCATCCGCGTGGAAGCGTACATCCCTGAGTTAGCAGCGGAAATAACTGACGTTAAGATAACGGCGTTCATGACACTAGCGGCAGCGGCCAAGCCGGCACGCTGGAAGACCAACGTGAAGGGACTGATGGCAATGTCACTAGCAGATGACCCTAACAGGTCCTTGCTGGTGTAAGGCAAGACAGCGGCGATAACAAAGATAGCTAAAATGTAGAATAAAATGATTCGCCAGAAAACAGAATTGATTGCCTTGGGAACACTGTGTGCAGGATCTTCGGATTCACCAGCGGTAATCCCGACCAGTTCAGTTCCTTGGAACGAGAACCCGGCAACTACGAAGACACTCAAGATAGCTGGGAAGCCACCCACGAATGGCGCCTTCTTGTAGGTGAAGTTCTCTAAGCCAGTGGCGTGACCACCCATGATTCCAACGATCGTCATTAAGCCGACAGCCAGGAAGACGAAGATGGTAACAACCTTGATCAAGGACATCCAAAATTCGGTTTCCCCGAATGCTTGGACAGCCAAGGCGTTGATCAGAAAGACAATGCCCAACGCAACGGCACTCCAGATCCAACTTGGCACCCCGGGTAACCAGAACTTCATGACTAAGGCAGCCGTAGAAATGTCGACGGCCACGGTAATGGCCCAGTTGAACCAGTAGTTCCAGCCCATCGCAAACCCTAAGGCTGGGTCAACATACTTAGCTGAATACGCTGCGAACGAACCGGAAATCGGCATGTTCGTGGCCATTTCACCCAAACTGGTCATCAGGAAGTACACCATCAAACCCATGGCAACGTAGGCTGCTAACGCCCCACCAGGACCGGCAGTTGAGATAGCCGACCCACTGGCAACGAATAACCCAGTCCCGATACAGCCGCCCAACGCGATCATTGACACGTGACGCGTCTTGAGTCCCCGCTTGACCTGATCTGAGGCCGCGCTGGTTGTTGCATTTGTCATATTCTGTTCCATAAATGTTTCCTCCTTCTTGATTAGAAGGACTTCCTCGAAACGACCCAGTCCAATAAAAAAATCTCCTTCGCCAGAAAAGCCCGCGAAAGAGATTGGAAGTTTCATTATTCCAAGTCAATATCGTTGAAAGCGCCCCGCAACCCATATTTGGCTGCGACAGTCCCTGATCTGTTGAACCAGGACCCAACCACCACGCTATGTCCTCACGTGTTGATTTCGGCGACCGCCCCTTTAACTTTCCTTCAGCGATGTGACCCATCTCCGGAAAGCGACTCTTGTTGGTCGCGCCTCTTCTATTCGATACTTCGTAGTATACCCATCACCAACTTACATTGCAAGCTCAAATTTTGAAAAATGCACCTTAATTTTTTCTAGCCGGTAAATCTAAGCGAAATAATCGTTCAGGCGTAGGTGCTTTATCGCCAATCTGTGGGCCCACAAAATGCTGTAAGACCGCGGTAAATCCAAGCTTCTCGAGCACCCGCTGGGACTGGTGGTTGGTCACAAAGCAGGTAGCCCAGATTGTCTGCGATTGTTGCTTTGCTTGTTGAACTAACTGTAAGCTGCCGTCGATGGCCTCGGGCATGATGCCCTGCCCCCAGTCCTGGGGATCGAGGAAATAACCCAGGTCGTATTCCGTGGCACTCGGCATCCCCTCTGCCGTGAGGTGTTGGTAAAACAAGATGGTCCCCATGAAGCGCTGGGTGCTCTTATCCTCGATACTAAAGGCAAACGGGCTTTGGCGGTCAGCCGCTAGCCACCGTTTGACCTGTTCAGTGGAGACGTCCGCCGGAGACCCGTTAGCCGCAGCCACTACCGGCAAGGTCAACAAACGCTGGTACCCTGGCAAGTCACTTTCTGTCAAGGGACGGACCCGCACCCGTGACGTTTCAATAATCCGATTCATTCTGCGTTTCCTCTTTTCCCGTTCGCATGCCAAATGCGTTATACTTTAATCATAAAGTGGTGGGTCACCCCGACCGTTGATGCGTCGCGGCCACACTGGGGTGACGCCCTTTGTTTGGAAACCCTGACCATCTGGCCAAGTCGTTTCCCGTTAAATCCTATCATGACTTATTTCAGGAGGTTTCGCAATTGAAAACAATCACTTTGCCACTGGCACCAAACTCGCCAGCTTACTTACAAGCCTATCTTCGCCAACCTGAAGAAGATACCGGAACTTACCCCGCCATCATCATCGTCCCGGGCGGCGCCTACACCCACATCCCCGAACAACAGGCGGAAGACCTTGCCTTAGCCTGGTCCGCTCGCGGCTATCAGGCCTTCTTCCTGCGCTACACCTTTGCCGGTGAGAAATCCCCACTGTTACCGACGCCGGTCGTGGAACTGGCCAAGAGTGTCGCGCTGTTGCGGCGTAACGCCAACGCTTGGCTGATCGACACCGACCATATCTTTGTGGCAGGCTTCTCTGTCGGCGGCCACATCACCGCGTTGTTCAATGACCTGTGGCATGACGACGCCTTCAATAAATTGGCCGGCACAACACCGTACGAGATCAAGCCACGCGCCGTCATTCTCAGTTACCCGGTCATCACGCCCGCTGCCGGCTATCCCACTGATGCCGAGACACTGGCTAAATGGACGGATGACCCCGACCAAATTGCGGCCGACAAGCGCGTCACGCCGCGCAACGTGGCCACGTTCATTTGGGTCACCGCCGAAGATCCCCTGGTTCCCGTGCAAAATGCGCTGGCGTACGCTCAGGCCTCGATTGCCAATCACGTGGATACCGAGCTCCACGTCTTCCACCAAGGCCCTCACGGCTTAGCACTAGCCAACCAGGTCACCGCCTGGAAGCCGGGCGCTAACCTGCCTCACGTGGCCCACTGGATGGACCTCGCCGAAGAATGGTTACATGAACTGGACTAGTTGGTGAGGACTGGCCGCCTACCGTCCGCCAAATATGGGCTGGAACGCGGTGGGCGGACCGGACCGAGCCTGAGGAGCGGTCTCGGCCTCGCTTTGAGCCGAAGACCGCGTCTCAAAATGGCCTCATAGCCGAAACGTGTGCCAACAGGCAACTGGTTCCGCTTAACACTGCTAAGCAAATAATCCAGGAGCAGGATTATCCGCCTAGCACCGTTAATGCTCGCCAGTTAACCGCCTATTGTCACACTCTTTTGCAACGGCTGAACCCATATTTGGCGAACTCTCGGCTACAGCAGTACTTGCCAACAATCATCGGCTTACCCCTCGGTAACAGTTAACTTGTCAACTAACACCAGCCAATGCAGTTTTACTGATAGACGTCAACTTGCCGGAGGCAGCTAGGGTGGAGCTAGCTGTGTCGGCCCAGTTAGCTGGCGTTTCTTGCCAGGTTACTGGGCGGGACGACTTGAGAGACTGGTGAACTTTGCCAGGCTTTCAAGCGAGCCGGAAGACCGCTCCTCAGGCTGAAGGTGTTCCCCATAGCAAGCGGAGCCCTGGCTGACGTAGGAGCCCAGTTTCACCAATGCCTAGCGGGTAGAACGCTGTCGTCTGCCAAACAACGCGGTGCTTCTACCTTCAATCTTTTATCGACAACCAGTAAATTTTAAAACCGCAATCCCTTCTCGCCTTGAGAGGGGATTTTTGTTTGCCCTGGCCAGTTCTGCGGGCAAATAAAAAGACAACCACCCAACCAGATGATTGCCTCACGTCTTAAATTTCTGAGCGCTTCAGCAGCGGCCATTTCTGCATGACCGGCGCTAAGCGAATGTAGAGTCCTTCTGCGAACTGTAACCAAAGGTAAGCTAATAAGGCTGCGCCGATGGTATCCGTTGGGAAGTGGGCGTTTAAGTATACCCGCGAGATCATGACGAGTCCCAGCCAGATGATCAACAGGATACGGACCAACCATGCCCGCCAAGCCGTCACAATCATCGGGACCAAGATGACCCAGATCATGGCAATGATCAAGAACGTCCCGAAGACGTGGCCACTGGGAAAACTATAGCCATCATCAATTGCTAAGTGGGTCGAGGGCCGGGCCCGCTTGACCAGTTCCTTCACCAGACTGGCAATGACATCCCCGCCAGCCAAGGTCGCCAGACACCAGAGCGCGGGAATCTTGAACTTGAATCCCCACAGTAGGAAGGCCAAGATCAACACCCAAATAATGTCTAACTTCGGCTCGGCCAGGCTAGTCACACCCCGGTACAACAACGTCTTCCATTCCGGCTGATTCTTTTGAATCACATCCACGATGGACGAGTCCAGAAATTCCACGTAGGCGTTCTGCGCTTTTATGTAAATGGCCACGACCAAAAACAAGGCCGTTGCCAAGGTAAATTTCCACGGCCGGTCACGGTCACGATTAAATAACATCATAGTTAACTATTCCTTTCGTCATACCCGATTCTGGGAAAACCCCTAGCAATGAGTATACCACCCCGTTGCCAAATTTCTAGCGTTCCTGCCAGTATTAACACTTTTATAAACGCTTGTGATGCCGCCAAAACCGGCGTTGAATCCGGTTGACCAATTCTGACAACAGAAAGCCAAAGGCAATCGCTCCAGAAATCATGACCACCTGTAAGAGGAACACGAAGGCCGTGGAGTTTTGGCCCAGTGCAAAGTTCTTGATCATTTGGTAAGCCTGTCCCCCGGGCACCAGCGGCACAATGGCCGGGATGTTAAAGAGGATCATGGGCATTTTTTTAATTTTCGCTGCTTGTAGAGAGGCCACCCCAATGGCCACGGCCCCCAGTAGATTGCCGACCACATAGCCGCCACCCCACAGGACCGTGAAGCGGTAGAGCACGTAGCCCAAGACGCCGATCCAGCCACCCACATTGAGCGCACGCCGGGGGATGTTGATCAGAATCCCAAAGGCAATCGTAGCCACGTAGGTCCCGCCAACTTCGATGATAAATTCTAAAACCGACATCGGTTTGCCTCCTTACTCATAAGAATTGTAATACCATGGCGATGCCAAACCCGATTGCCGCTGCACTGACCAGTGCTTCAACACCCCGTGCCGGCCCACTGACCAGGTTGCCGGCCAGAATGTCGCGCACCGAGTTGGTGATGGGCACCCCGGGCACCAGTGGCATCACGCTCCCGATGATGATGTCATCGACGCTGTTTCCCAGGCCCCAATGGACAAAGATGACCGCCATAATGCCAATTGCGGCCGCCGAGGTAAATTCGGACAAGAAACGAATTTGAATGTATTTGCTCAAAATGTAGTACACCCACCAGCCCAGCATCCCCACGACGCAGGTGATCCAAAAGTCCGGCAGGTTATGACGAAAGACCACTTCCAGTGGCCCACTGACCATGGCCGCCGCCAGCAGCTGGAGCCAAAACGGGAAGTAACGGCTGACGCTGTCCAAATGGTCCAGGCGGTCCGCAAATTGCCGCAAATTAATTTTGTGGTCCGCAAACTGCCGCGACAGATCATTGACCACGGCAATCTTTTCCAGGTCAAAGGTCCGCCGCTTGACGGGTTCGATCTGGGCCCCCACCTCGCCATTAATGGCCATGAGGATACCGGTGATCATCACGAAGAGCTGACTGGTCTGGGCCCCAGCGTTGTGGGCGATACGGGTCATCGTATCCTCGACCCGCTCAATTTCTGACCCGTTCTCGATCATGATCCGCCCTGCCGTTAGCGCGGTATGGAGAATCAGCTGATCACGTTTCTTCTGACTGCTCATCCCGGTTCCCTCTCTTCTCACACGTGTTTTTTTCATTATACGGCATGGCACCGGCTGGGGAAATACGCAATCCGCTTTTTCCGTAAAACTTTTTGAAAAATGAAATTTGTTGTAGCCTGCTACTTGGTTTGGGCTGGCCGCCGTCCGTCCGCCAAATATGAGCCGGTTCGCTGTGGACGGACGGGTCGAGCCACAGTGCGGTCTCGACACCTCGCCTTTGAGCTGAAGGTCACGTCTCAGGCTACCCGTATTCCCCACCAGGCGAAATCGCTAGCCAATGTGGGTATCCTCCAGGCCATAGAAAAGGAGCCTGAGCAGTTTAGTCCCAAGCTCCACTTCGTTATTTCACGTAGTACGAGGACACCGTATCAAACGTCCATTTCAATGCGACCCGGTTGCGGTAATGGGTCTTGCGCAAAACGTTGTATTTGCCAACCTGTTGGCCCTTCGCAATTTGAAAGACCGAAACTGTCTTCTTGCCGATATGTACACCGAGTTGTTTCTTTTGGTAGCTACCGAAGTCACTCTTGAATGACCGGGCGCCAATCTTGAGCTTGAGGCCCTTTTTCAGCTTTCCCGTCGAGTGTTTGAGGTGCCAGGTTCCCCGATAAGCCTTGGGAATCCGCTGATAGACATTCTGCTTGGCAGCAGCTGATTCTGGCGCTGGTAAGATGGTGGTTGCCCCGACACCTAGCGTGGCGACCGCTAAAATGGTCATGACCTGTTGTTTCAACATGTTAATCGCTCCCTTCACAATTAATAGTATCACGAAACCAGCCAAAGTCGCGCTGTTTTGCCTCCCAAATCACCCAGCCACTAAACAAAAAGACCGCTAGCCCTCGCCAACGGTCTGTCACTTGCTTATTTGACAAAAATATAATGTGCTGCCTTGTAGCTCACGATCAGTTCAGCATCATCCGTTAAGTTCTGCACCGTGACGGGGCCTTCGAACGGGTCGTGCTTGATGATCTTCAACTGATCGCCGATATCAAGCTTTAAATCACCCAGGTACGTCAGGAGATCGTGGTTGTCAATGAAGCGGTCCACGGAAACAATCTCACCGTCCGCCGCGTCATTGAGCACCGTATGTGAGTCTTCATGATAATGGCCGTAACGGTCTGGAATCACCCCACCATGAGGACAGTGCGTGGGATTGCCCAGCATGTCGTCCAGGGCGTTGACCAATTTGGCACTCGTCACGTGTTCCAAGACCTCAGCTTCATCGTGGACGTCTGGCAGATCATAGTCGAGCTTCTCCACCAAGAAATCTTCCCAGATCCGGTGCTTGCGGACCAGATCCTCGGCCAGGCGAATACCCTTATTGGTCAACGAAATACCGGCGTAAGGCGTGTGTTCCGCCAATCCTTCCGCCGCCATTTTATTCACCATTTCGGTCACGGAACCCGCCGCAATGTTCAAGCTGATGGCGATCTGCTTATTGGAAACCTTTTTCTGCTTCCCGCCCAGCTCAAAAATAATTTTTAAATAATCCTCCTTCATCGGAGTCATCACTGTTCACCTCATCTAGATAGTGCCTCATTTATACCGCGAATCGCGCCGTAGTGCAAGTCTAATCGTGGCGCCAGTCGTTTTGCTTGAAAAATAAATCCTCGTCCTTGCCGCGGCGACATTCCGCCTGAATCGTCACGTGATTGATGCCGTACTTGTGGCACAGCAACGTTTCAATCTGCCGGTAAATCGGTTCAATCTCGCTCAACGGCAGGTTGTCCATGTTCACATGGACGGAAAAGGCAATGTTGTTCTCGTCAATCAGCCAGGCGTGAATGTGATGGACGCCCTCGACCTTAGGCAGTTGGCACAGGTCATGCGCAATGGCCTCGTAGTCCAGCTTCGGTGAGGCCTCCATCAAGATGCCAAAGGTCTGCTTGATAATGGGCCAGGATTCATAACTGATATAGCCCGCGACCAGGATCGTAATGACCGGGTCGACCCAGCTGACCTGCCAGACCGTGATCAGGATGGCCCCGATGATCACACCGACAGAGGCCAGTGCGTCACTCAGTAAGTGCAGATACGTCGCGCGGATATTCAGATTGTGCTTGGCCCCGTGATTTAACAGGACGGTTGAAAACAAATTTGCCAAAAAACTAACGACGGCGACAACTAACATCACGTCGCCTTTCACCGGTTCCGGATGCAATAACCGTCGTACGGCCTCGACCGCCAGAATCAGTGAAATCAGAATCAAAACACCGGCATTTAACAGTGCGGCCAAAATTTCCGCTCGCCGGTAGCCATACGTGTTGCTCCGGGTCTGGCGACGCCCACCAATGCGGTGCGCCACGTAGCTCAGAACAATTGATAATGCATCCCCCAGATTGTGGAAGGCATCTGACAGTAACGACAGACTGCCTGACAACAGGCCACCCAACAATTCAAAAATCGTGATGACCACGTTCAAGATAGTTACCAGTAGAAACCGGCCCCCAGAGAGACTCTTCTCCAATTGTCTCGCCCCCATTGCTTTAACCTCTATTATCGCAGAATTTAGGGTCAATGAAAAGCCGGTTTTCGGTAAACCTCATTAAAATTTGTTGTGATGACGGTGAGTTTGCATAGTCACTTGGCTGACGGCTGGCTAGATTGAGTCAGCGTGTCGTCCAAAATGACCCAACAAAAAATGGGAATCAGCTCGCTTGAAAGCGAAACCAATTCCCATATATTATAGTAGATTTTAATTACTTAATGGTTTGCGTGGCCGTCACATGAGCCGGCTTAGCGTTGACCGTTAACCGTTCGTAGGCGAAGTCCTTGGTGCCCGGCATGCCCGCAGCCGCCAGATCAATCTGACCAGTTTCTGTGAAACCGTTCTTCTTGATGACGTGTTGCATCGCCATGTTGTGGGGATGCGTATCGATCCGGATGCTTTCGATCGAAGCCGCGTGATCAATTTGCGTGAATAACCGTTGGAACAATTCGCCCGCCAGACCGCGGCCGTGATGGTGGCTCGACACAGCTACCCGATGGATGGCCAAGTATGGGGCTTGTTTGGTCAGCCACTGACCTTCAATCTGTTTATAGGTTGGGTCCTCTCCGGGAATCAATGCGGCGGTTCCCAAAATTTCATTGTCTTCCTCGAGCACGACGGTCCATCCTTGGTGAATGTCGTCGACTAAGACAGCCGTGTTGGGGTATGATCCTTGCCATTGATCAATGTCTTGGGCCGCGAGTAACTCTCGGCCATCACGGATAATCGATTCAATTTGAGGTAAGTCAGCCATAGTAGCTTGTCGTAACAGCATGTGTTAACACCATCCTTCTTGTTTTTGGTTTAAAGCGATTTTGTAATATTAACACGTTCGCCAGAGATTACAACCAAAGAGAAGCGATTTTTGCTAACAATTTTTCAGTAACAGCATGAAAACCCGTCACACCGGCATTTTAGCGCGGATCATTTTCACAGTTTTTTGCCATTTTCTCAAGAAGTTTTCACTTTTTCAGCCCACACAAAAACCCACCCAAGAACTTTCTAAACTTGAGTGGGCCTCACGAGAACGGTAGGCGGCGAGAGAAAAATCACAATTAATTTTCCAGAAAACACGTCGTTTTAGTTTCACGATCGCTTACGCTGACATATTGCCAACGTAGTCCATGCGCAAGATAAACGCGCTATTACTAATGGTTATTCGCCTGGTTTCACAACACGTCAACAACATGATTGACCACCAATCCAGCCAGAAGATCGATTGGTATCGAAAGTTTTTTCTGCCACCTACGAGAAATGTTCCCGTGCCTTCAGATTACCATTGTTACCAACGATAAACAATCAAATGGCCCTAATTCTTGGTATCAATCAGCTTAAACTGCCACTGGTCGCCAGATCTTTGCGCGACCAAGTCCTTACCGGGTTCTGGATCAAAGTGGCCCAGGTCGATGCTAGCCGACTCGGCACTCACGTCCATGTTCACGAAGCGCCCCTCAAAAAATGACCGCAGTGTGTCAAAATAACTGGACCGCCGTTGCGACTGCTTAGCCGCGCCCACCAAGGTGTAGCCGTCATCCAGGTACGTCTTGATCTGTTGGACCTTGAGCACCGTCTTATAGGAAAATTTGCGGTTCTTGCCGTCGGTTGACGCCTCACTGTGAATGTAGCCTTTGCTTTCCCAGTAACGAATCTGACTCTGTGAGACCCCAGTCGCTGCGGCCACATCCCCGATTCCCAAGATTAGCTTCTCAATCGGCATTCTTTTTAATAAATTTGATGCATCTTCGTCCATAATGAGCAACGCCCACCTTTCTATTCCATTGCGGGAAATCCCGGTATCGTATAAATGAAAGCGGTTATGAAATTTATGAGTTCTTCTATCATCAATGTTTCCTTTTCTCCAACTAGTATAGATATTCTAAAAAGATTGTCAAGCTAGTTGACACAAACGACAAATCTGCGTATAGTAGTCACAGCATTAATTTTATGGTAGCGTCAAGAATCTTGTGTAAACGAAATGCCTTCGTACATATAATATGTATCTAACTTAAATAAATGATGCTT
>NZ_JAMXAZ010000019.1:0-49529 GCF_024718525.1 Levilactobacillus yiduensis
CGCTCCTCTCCAATCCCCTGAGAACCCCTTGGTATCAGTATTTGGTTCAAATGGCTAACTTGTTCTTGCAATTTGCGCATTATCTTTTTGATAACTCTCAGCAAATATCAACATATTTGTATCAATGAAGGTACGAATATCTTGCCGATTAATCATCCGCCACCTCAAGTCGATCGATCTTTTCTTTGCGCTGCTTGAGATACTGCGTCGCCTGATTAGGATCAGCATGGGTTAGAAAGTTCGCGGCTGCCATTAAAGTCATTTGCTTATGATCGACCTGATTTTTAACGAATTCAGACAGTCCCGCAAATTTTTCAAACCTCACTGCTTCATCTAGTGGACTGGGTGGGAACTCAGACTGTTCTAAATACAACTGCCATCTCTGCTTACCCCAATTCACAATCGTCCGCTGCACCGGTAGTCCCAATTCGCTTAAACGACGACAAACGGCTACGTACGGCATTGCTGCGAGGTTAGCCATACGAACGACCAGCTCTTTAGTTACTTGCTTAGTGGGCACTTCCTGGTTCTGTACGTACTTGTTCCAAATCTTCACAACCGTAGCCTGCGGTAACATTAACGCCGCCGCAAAGTGGTCAGCAGCCCGTTCGCTGTCAAAATTGGGAGCAGCTGCACTGTGCTTGATGACCTCGCTTTGCTCCCCAAACATTGCGCTTGCCAGTGCTAAATGCCACATTTCGTGTGCCGCACTATAATATCGCGCCCGCAAATCCTGATGTGTGTTCAAGACCACAAATTGTTTACTTTTATAAGCAACCAAAGCACCAAAGAAGCTGGGATCATCAATATTTTGATAGACAACTTGTGCATTTTCAGCTATCAAGCTCTCAATGTCAGCCCCGATAAATATCTCTGAACCAATATTTTCCTTTAAAAAAACTTCGGCCGCACCTTCAGCAACCTTCTCAGAAAAACGCGTCTGCTTACTCATGATTGGCTACCTCTAAATCCACGTAACACTGAATATCCCAAAGCAATTTGTCAAAATTCTTTGCAAGTTTAGGATTGGAAAAACTTCCCCTTAACGTACACTTCAATTCATTGTCAGCCGGGTTATGCGCATCCTTAGCCAAATCATCTGGCGTCAAGCCCGTAACCGTTGAAATGCGCAACAAATGCTTCGTTTGCATTTTTCTCTCGCCATTGAGCATCTGACTGACCAAAGGCGCACTAACATCAATTTGCTTGGCTAACCAACTTTGAGGATGATTATTTTTCTTTAACCAACTTTTGATGTTTTTAATAACGATTTCATTGTTCACCGCATCCACCTCCACAAACATAGTGACATTCTGCATCAAAGGTTATCTTGATTTTACCATCGTTGTAAATATTTACAACAAATAGGCCTAAATTGTAAACACAGCGCTAGTCGTTGTCACCATGGGTAGATTTTACGACGTTAGAAGCACCGGCCTCCCATTCAAGACGCCGTTGTTTCACATGAAACACTACCGGCGCGGCCAGTGCCAAGGGTCGGCCCGCCATTGTTGTAAGGAGGCGAACTCTGCGGCGGACATGTCGCCCTCGGCCCGAGCAACCGCAATCAGGGTGCTGTAAGTGGTCAGTGGCGTCAGCGTCAGGCCAGCTTGCCGGAAATTAACGACGCTATCGGGGAGTTCATACGAGAAGATCGCCACAACGCCTAAGACGGTGGCCCCGGCCGCCTGAACCGCCCGTGCAGCGGCCAATACACTGCCGCCGGTTGAAATCAGGTCATCGATCAAGACCACCTGGTCATCAGCGTTCAGTTGGCCCTCAATCTGCTTCCCCTGGCCGTGATCCTTGGGTTTGGCGCGCACGTAATTCATGGGAAGATCGAGTCGATCAGCTACCAAGGCTGCATGCGGGATTCCCGCAGTGGCCACCCCACCAATGGCGGTGGCGGTCGGATAGTTCTCTTCAATCAATGTAGCTAATCCGTCCGCAATGGCCGCCCGAACACGCGGATAAGCAATCGTTTGCCGATTATCCGTGTAAATGGGGGCCTGCATGCCACTGGCCCACAAAAATGGGGTCTGCGGTGCCAAGCTGACTGCCCCAATGTGTAAGAGGTCTGCTGCAATCTTATCCGTAATCGTCATCATTTTCCTGCCTCCCATTCTGCTAACACCTGATGATACGCCACAACTGGATCGGCGGCTTGCGTGATCGACCGGCCAACGACGATGCCGTCACTGCCTAAACATGCGGCCTGAGCGGGGGTGACGACGCGTTGCTGATCATCGGTTGTATCCGCGGCCAGCCGAATGCCCGGATTGATGCACAGAAAGTCCGGGCCGGTCGCCGCATGGATCACGGGGTCCTCCAGCGCCGAGGCAATGACCCCGTCCGCACCATTGGCCTGAGCCAAGCGCGCGAGATGCTGCACGCTCGTCGGTAAGTCAACGTTGACCAGCTGTTCAGCTTGCATCTGTGCTTCCGTGGTCGACGTCAATTGGGTGATGGCCAATAACTTTGCCGGTGCCACTCCAGCTTCACGGCTTCCCTGGTCCAAGCCCCGCCGAGCCGCCGCAATCATCGCTGCCCCACCGGCCGCATGGACCGTCACCAACGCGACCCCTTGCCGCCCCAGCTGACGCATAGCCCGCTCGACGGTGTGGGGAATATCATACAATTTCAAGTCCAAGAAGATCTGCAGCTTGTCCTGTCGTAATGTTCGTAAAATACTGGGGCCGGCCGCATAAAAGAGTTCCATCCCTACCTTGACCATCGGCCGATCAGTTGCGGGAAAGTGGGCTAAAAACTCGCGCACGATCTGTTGATTTTCAAAGTCTAGTGCCATAATCACTGGGCGCATGTGCAAGGTCCTTTCTTCAAAAAAAGTCCGGCTAGCACCTGCAGAGGGCTAGCCGGACTTTACCCACAAATCGGTTTACTGCAGGATTTTCCGTCCAACTTTTTAGTCTCACAGGGCTAAGTTAAAGTTTAGTTGCTATTGAGTTTAGCGAAAATCCAGGCTCGCGTCAACCTCATTTTTCAGGTTAGACGATTTACCTAGAAAAATAAAGGAACAACGCCTTTTCCCACCAAAATAGTTAATTTTCCTAATGATTGACAATTTCAAGAATCCGTATAATTAATTTAATATTAGGAATAACGGTTGCTTTTCGGTGGTGGTCATGGCATAATATTGCCAACGTCCGGTTAGCCGGCAAAAATAACGAATGTCTGTGAACATTCATTTTGGAGGAACTGAATAATGGAAACCACCACGCAAGACCACGCGCTTAACTCGCACCAGAAGTGGACGATTGCTTCGACTTCGGCAGGATTCGCCTTGGAGAATATGGACGTCATGTTCTTATCGTTCGCCCTTTCTTCAATCATCGCTGACCTACATATCAGCGGGGCTCAGGCCGGCCTGATCTCTTCGATCACCAACCTGGGTATGCTCGTGGGCGGCATCTTATTTGGCATCTTGGCCGACCGCTTCGGCCGCGTTCGGACCTTCTCGCACACCATTTTCATTTTCGCCTTCGCGACCGCTGCCATGGGGTTCGCCAGTAACATCACCTGGATCTACGTCTTCCGTTTCCTAGCCGGCGTCGGTGCCGGTGGGGAGTACGGTGTGGGTATCACGCTGATTGCCGAGAGCTTCTCGCGGGATAAGATTGGGAAAATGACCTCGGTGGCCGCTGTCGGCGGTCAGATTGGCGCCATCCTCGCCGCCGTTGCCGCAGCCTTTATTATCCCCACGATGGGATGGAAAGCACTCTTCGTCCTAGGCTTGGTGCCCGTCGCCTTGACCTACTTCGTTCGGCGCCACCTGCGTGAAAGCGACGAATTTTTAGCCGCTAAAAAAGCCCCTCGCAACCAACAGCAACCGGTCCAAATTCGCGCGCTGTTCAAGACGCCTAAGTTGGCCTACCAAACGGTGGCGCTGATGATCATGGTTATCGTACAAATTGCCGGATACTTCGGGTTGATGAACTGGTTGCCGGCCATCATGCAACAAAAGCTGGGCTTGACGGTCTCCGGGTCATCGGTATGGATGATTGCGACGATTGTCGGCATGAGTATTGGGATGATGACCTTTGGTAGCATTCTGGATTACTTCGGTCCACGGCGCGCATTTGGCATCTTCCTGATTGCCTCGGCCATCGCCGTCTTCAGCATCACCTTGGCCTTCAATCAGCTGACCTTAGTGCTAGCCGGTGCCATCATCGGCTTCTTCTCTAACGGGATGTTCGGCGGTTACGGCGCGGTCATCAGCCGCCTCTACCCCACTGAAATCCGGTCCACAGCCAACAACGTCATCGTCAACGTCGGTCGGGCCATCGGCGGCTTCTCCTCCGTGGCCATTGGCTTTCTGATGGACCACTACACGCTAACCGTGGTCATGGGCTTCCTGTCCGTGCTCTACATCATCAGTTTCACGGTCATGCTCACGATTCCCAGCCTCCGCAAGATGGGCGTGGTCAATGAAGATTAAGCTAACTTAAAAACTTGAAATAAGCTCTAACAAACAAGTGGTGTTAATTGCCGGTTCGTTGACAATTAACACCATTTTTTACTTGGGAGAGGATAGCTAATTATCCTGACCTAACACTAAATTAGGGCACACACCATATCGCAAATTCGTTCAGATATTTTAGAGATAAACGACATTGAGGACGTAACGATAACAGTTTCCAGAGACTTGATTACGTGCAATACCGATTTGGTTGTTCGCTACGAGACTGGTAACTAGAAATACGTTATACTAATGTTAAATCTAAACAGAAAGTATGATGATCATAAATGGCTAGTAATCCAGTTTCTAGAATCTTTGACGATCCCGAAAAATATGATATCGATGCTTTGTTGCATGGTGCACTATACGAAAAAGACCCCCAGAAGAAGGATGTCTATTTAGCCCTATACAATTACGTCTTGGGCGAACGTCAAAAAAAGACCATTAGCCAGAAAGGATTCGTCCGCTAATGGCCAATCCTAAGTTTATTGTCGTGGCTGGAGTCAATGGTGCAGGTAAAACAACGCTGTATACTGACAATCAAAGCCTTTTTGCCAATACTAAACGTGTCAATGCTGATGAGATTTTGCGTCAGCAGCGCGGTGATTGGCGCAGTTATGCTGATAATTTACGTGCCATGCGTACAGAACTGAAGCTAATTGACGCATATATACAGCAAAGGACATCATTTCACATGGAAACAACGCTAGCAGGTAATGGCAAGACGCAACAAGAGCTGATTACTCAAGCACATAGTCAAGGCTTTATCGTAACGCTATTGTACGTTGGTGTCTCCAGCCCCCAAGTCGCAGTGAGTCGGGTTGCCGAACGGGTCTCAAAGGGAGGCCATGGCGTTTCTACTGAATTAATTTTGAAAAGATTCCGTCAGTCACTGAATAATTTACCCAAAATTGCACGTTCAGCTGATGCTGTTAAAATCTATTCAAATGACCAATTATTCCACTTGATCTATGCAAGGGACCAAGACCGTATTTTACAAGACAAACTCAGCCTACATCCCTGGCTACCCAAAATTGATAGACCAATTCTGTAAAAATTTGAGACAGTTCCCAGAATCCAAAATAATAAGTGGTGTTAATTGTCATGAATCGGCAATTAACACCACTTTTCTTTGACATGATAAAAATTATCTCAATTTTTTCGACTTAATCATGTGCCGCTAACCACGCGCTTAACCGCGTCAAATAGGCAGTCGACTCATCGATAAACGCCATGTGTCGACTGTGAGCGAACAGGTGCCAGGTCGCATGTGGCAAGGCATCGACCATGGTCTTAGCGACTAGCGGCGTGCACAGATCATTGGTGCCGCTGGTCACCAGCGTGGGCGTCGTGACGTGCGCCAATTTAGCCGTGTAATCGTAAGCCTGCAACGTCCCCGTTGGCACATATTCGTTGGGCCCCCACGCCACGTTGTACGCAGCCGTACCCGCACGTTTGGGCCGCCGCAAAAATTCAGGCGAGTCCGCCGTGACTGGTCCCGCCGCGTGGGCCAACATGTAGCGGTCATTGGCGGCCAAGTAAGCAGGCGCGGTAAAATCCCCACTGGCTTCGGCCTGCGCGATGGCGGCTTGGTCGGCTGGGGCCATGAACTTGATCAGCCGATGTTGTTCCTGACGCCACAGGGCAGCCGACGACAGCGTACTGGCCAAGATCAGGCTCTGAATCCCAGCCGGCTGGTGGTCACACAGGTAAATGATGGCCAACATGCCACCCCAAGATTGGCCCAGCAAGTGGACACGTTCCAAGCCCAAATACTGCCGCAACGCCGTCAACTCCGCCACCCAGGTATCCGCCCGCCACAAGCTGGCGTCGTCAGGCATGCTGGAGCGCCCGCAACCCAACTGATCATACATCACGATTGGTCGACCCGTTTGCTCCGCTAACTGATCGAAGCCCTCGAAATAGTTGTGCGTCGAACCGGGACCCCCGTGTAACAGGAGTAAGGGCGTTGGTCCCGCCGCTAAATCCCCAACGACCCGGTAATACGTTTGGTACTGGCGAAACGGCATGAATCCTTCGTGCACCCGCATGTTACCCCTCCAATCCGCTCTGGGCCGCCGTCAGTAGCGTCAGCAATTCCCGCTGCTGAGCGGTATTCAACTCTACGGTCAACTGCTGGTAAGCGTCGGCGCGCGCCCGCTCGAAAGCGGCGACGACCCGCTGGCCACTCACGGTCAAATACAGCTGCTTGTTCCGTGAATTGTCGGCGGGGACCCGACGGACGATGTACCCCGCTATTTCAAGCTTCTTCAAAAAAGCTGAGACCGTCGCCGCGCGCCGTTGCATCGCCGTCACAATATCTTTTTGGATCAATCCTGGTCGCTCGTCAATCAATTGCAAAACGACGGCCTGTTGCGGCGTAACGGCCGCGTCATCGGCCAACGTGGCCGCAATTTGCCGTTCCTCGGCAAGAAAAATCTCCCGAATCCGGGCACTGATGGCCTGACTATTCTCTGTTGCCATTGCTATCACCTCGCCCTTAGTTTACCAAAGTGTTTGGTGGAAATACAATTAGCTAAACTAACAAAGGTTACGGGTTGCAAAAGCCGATGTAGTAAAGCTAACTGTTAGCCTTACTAACCACATATAAACACACTCATAAGACCGACTTTGCAGGGATCTCCCCCAAAAAAATCTTTCCCTCTTAAAAGGGCCGGCGACCGCCAAATCCGCGGTCACCGGTCCTTATTTTCATCAATTACTGTCACTGTTCCACATGAAACGTTAGCGTCGTTTAACCCGCTTCACGTGGTCCATAGTCTGCTTCATCGCGCGCTTACTCCCAAAGGCGCGTTCAATCTTGGCATTCTCCCGTTCACGCGCATTCATGTCGCTGTATGCCAGTTCACGCTGGAGCTTCTGGTAGCTGGCCAGGCGCTCGGCATCTAGTTGCCCGGCGGCCAAGGCGGCCTGAACGGCGCACCCGGGTTCTGTTTGGTGGGTGCAGTTGCGGAACTTACAATGGCTGGCCAACGCCGTGACATCAGCGAAGGCCTGGTCTAAATTACCGCCTTGGACCTGGAGTTCACGCATCCCCGGGGTATCGATCACCACACCCCCGTCTGGCAACCGCAAGAGTTCTCGCGCGGTCGTGGCGTGCCGGCCCTTGTCGTCATCGGCGCGAATCGCTTTGGTCGCCAACTGGGCGGTCCCTAACAGATGGTTGATCAGCGTGGACTTGCCCACCCCCGAAGACCCAATGAACGAAACGGTCTGGTTGCCCGTCACGTAAGCCTTCAACGCAGCGACCCCTTCGCCAGTCTGGGCGGAGCACGTCAGGACGTCCACTCCTACGGTCACGGGGGCCAACTCGGCTAATTTAGCCGCCACGTCGGCACACAAATCGGCCTTGGTCAGCACCACGACCGGCACGGCGCCACTATCCCAGGCCATCGTCAGGTAGCGCTCGATTCGCCGGGCGTTGAAATTCGCGTTCAACGACATGCAGATGAAAATGGTATCGACGTTAGCGGCAATTACCTGACCGCCCGCCTTGCCCACGGCCCCACGAATCAGAACGCTTTGACGCGGCAAGACCCGCTGAATCATCGCTGGCGTCTGAGTGGCGGTCACGGCGACCCAATCCCCCACTGCGGGAAAGTCAGTCGCTTCACGTAGGTTGTGACTGAGTCGACCAGCCACTTGGGCGGATTGACTGCCCCGCGCGGTGATCACTTGATACAGCTCACGGTGTTGCGCCGTAACCCGCGCTAACGTCTGTCCGGGCAGCGTTCCCGCTTGGGCAAATCGGTCGGTAGTGGCGCCAAATTCTTGTAAATCAATGGTCAATGCTATCGGTTCCTTTCTTCAATGACGGTACCCGAAAGGTCGACGCTGACTGCTGATTGACGGTAGCAAAAAAGAGCGTCGTCAAAACCACGCCCACTAATTGGGACGCTCGACAGTCAGTAGATCGTGCTAACCATTACGGGCACACTAAACACAGCGGGAAATTTCCCACTTTTTTAGCATCCTGCGTAACGCTTAGTAACCGACTGACATCGAGCAACCCTCCGATTCATTTAATTGCCATTAGATTATCATGGCTGCACGCTGATTGTCAACACGTTGGCAACTTACCGACCTAACTTCCGCAAATCCGCCGGCGAGTAAGCATAGTCGACGTGCGCCATGCCCGGCACCTCGTCCCACGGCACGGGATAGCCGGCCCCATGAGCGCAGAACACGGAATCCGGCGTATTCGGCAAGTCCGCCACGGGGGCGTAGGCCTGTTCCGCCACGATGTCATCTTGGTTGTGGCACGGCCGGTAGCCGTCGACCAAACATTCCAGTTGGCCCTTACCGTGGGTGTAGGCCTGCACCGCTTGGGCGTAATCCTGCATCTCGGCGACTGGCGCCGTCCCGGTCAAGACGACCATCCCGGCCGCACTGCTCGTCCCATCGGGGGTGTCAAACTGGCCGTGCATTCGCTGGATATCGTTCATGGCACGGCCAACCTGATCTTGGCCGATTTCCAGGCGAAATTGATACCACGGTTCCAACAGCTGGCACGCCTGTTCCTGACGCAACATCATCAAGCCTTGTCGGACCGCCCGCCAGGTGGCCTCGCGGAAATCTCCGCCAACCGAGTGGACGATGCTGGCGCGCCCGGTGACTAGCGTGATCTTCACGTCGGTCAATGGGGCTCCGACCAAGACCCCCAGTTGCGTTTTGGCACGCAGATTGGTGAGGACTTGATGTTGCCAATTTTTCCCCAACACCTCTAGTGAGCAGTTGGTGGCAAACGTTAGCCCACTGCCCCGCGGCGTGGGTTCTAACAGCAGATGGACCTCCGCGTAGTGCCGCAGCGGTTCAAAATGCCCCACCCCTTCAACCGGCTGGGTGATGGTCTCCTTGTAGAGAATACTGCCGGCGCCAAAGCCAATCGCCAAGTCGAAGCGGTCGCGCAACAGTTGTTGCAAGATTTCCAGCTGCACGCTGCCCATGATTTGGACGCGAATCTCTTGCAGCTGGTTGGACCAGGTCACGTGTAGTTGCGGATCCTCATCTTCCAGTTCCTGGAGAACCGTCAAGCAGTGATGAATATCATTGTCGCCGGGGTCCACCGTGTAGGTCAACACTGGCTGGATTTCTGGCGACCGGCCAGCGACTTGTTGGCCCAGCCCCTGTCCCGGATGCGTGTCCGTTAGATTGGGAATGGCGCAGACCTCGCCCGCCACGACTTGTGGTTGCACCGTGAATTTAGACCCATTGTAGACCCGCAGCTGATTGACCTTCTGCTCACCCAAGATGACGTCCTTGTTGGCCAAGACGCCCCCAGTCACGCGGATCCAGGTCAGTCGTTCGTCCTGGTCGTGTGAAATTTTGAAGACCTTGGCCCCAAATTCAGTGGGATAGTTATTCTCCTGGGTCCATTTGGACAATCCAGACAAGAATTCGGCAATACCGTCTAATTTCAAGGCTGCTCCAAAGAAACACGGGAAGACTTGTCGTTGCTGAATCAACCGACGCACCGTGTCATCAGCCAACGCGCCCGTATCCAGGTAGTCGGCCAGCACGTCATCGTCTTGCATGGCCACGTTTTCCGTGGCATCCGCAGACAGGTCCGTTCCGTCAAAGGCGATACAGCCGGGCGAAAAGGTGGCCTGTAATTGCGTCAAAACGCGGTCCTTATCCGCCGTTACGGCGTCCATTTTATTAACGAAGATAATCGTGGGGACGTGGTAATGGTCTAGCAAGCGCCACAGCGTTCGGGTGTAGCCCTGAATGCCATCGGTGGCCGAGACCACCAGAATGGCATAGTCCAAGACGCTGAGGACCTGTTCCGTTTGCGAGGCGAAGTCCACGTGACCCGGGGTGTCCAGCAAGGTCAACTGCAGGTCCTGATAGGTCAGGCTGGCCTGATGGGAGAAAATGGTGATGCCGCGTTGTTTTTCTAAATCATCGGAATCCAAGAAGGCATCCCCGTTGTCGACGCGGCCCAGCTGTCGAACCGCGCCAGACTGGTACAATAGTGCCTCCGATAACGTGGTCTTGCCGGCATCCACGTGGGCGACGATGCCCGTGACTATCTGTTTCATCACTTCATAACTCCCTTCTCAATTATGTTTGCCAAGTCTTAACGCCTCTTCCGCCGTCGTTGTTTGCGAGCCGCCTTCATCGAAATGACATTGCCCCGCTTACGGTTGACCACTGGTTGGAGAGCCGCGATATTTCGTTTTCCCTCTTCGGCAGTGAGGTAACCCTCGTCAACAAACATGTGCATCAACGCTGTCAACAAAGCCACTAACTGCTGCGGCTCCCGGCCATCATGCCGAATCCACTTGGCAAAGTTTTCCCAAACAACCGGCGGACAATCATTCAGCATGACCAGTTCTTGCCCGTAGAGCATATCTGCGAGTTGCGTCAACGTATCCATGAGCTTATATGCCCCTTGCCACTCAGATGACGCCCCTTCTAATGGATACTGGGTCCGCAACAACCACAACCGTAAGCCGCAGACAACACTAAAGGCATGAGCCTTTCTGGCATCGGCTTTACGCCAACGATGGCCACTAATCTCAGTGACATGGTCCTTCGTCAAGTAGGTTTCTTGTGGATCCGTGTCAAAATTAACAGCCAAGTCGATCATGAGACTGTCATGATCTAATAAGGCTTGGAATTCCTCGGCCGTAAAATCCGTCCCATCCGGGAGACGAGCTCCCCCTTCATAGGCACTATCTAGCCCCCCTTGCGCGTTGACTTTGTCCATAAAGGCCTGAACTGCGGTATCATCGTCAGTATCGATGTCTTCAGCCCGCATTTGTATGATCGCTTGTTTGGCTGGACCAAAGTTGTTGGGGTCTTGGGCTTGTGCGACTGCCTTGGGGGCAATGTCGTTCAAGTACCGCTGATAATTCTCGGCCCGATTAACATTCAACCAGCCTTGCTCGGCCGCAAAAGTCATGACGTGGCCGATGACCGGGATGACAGCCCCAATCTCTGCCGCTGTCAAATCCAGGTTCGAGACAAAATACCCACACAAGACGCTGGACAGGACTTTTTTCGTCCAGCTTTTTGGGGTCTTCCGGTACGTATCGTAGGCCTGTTCACCCAACTGCTCAACGGCCAACTCTAACGTGTCGCGGGTTAAGCCGGGATTGCGATCCTTACGCCAACCTGGGCTCTTAAGGTAGGCCGCGACCCACTTTGCCGTGTACCGCCGAATGCTTCTGGCCGTATACTCTTGCCACTGGGGCAAGCTGGGATCATCCCGCTCATCAAAATCACCCATCGCCACTGGCGTTTCGGGTTGCGACCCCAACCACACATCACTCAACTGATACTCTTGTTCAAACTGATCTAACGCGGTGGCTAAGGCTGTTGCCTGAATCTTAGTGGCGCCGGTCTCAACCAGATAATGTAAGAACTTCTTGATGATGCTATAACTAACGAGAAAGAATTCTTCGGTACCTGGCGCATCCTGCTGAACGATAACTGTCGTGAAATCCTCTAAAGCACCGACCATGGTTTGCGTCGTCCACTGACGAAAATCAGCCGTTTTGCCACTGTCGTCAATGCCTGAAAGGTACCCTGCAAGCATTTGCTGGACCATTTCATCTGGAAATTCGGCCAGATCACGGTAATCCGCCGAGGCCTGAAAACTAGACCAAAGTGTGTTTTCTGCTTTCTTTGCCACCAATAATGCCTCCCTATTTGGTATTCATCGTAGGTCAATTTTACCGTACCCACGCAGAGAATGCACCTGGGAACTGCGTATGGTGGCAACCGACTACACGAAAAGCCTGGACGCGATTGTCCCAGGCTCCGGTTGATGACCCTATTTACCGTGTGACTTTCGTAAAAATTGTCGTTCGTGCGGGATTGTAGGCGGTCAATGTTAGCCGGTCCTGCCCTTTCACACGACTACGTTTCAACAGCATGGTTTGCTTGGGAAACGCCATCTCATTTAGCTTGTACGTGAAGGTCCACAGATTGGCGTGCCGCTTTGTCAGCGTAAAGGTTCGGTGATTCTTTAACTGACGGCTCAACATTAACCGCGATTTATTTTTGGCATGAAGCGCCCGTACCTTGGTCTGGCCCATCCGCTCGCGATACGTCTTAGCCGTGAAAATTTCTACGCCATACGCATAACTGCCCGCTTGATTGCCCCGATAGTGGGTTACCCAAGTGCCACGTAAGGCCCGCGGTACCGTCGTTAGTTTCGCGGCATTGGCTGTCACTGAGGCTAACCCTAACCCCGCAGCAATTCCCACCGCTAAAAAGTTGCGTGTTATTGTGATTACTCGCATATTTCGATTCGCCTACCTCACCTTAAACTGCCGAGCCAGCTTCTTTGTTGCATAGTATTGGCTGTTAACTTGTTTGCCGTTGGCCGAAACATTCTGGACGACCTTGACCCGACGTCCGTTGCGCTTAATTGTGGTGCGCCGATAATATCCCGCTAGTGGTAACGTGATGCGATTCGACCACGGTTCAACGCGAATTACTCCTTTTTTCTGCGTTGCATAGACCCAGTCAAGATGTTGCATCTTTTGCTTGACCGGTAGCCGCCGCGCATGGAGTGGACTGCCCACAAAGTTCTTAGTCATATTGGCGAGAAAGTAAAATTTGTGCGTCGTAAAACGCACGCCATTATAGTAGTGGTACCCATCTACTTTGCCGACATCCTGATACCACGTTCCCCGCAACGCGCGCGGAAATGTTGTTAAAGACGTTCGACGTTTAGCCTGCGCCGTCACAGGACTAACGGTCCCCGTCGCACCGACCAGCAGAACTAGCGTTACCCATTTTGTTAGTTTCATCAGACTGCCTCCGATTATGTCATTTTGCCAGAACCCGCAAAACCCGCACACAGCCGGCCTAGCTACGCTTAGCATACCCGTTCACTACTACGGGGTCAACGCTATTTGCTATTTAAAAAAATGACCGACAACTGGTGTCGATCATTTTTGAATCGTTTATTTTTATGATGGTGCCGAGGTAATTGTCCAGAGCAGTGTTGAAGAATACTCTCCGGGATAGATGGCTTGGCTGGGGATATTTAAGAGTAGCTTGTCCCCGTTATTCGCATTTAAAGAGCCAACCTTGATACCCGGGCCACTGTAGAGAACGTCCTGCGCTTGATTATTCAGAGCCTTAGTCATCCCATTGCTATTATAACTAAGCGTCGCATTTAATGTGTTGGTGCCATCACTGAAAGGTGCCTCTTGCTGTAGCGTAATCGTCGTCCCCGTCTTCGTCCGTCGATTATCAGTCACATTGAGCAGGTCACCACCGCCGACAACTTGCCCGGTAATGTTTTGATCAATATTCGCATAGGATAATGAACCAAAGGTGACTTCACCTGCTGCCTTAGTAGTCAGCGCATTATTTGACGTTTTAACTGTCAGGTTAGTGTTACCCGTATACGTACCTAATTCATTCCCCTGCGCATCGTAACCAACAATAAGTGGCACTGTCTGAAATGTCCCATCGGTGACGATATCCGAGGTGAATTTAACATCAAAAGGAATTGACTGATTGGGTGTAACTGGAATGTTCTTAAACTCAACATAAACTTCCGAATCATTAGGGCCAGGCTCGGTTGCATATTCAAACAGTCCCGGCGTTTTTCCGCCAACCACCAATGGCGTATTTTCAATATTTGCAGGAAGTAAAATTTTAAACGTTGCCGTTTTCATTTTCGTATCTGGGTTTGAATCGATAAAACTCCCTGAGATTTCACATTGATCACCAGCAATCACGTTACTTAACAAGGTTGGGGTGTCACCTGTACTATCCGTTAAGTTCGTGATCTTGTTGGTAAAGCTAACTTTAGGCGAATAGCTAAACATCACATTAAGCGTGGCCGCATTGGTTGTAATTGTCTTAGTATTGGAATCAGAAGCAATCGTAATCTTCGCATAGTACTGTGCTTTATTATCCGCAGATGTTGTTGTCGGCGTCGTGTACGTAAGACTCGTTCCGCTGGCGACCTGGGTTGCTGTACTACTGCCAGCGGATTGTTTATACCAAACCACTGACTTAGGCGTTGCGGCAAAACTCCCCTGGATGGAGAACGTCGCAGCCTTACCGGAATTTACGGTTTGATCATCCAGTCCCCCACCAATCTTAATGTCTACAGAACCAGTTTCAGTGGTCCCATCATCATTCTTAATTGTCCCAGTAATCGTCACTGTTCCAGAACGCCCCGCCGTGTTAGCCGTTACTGCACCTGACGTTTTATTGACTGTTGCCAAGTTCGCATCACTACTGGACCAAGTGATATCCCCGGTTGCGTCAGCTGGTGTTGGTGTCCCGTAAACTGTAGTTGTCGCCGCTTTGTCTTGGTTATTATAAAGATACGTGTCATCCGCCTTAACCGACAAGTTCGTGGCATTAACCGGATCACCCAAGGTTGTGACGGACGCTACCCGCGAGTAATAATACATGTCAGGAGTCAATGGTGGAATGAATAAGTAGTAACCAAAAGATTCTTGATAATAAGTCGTTCCTGCTTTGGATGGCGTTACCGTCAAGTTAGAACTGGTCTGTCCACTCATTGTACTCCAGTGTGCACCTGCATCCGTAGATTGATACCACTGAAAGTGATTGTATGCCAGTGGATTAAAGAAGGTATCCAAAAAAGAATATCCCACCGCCGAGGTTAACGTTTTAGACTGTCCTACCGTGGTATATTCATCCTGTGGCTGTAGTCGAAACCCCGTATTGGTATACCAAAGCAAAAAGCTATCTGGATCAGCCGTTGGCGTGCCATACCCAGACACGGTCGCCGCATCAGCCGTCACCGTCGTTTGCCTAGCATTGCCAAAACAAACAACTGCCACTAACATTGTCATCAACATAACGAGTAGACGCCCTAGTTTTTTACTCGTCATACTATCGTCTCCTTCTACACACGCTATTCACGCAGAATATCCCCGTTTTCGTCCCGGTTATTGCTGTCTATTGGACTGACACCCGTACCGAATCCTATGTCACCTGGTCATTACGCAACGCTGCTTCACGAATCTGAACGGGTAATTCCCGAATTTTTTCGTTAAAACTATGACCCAACTCAGCCTTTTAACGAATATTCTACGTAACTCCCCGATTATCACTTGTGACAGTCTCCGCGGGCTAATCACGGCCTGCCTTTCAACGCACAAGTAGCTTCGTCAACTCATAATTCCTAGTGTTACGAATTGACTACTCTGTCTATTTTTATTATACTTTTTATTTCGCATAAATACCATTTTAATCGTCAATTATTTTAACTATCGATATATAAGCTGAGTGTTATTCGTTGCAAATACTTCCGTTTCATGCATTGCTGCCGTTAAAAAACCGCCGCCTTCTCATGACGAGATCAGCAGCGGTTATTTTAGCGCATTGGGGCGCTATTTTCGATAATAGTAGAAATAGATATTTTTGTTCTTGATTGGATCATACGCATAAGTCTTCAAAGCTTTCTTGCCATGATGTTTGACCGGCTTCAGTCTTTCAGGCATGTCACCACTGGCAAGGCCAATCACATAGTAGCCCGCTTTGGTTTTGCCCTTAACGGCCAGCCGGCGCGCCCACTTGGCCTTCATGGTTGTGGTTGAGCCCCCCTTTACCCGGGTGTACTTGGTAAACTTCAGTTTGCTAGCCTGACCAGACCAGTGTTTTGTCTGCCAAGTACCCCGTAATGCCGTGGGTACTGACTTGTAAAACTTCATTTTTGCATTGGCCGTTGGACCACCGAAGCTCAACCCAATCACAGCTGTGAGCACTGCCAAGCCTAACATGAGGCTCTTCTTTAATCGTTTCACATTAACATCCCCTAAACCATTAGATACTTGTAGTATATCATGGCCCTCCAACAATTTCACCACCGCTGTTTCACATGAAACATTATCCCTGCGGCGCCGAAATGAACGTCCACTGTAGCGTTGCTGTGTAGGGTCCGGGGTGAATGACAGCCGGTGCTAATCGCAAGGCCAGTTGTCGCCAGTAATTTGGCCCCAGTGGTGGCACTGTCTGACCATCCGCAATCGTGGTCACCGCTTGGGCGGCCGGCCCCAACAATAGGCGATCCCCCTGGCCATCATCAAACCACAGGGACGCCGCCAGTTGGTGAGTGCCATCTTGAAAGGCCGTGACCTGTTGAAGCGCGACCTGAGTGGCGGATTTTTTGCGGCGATAGTCGGCCACATCTAACAGGTTGCCCGTGCCTTGCGTCGCCACCACGTCCTGATTGAAATTATCCGGGCCGACCGTTCCAAAATTTACCGGCTGGGCAGTCGCATGTAAATTGCCATCGGTGAAGTGTAGTGCGAGCGGATTCCCCTGATAGGTTCCCAACGGCTGGTTGGCCGCATCGCTCCCCACCAGCTGAACGCGCGTCGTATAGTCCAGTAACGCCGTTTGTTGCGAGGTGAAGTCCACCGTAAACGTGTGCCACAGGGTCTTCGCTAAGACCAGCCCGCTGACGATCAAGTCCACGTCGGTCCCATCCGCAGTCGATTGTCGATTGGCTTGGACTGTCTCCCCGTCAATCTGGACGCCCGACACTTGCGCACTGCTGGGTAACCGCACCACAAAATCGCCATCCGTTAATTTGGAATCGACATTTAGATTCAGGATCATGCCCGAGATTTCACACTGGTCATCGGGAATCACATTACTCAGCGAAGTATTCGTATTTCCCGTACTATCGGTAAGATTCTTGAGTTGGCTGGTCACCTTTATTTGCGGCGCACGACTAGGGGTCACGGTTAATTTCGCCCGACCAGTCGTGATTGTTTGTGTCTGTGGCTTTTCTTGTTCATCAAGCATGGTCATCTTGATTTCCGCATAAAATTGCGATTGGTTATCTGCCTGCGTGGTGGCGGGCGTGGTGTACGTCAGGCTTTTGTTTTTCGCCACCACCGTGTCAGTCCCGCTGGGCATCACCTTGTGCCAGGTCACTTCATCGGGCACCCGCTGCCCTGCACCCGAAATGGTAAAGGTTGCCGGCTGAGGTTCCTCAACGGTCTGGTCAGCTAGTCCCCCGCCAATCGTAATGGTCGTGCTGGCGGTAGCGGCTGTTTGATTGGCGTTTTGCAAGGTTCCCGTCACTGTGACCTTGCCGGATTTACCGGCAGTATTGGCCGTCACCTTCCCCGTCGCAGTATCCACGGTTGCCAAACTGTCATCACTACTGGTCCAACTCAGATTCCCGGTTGCGTTGGCCGGCGTAGGTGTGCCGTGAACGTAGGTCGTCGCTGCTGTCTTTTGGTTGTTGTAAAGGTAGTCACTGTCGCTGGTGACCGTCAAGTCGGTCGCATTCACTGGGGCCGGCAGGGTCGTGACCTTGGCAACCCGAGAATAGTACGTAGCCGTCACCAAAGGAATCGGAAAGAACGTGTAGTACTGAAAGGTTTGCTGGTAGTAGACCGTCCCTTCTTTATCTGATGAGATAATCAGATCAGCCTTGTTGCCATTCTTCACTACCTGCCAGGACGTCCCGGCGTCCGTCGACTGATACCATTTAAAATGATCATACGCAGTGATTCCCGTCACGATAGCCCACATCGAGTGTGCCGTGTCGGTCGTCAGGACTTTGGTATCGGGTGATCCCAGGTAAGTGTAGCGGTCATCCGGCTGGAGACTAAAGCCGGTGTTTAGATAAAATCCGAATAGGCCAAACGGTGCGGGACTGGGTGGCTTTATTCCAGGTACTGTGTCAGCCTGAACCAAACGCGGAGATAGTGGTAGCAGTTGCCAAACGCCGACCATGACTAACATGATGCCCCAGATAACTCCCCAATACCGTATTCTCCGTCCCATTGCTGGTCGCCCTCTCTGATTTTTTAGGTTCGGTCCATTTTTTTACTGGATTATAAGTAAATACGATTAACGAATCCGTTATTTGCAGTTTATTCTCCCCTGAACCCGTTAATAATCTTCAGCTTGCTACCCACATTATAGTAACTCTTTCGGCGAAAATCTATGATAAAGTGTATATTATTTTATTTATATATCATTAATCGTTTTACCCCATACCACAAAACGGGCATCCGGGAAAACATCCCCCGATACCCGTTTACGGCACGCTTTAGGCCGTCACAATGCCCAAATCAATCATGGATTGCGCCGTCGCAATAATGGCGGCCTTGGCTGAACGTGGCTGCCAGCCCAGTAGGTTCACGGCCTGCGCGTTGCTGGTCCCCGCGTACTGCCCAACGATGCTGGCAATCATCTTCAACTCCGGCTTGACCAGTGCCGCGGCCTTGATGACCGCATTGGGAATCGTCTTTGTCGGGAGCTTTGCCGCAAATGCTGGGAACGCTGTTCGCAACACGTCGGCCACCTCCAGCATCGACAGGGTCTCGCCCGTCGTTGCCAGGAAGCGTTTGCCAGCGGCCTGGGGACTCGTCATGGCTAACAAATGTAGGCTCGCCACGTCGCGTACATCCACGTACCCCGAATCCACGTGAGGAACCGCTTTGAGTTGGCCCTCAAGCAATTGCCGAATCTGGACATTGGAATGTGAGTAGTCACTGGCCAAGACCGGCCCCATGACGCCCACGGGATTGACTGTGGCCAGTTCCATTCCCTGCCCCGCCGTTGCGATGAACTGCCAAGCCGCCTTCTCTGCCAGTGTCTTTGACTTCTGGTAGGGGTGAACGTGAGGCGCCATGACATCCGACCAATCCTTTTCCGTATACGGCGTCGTCCGTCCGCGGTGCCCGGCAAAAATGGCCCCGTAGGCCGACGTCAGCACGACCCGTTTGACACCCGCGTCTCTGGCCGCCGTGAGTACGCGCAAAACACCCTGCACGGCCGGCTGGATCATATCATTTTCATCCTTGAATACCCGGTTGGGAGTGGGTGATGCCACGTGAATCGCGTAGGTGGCCCCGCGCAACGCCTCCGGCCAATTCTGATCACTGGTCAGATCTGCTTCAACCACGGATAGTGCGCTAAAATCAGTCACCCCACCGTTAGTCAACATTTCTTTAATCAAAGCCGTTTTCTCCAGCGACCGGACCGTGGTCCGCACCGCATACCCTTGTTGCAACAGCTGTAAAATGATATGAACGGCGATAAACCCACTGCCACCCGTGACCACCACTAATTTCTTTGTCATCTTTATTTCCTCCTCGCTATTGTTTCACTTGTAACGCCTGTGCCAGTAATATACAATGAGCGTGCCACCAAAGCAAGCGCCAACAGCGCATCAGTGACAGATTGGAGAAATTGTTATGGCAGCTACCCAGCACGCACAAAACCTCAAACAAGACTCACAGGACTACCTCGCCACCGCCCTGCTCCAGCTATTAGCACACACGGACCTCAGCGACCTCACCGTCACCGCTGTCGTCAAACGGGCCGGGGTCAGTCGGATGGCTTTTTACCGTAACTTTACGACCTTGACGGATGTCTTGCTTGCCCACTTCAGCCCCATCATCTCAGGCCAGTTCGATGACATTTTGGCGCACGTTCCCCAGGACCAAAAGCTCACTGCCCTGGGCACCTTCTTTACGGACCTCGGCCCAACACTCCGGCTAGCCGTCACGCGTGGGTTCGAGCCCGTTTTCCAACAGCTATTTGACGAGAACATGCAGCGGTTCTATGCCGCAACGGTGACTTGGCCCGGTGCCACGCCGATCCAGAAGAAGTATTGGACTCAATTCATGTCAGCCGGCATTTACCGTATCTGGCGCGAATGGCTGCTCGGTGGTCAGCAAGAATCGCTGGAAACCATCCATGACCTGATTGCTACCTTCCAAACGGCAACGATGCAGGCGCTCCAGGCGGCGACACCCCAACGGCCCTAATCCTTTAGGCAGACAAATAGCCCCAGCGTTTACTCAGTTTGAGAAAGCGCTGGGGCTATTTGTTATTATTAAAATATGCAAGTTTGAGAGTAGCTAGATTCATTGTGATGTCGGGGTTTATGGCGACATAATTAGTCTTTGAATGCAACTTTGTCCGTGCTGGCCGCCTACCGTCCGCCAAATATGGGTCGTGTTGCTGTGGGCGGACGGGTCGAGTCAAAATTCAAACCGAGTCGGTGGACCGTTCCTCAGGCCGCCAGCGTTCCCCGTAGCTACCGGAATCTCTGGTAGCCATGGGTGTTGGGTGTGGACTAATTTAATGTTCAGAAACCTTGTCAGCTGAGATTTTTGCACGTACAAACCTTCAGTCACTAACACCCAGCCACGAGTGCCATCAAGCTTCAAAATCCTGCCGGTGGGCCGCAAAGAAATCTGCATACACCTGGACCGCCGGCAATTCTGTCCACCGTTTGGTCACCACTGGCGTCGCATCCAAATCATAAATTTTGGCATCTCGCAGCGCCAACACGAACGGCGAATGTGTGGCAATCACAAATTGACAGCCGAAGAACCGGGCGCTATCCGTTAAGAGACGCACCAACTCCTGTTGTCGGGCGGGGGACAACGAGTTTTCGGGTTCGTCCAACAAGTACAGCTGATTGTCCTGAATCCGTTCGGCAAAAAACTGCATGGCACTCTCGCCGTTTGAGCGTTCCGTCACGTTCTTTTGCAAATGCTCCCGGACGTATCGCGACTGTGTTTTCCGGCGGGTCTCTAACGTCTTTTTCAGTTCATCGTAGTCCGCCAGATCATGATGTTGGAAATCACCAAATTTATGATTGAGGTAATCCTTGAAGGTTTCCTCGCGCTTCAGGTCAATCCCCTGATTCAACGCGCGTAGGTCCAGCATGTGATTAAAAATCTCATCGCTGGTAATAATGGCCGATTTTTCCGGCAACGGCACGTGCATCGTATACGTGCACAGGTCCAGGTAGTCTTCAAAGAAGCTGGCCCGGTTGTACAGCGCGCCTCGTTGGAGGTGTAGCTTTTCCGCAATCACATTCAGCAAGGTCGATTTACCCGAGCCATTGTCGCCGTAAAAAATAGTGATGGACGCAAATTTTAATGTGGGCAACTGTTTTGCTGGAAACACCTGAAAGGGATAATAATCCGAGTAGGCCCGACTCTTCTGGTTTAAAAAGAACTGAAACTCCTGGTCCTCGCTGGCTAGCGTGAAATCTTCTAGGTATGGCACTGGCGTTCACTCCTCATGCATTTCCGGCTTAAGCACCACGGAAGGCCCCTGCTTTGAAAATCAGTCTGAAAAGGTATCCTGTGGTAGCTTCAACAAGCGTGGCTTACTGAAATAATAGCCTTGCTTCAACTTGATGCCCAGCTTTTTGCTTAGTTGACTGTCCGCGTGATCCTCAATGCCTTCCAACACCAGACGCAACCCATATTCTTCCGTGATTGCCCGCCAGAAGTGGATTTTGCGCTGAATAACGGGGTCGCTGAAGTCCTGATGGAAATTTTGTAACGCAAACTTAATCTCGGACACCATCGGCAATAAATCCTGGATGCCCTGGTAATAATTATCACCCGTGCCGACATCATCCAGGGACAATTCCATGCCCTGATTTAGGAACTTTTTTAGTTGCGGAATCAGGTCTTGGACCGAATATTTCTGCGGCCCATCGTCCTCCGTTAACTCCACCACCAGACGGGTCGGGTAAATCTGTTCTTGGCTTTTGGTAATCGCCGATGCAATTGACGTCGTCATTAATTGCTCACGGTTAACGTTTACTGAACAATACCGCACTTTAGGCGATAAAACTTTCGTTGTTTCAACTAACAAGTCCGCCACGATCTGTGAGTCAATGGCCGAAAATGATGCTGGTAAACGCCAACCGTCAGGGGTCAATTGCTTCATCAACAATTCATAACCGAAAACCGTTTTCGTTTCCGTATTAATCTGTGGTTGGACAAAATACCGATAAATTGGTTCCAAAAGATACTACCCCCTCATGAACAGTTTGCATTGCTTTATCTTATAGAACAGTATACTATAATTAAGTAAATTAGTAATAGAAAGAAATGATTAATGTTATGAAAGTCGTCGTCATCGGCTGTACCCACGCGGGAATCGCGGCGGTCAAACAAATTTTAACGTATTACCCCGAGGCAGATATCACGGTCTACGAACGGCAAAATATGATTTCGTACTTGTCCTGCGCAACCTACCTGCACATCGAAGGGACCGTTGCCGCCCTGGCCGATGCGCGCTATGCTGAGCCCGAGGAGTTTGTGAAACAAGGGGTTCAGATGAAAACGGACTTTGATGTTATTCGCGTTAACGCGCAAGAACATTGCTTATTAGTCCAAGATTTACTGACGAAAAAGATCAGTCGTGATAGTTATGACAAACTCATTGTGACGACTGGCTCGGTCACGGCCATCCCGGCTATTTCCGGGGTTGAAAATCCCAAGGTTCTGTTGTGCAAAACTTACGATGAGGCCCACGACCTCTGCTCTTACGCGGCTGACGAACAGAGCGTGGCTATCGTTGGCGGGGGCTACGTTGGTGTGGAACTAGCGGAAGGCTATACCGCCGCGGGCTACCAGGTCCTCTTAATCCAAAAGCCCGCTCACCTACTTAACGGCTACGTGGAACCAGCTATCGGGGATAAGATCATGCAGCTGCTGATTCGCAAGGGTGTGAAAGTCCTGACCGATACGGTGGTTACTTCATTTCAAGATGCCCCGGACGATCAGCTGTTGATTACCACTGACCAAGATAGCTACCATGTCGACATGGCCGCCATTAGTGCGGGCATGATTCCCCAAACCGACCTACTGGCAGGGCAAGTCAAAATGGCCAAGAATGGTGCTATTTTGGTGGATGATTACCTGCAGACGTCAGACCCCGACATTTTTGCGGCGGGTGATGCGGCCATGAACCACAACAATCCCACGGACGACAGCGTGTACGCACCGCTGGTCTCTAGCGCCGTCCGGCAAGGGACCGTGGCGGGCATCAACGTCGGCGAACGGCGAATGCGGACGCTGGGCACACAGGTGACTACGGGCATGAAAATCTTTGAACACACCATGGCCTGCACCGGCTTGACGGTCGCTGCGGCTAAGGCCGCCAACCTCAACGTCGGCCACGTCGAATATACCGGAACGTACCGGCCCAGCTTCATGCCAGCGGCCCACCCCATTACGGTGGAGCTGTTGTACGATCGCAACAACCGAAAAATTTTAGGTGCACAATTGTTCTGCGCCCATGACGTTTCCCAAGCGGCCAACACGGTCTCCGCCCTGATTCAAAATGGCGGAACGATTGATCAGCTGGCCTTGCTGGACATGTTATTTTCACCGAACTTCAACGAACCCTTCAACTACCTGAACTTAGCGGGCCAACTGGCCGTGAAACAGGAACATGGGTATTGGCGAAGCTAAAAAACTAGCGACCCTCAATGTGCGAGGGACGCTAGCTTTTTTCATTTACCGGTTAAAATGACCGGCAATCTTTTTGCTGGGGTAATAAGTGGTATTGACATGGCCGCCAGAAAATTCCTGGAGCACCTTGATGTGGTGGTGTTGGTAGGTCTTGGTTCGAACACGGTAAGTCCCCTCAAGCGGCAAGGTGACGGTTTTTGCCCACAGGCCAATGTGAATACCACCATGCTGTTTCTTGGCGTAGATCCATGGCTTGGTACTGTCCTTCAACGGTAGCTTTTTCGCGTGGAGGTGGAACTTAGCAAATGTCGTGTTCGTGTCGTAACGCATCCACGCGGTCTTGGCCTTGATTTTGATAGCATTGCCGCGCTTCCCTGCTGAAGTGTACCAGCTGTGGCGGAAAGCCTTGGGGAAGGTCTTCAACGTGTATTTGGCCTTGGCCTGCGCTGAGGTGGCTGGCGTGGTCAGTGCGCTGGTAAGCCCCAGACCGGTGATGGCGGCGGTGATAGCAATGAACTTGGATAATTTCATGATGCGGATCTCCTTAGTAACTGAGTTGGGTGTGACAAGACACCGTCACAGCACTATCCTACAACACCGGCATGACACATGATGGCACTCACAAAAATTAGTTGCTTGTCGCTAGCTTAAAAGCGCATTGCCGTCCCTTTTACGCCTTAAATAGTGCCGGATCAATCCGCCGGTCCTTGAAATAAAATTCCTGATCATGCTCGTTGACCTCCCGGAGCACGCGGCACGGATCACCGACCGCCACGACGCCATCTGGCAGATCCTTGGTGACCACGCTACCGGCACCAATGACCACGTTGTCGCCAATCGTAATCCCTGGGAGCACGATGACGCCCGCTCCCAGCCAACAGTTGCGGCCAATGTGGATCGGCATATTGTACTGATAATTTTGTGCCCGCAATTCCGGGTTGATGGGATGACCGGCCGTGGCCAGCGTCACGTTGGGGCCAATCATGGTGTGGTCACCCACATAGATATGAGTGTCATCAACTAATGTCAGGTTAAAATTGGCGTAAACGTTATCACCAAAGTGAACGTGATGTCCCCCAAAGTTTGCGTGAAATGGCGGTTCTACGTAGCAGTTTTCTCCCAAGTCAGCGAAAAGTTCCCGGAGGATTTTTTGCTGCTGCGCTGGTTTACTCGGCCGCGTTTGATTGTAATCGTAAAGTCGATCCAGATAACGTTTCTGCTCGACTTCAATGGCGGGATCATCTGGGAGATAGAGATCACCGGTGTGCATTTTGTCGCGGTTCGTCATAGCAAGTATCCTTTCTTCTATTCGTAATGATACCGCTATCATAGCATACTTTTAATCCGTGACCCAAAAGGCAGTTATAACTTACACGTTGCCTACCTCCCCCAAAATCTGGCGTCTCACCATACAATTTTGGTAATCGCCAGCTGCTGATAACCGGCCTACTACCGCGATTTGCTGTCTGCCAAACCCTTTAACCCCATTTCCAACCGATTATTTAATTCGCCAAACTTCGGACCAGCAGCCGCGCAACTGCCTTCGCTGAAAAGGGATTCTGTCCCGTGATCAACCGGTCATCTTGAACCGCAAACTCACGGTATGCCCGCTTTTGTTGAAAGTGTGCACCGCGTTTTTCTGCCTCCACCCGGTTAAAGAAAGGAACCACCCGTTGCTTGCCCGCTAGAAATTCCTCGCTCTTGGTGAACCCCGTTACCTGACGATTGGCAATCAAGTAGCGGCCATCTGCGGTCTTGATATTCAATAAGCCCGCAATTCCGTGGCAGACCGCCGTGACGTATCCACCTTGCGTATAAATCTGAGCGGCAATTTGCTGGAGCGGTTGATTGTCTGGAAAGTCCCACATCACGCCGTGACCACCAGCATAGTAAATCGCTTGATAGTCAGCAGGCCTTACATCCACTGGTGCCAAAGAGGCCGCTAGCGCACGGCGTTGAAAGTCGGCGGTAGCATACGTTTGCATAATTTCCGCATTCGTATACTTCATACTTCGCGGATCCAATGGGACAAAACCACCACGCGGACTCACGTAATCAACGTGGTATCCGGCCTGCACCATTATTTCAGCAAACTCAGTCGCCTCACCCAACCAGAGGCCAGTGGGGGCCGCCGTATCACCATAACTTAGCATATTTGTTAATACGATTAAAATTTTCTTTCTTGTTGCTGATTGCATGCCATTACCTCCGTGACGTGGTTTAACAGTGTCTTCAATTGATCAATTTGAGTCGTTTGATGTGTGAGGTAGTAAAAGTTTTTGGTCCCGTCTCGCCGGTAGTCTACGAGTTTGACCTCACGTAAAATTTTCAAATGATGGGAAATGGCTGGCCGCGATAGCCCCGTCACACCGATTAAGTCGGTGACCTGTAGCCCTTGATGAATAACCTTCTCATCTAATAGCGCGATGATGATGGCCTGTCGTTTCTGATCCCCAAGTGCAACTAAAAAGTCACTAGCCTTCGTAAATTCATGTTTTAATTTTATCAACCCTGCCAATTTTATCATTCTTTCGTTTACAATTTTAAACCATTAAACCATGAAGAAACACGCTTGTCAACACTTATGTATTGCTATCTGTTAGTCAAGTTTAATGGTTGATATTTTTAAACCATTGTCGTATACTTCACCCTAATCGTTTAAAAATGCGAACCATGAAAAGAGCTTTCTAATGACTAAAACTATGCAGGCTGCGCGAATCACTCACTACGGCCAAACACTACCCGTTACTCAAATCATTTCCCAACCCACGCCTGGTCCCACGGACGTGCTGGTTCAGATTCATGCTGCCAGTATCAACCCGATTGATTTAAAGATCATGCATGGTGGTCTTAAATTCCTACTCTCTTATCAAATGCCACTGACTTTGGGCAGTGACTTCGCCGGAACGGTTGTGGCAGTTGGCCAGAGCGTCACCGACTTTCACGTGGGAGATGCCGTATATGGACGTCCGCGTAAGAATCGTATCGGGACATTTGCTGAAGCCATTGCCGTTAACCAGGCCGATATTGCTTTGCAACCCCAAAACCTGAGCTTCGAAGCCGCAGCGGCCATCCCGCTTGTTGGCTTAACCAGCTACCAAGCGCTCCACGACCTGATACACCTGCGTCCGGGCCAAAAAATACTGATTCAAGCTGGTGCGGGCGGCATTGGGACTTTGGCAATCCAATTGGCCAAACAGTTGGGTGCATTTGTGGCAACCACTGTCAGTCACCAAAGCTTTGAACAGGTCGCTGCATTAGGTGCCGATCGGCTAATCGACTACCATACCGAGGACTTTGCGACTGTTCTTCACGACTACGATGCCGTCTTTGATACCTTGGGGGGCCGGGCACTTGAGCAGTCTTTCCAAATCATAAAGCCCGGCGGTCATGTCGTCAGCCTTTCTGGCATTCCCGACGGTAAATTTGCAGTTGCTTATGGTCTCCCCTGGTGGAAACGTCAGTTACTCGTGGCAGCCAGCCACCGGGTGACCCACTTAGCTAAACAAGCACAAGCCAACTACAATTTTCTCTTCATGCACCCCAGCCACGTGGAGCTAGAGATTCTCACCCACCTGATTGAGCAGGAACGTTTGCATCCTGTCATTGACCGCGTCTATCCGTTCAGCCAGCTTAATCAAGCACTTAGCTATGCGCAAGCTGGCCACGCGCATGGAAAAATTATTGTGTCCTTTGACTAAGGGCGTTACCTACGCTTTAGCAGATAAACGATTCCAGTTCGCAGGTAATTGCAGTACCCTGACGCTTTGTTCCAAGGTAATTCGACTGACGCCGGGCAATTCTTCATCTTATAAAATCACACTACCCACAGTACCAACTTAGTCAATCGTGTTGCCCGCTTCCACTGAAATCCAATTTACCATGTGGTTTTCCGCCCCTTCTTGCTTACTAAGTAATCAACGGATTACCTAATTTTCCTAAATCGCCTTTCTCGTCGTCAACTACTAGAACAAATAACTGCAAAACGCAAAAATGAGTTTGAGACAAAATGGTACTTGTCTGGTGAACATTACCACGACGAGGAAGAACTCACCCCCGTATACCATGGTTTGATGAAGTTTTGCGGCAAGACCTTCTACACGTCTTACGGCGAGATTCCCGATGACAACTAAATTTTGTACAACAAAGGACGTTCAACTACTGATTGTTAACAGCTGAGCGTCCTTTTAAAAAACGGTGCTTTGTCTAGAGTACAGTTTGGGCACCTTATACTGATCTATTTCCAGTAAAGGTAAGTGATTTTACTTCCACCAATCGGGTAAAGTGCCAAGGCTTTTTTTCCACTATGGCGTACTGGTTTTAGTGTCATATACCCTGCGTAAGGAAGCTTACTCTTAGGAATTTTATTTCCACCAGGGTAAACATCATACGTCTTGTGCTTCTTATCATAATACATGCCGCCGATTTCTTTCTTAGAGAACTTAATAGTCTTACTCTTCTTATGACCACCCTTGAAATCCATCTTCATGGCATACGAATTTTTGTTAAACTTATAAGTCCAGCGAACTTTAATCCCCTTCTTGTACTTACCATAGCTCTTTTCTTGCCAAGTTCCCCGCAATGGTTGGGGCATGGTTTTGTACTGACGAAAGCCTGGGTTAACATCATTTTTTGCCGCATCAGCTGTACTAGTCGTTGCTGACACTACACCAGTAATTCCAAGCGTTAATGCAACCGCAATAGCAAGTTTTTTTAATTTCATATGTACGCCTCCGGTTAAATATCTTTTGGTTAAACAATTATATTAATATTATATCATAATATTAATACATTAACGGTAAAGATGAGTTTCTCGATAATTACGCCAAACGCCATCACTATTAGACTAAACATTGTCTATAAACCCCACTTGATTTTTCCACCACTAGCTTGCCAGTAAGTAACACAAAAATGAGTCAAAAGGCGATTAGTTGGTGAGCATTAAGGCTGATAAGCGAAACCAGCTGACTTTAGGCCCAAGTTTCAGCAATCTAAGTTCGGAGACACCAAAGGGTTTAGGCGTTTTGTCTCAAACGCAACACCAAATAAGCGTCGATATTCCCTCGGTTTTTATTTTTTTAAAATCACTTTTTTAGTTCGACTTTACTATTCTCCTAGCACCCAGTAGCCCCACTCTCTAAGCCCAGCTGGACATGCATGCTTTCTAAAATTCGCCATTTCAAAATTCATGAAACCCTTCCCACACATCCACATCCCTCCCCAAGAATATAACTGTTATAATTAAAAATTGTATGGGCGCCGGCATCGCCTACAAATCAATTGATTAGGAGCTTACCATGAATAAAATCTTACAGGAACAATTCTTCGTCAAGGACCTCTCTGACGACCAAAAGCGCGTCATCACTAACCTTAACGCGTATATCAAGCAAGGCCTCGCAGGCGACACGTCCTCCGTCGCCATCATCGAAGGCGCGGCGGGGACCGGCAAATCCGTCGTTCTGATGGAACTGGTCCGCAAATACATGACCGACAAGCACTACCGTACCTCGTTGGTCGTGAACCATCCCGAACTCTACAAGGCCTACCGTGACCTCGCTGAGTCGATTCCCAATATGAAAGCGGGCGAAATTCGGCGACCAACGTCACTGATCAACTACGCGCAAAAGAATCACAAGAAATATGACATCATTTTCGTCGATGAAGCCCATTTGCTCTATTCCAAGTCCGAGCCATACGCCCACTACCGCGGCCAAAACCAGTTGACGGATTTGATGGCATTGGCCAAAGTCGTCGTGGTCGTTTACGATTTCGACCAAGTCTTCCAGTCTAAAATGTACTGGGACAAAGACCTGCTTTACAAGACTATCGGCAACCACCCACACGAACTCTTCAGCATGAACTTTCAGTACCGGATGGTCGCTAGCGACGAGCAGGTGGCCTGGATGGACGACCTCACCGCCGAAAAACCACTACGGACCTTCCCCGACAACAGCCAGTTTGAATTTAAAATGTTCGATACTGCGGGCGACCTCTTTGAAAATATCAAGAAACGCAACAAGGAAGTCGGCATGAGCCGGGTCGTCGCTACCTCAGGGTTCCCGCGGATCGACGGGCGACACAACGTTGAAATGGATTCTTTCAGCCTCCCATGGGATGAATGGGATCCCCAACGAACACACTGGGCCAAGCGCGAGGGTTCCATCACCCAGGTGGGGACCATCTACACCCTGCAGGGCTTTGACCTGAACTACGTCGGTATGATCATCGGCCCATCATTTGGCTACGATAAGCGAACCGATACCATGACCATCATTCCCGAAAAGTATTCTCACAAGGAAATCTTCAAGAAGCGTAAGGACAAGCACTTCACGCGTGACGAGTACAAGACATTCATCGCCAACGTCTTGAATGTTCTGATGAAGCGTGGCAAGTACGGCCTGTATTTGACGGCTTATGATGACGCGCTACGGCAACGGTTGCTGGAACTAAATCATGGTGAATAGCATAAATTAAAGGACCTCAGAAACAAAATCTGGGGTCCTTTTTCGTTTAGACTAGAAATGCCAAACGAACCAGTCACACCATTCTCCGAGTCCCTGGACATCATTTGGTGACTTCTCCAGAGCTTCTTTCATGGCATCATATTTCTGGTTAGCTTCCGCTGGCGAAGCAAATGCCGTATCAAAAAATGTACCGTATAGCCCGCAAGTAATCGCAGCCTCTGTCCGACTCTCTTCCAGCGTAATTCTGCCGACACCAGGCCATTCCTCATCTCGCAAGATAACGCCATTTTCTGTTCCGAGTTGCCCAATCGTTTGGCCGTTCTCAACTGGTACCCACTCTACCACGTACGACACCTCTTTTGATTTCGGAATGTTTCACATGAAACATCCTACCGCCGATACAAGTAAGTGATATGCTTCCCGACGACTGGGTATGACTTGATGACCTTCTTGCCATTCTTGCGAGTTGGCTTCAAGTATAAGATTGATGCATAGGCACGCTTGCTTTCAGCAGCTGCGGTTGGGTAAATTTCATATCGCTTGGTTTTGTACCGGTAGTCGATGTCGCGGATTTCTTTCTTCAAGAAATGAATGCTCTTGGATTTCCTTTTCCCTTGAAAATCCACTTTCATTGTGTAAGAATGCTTTTTAAACGTATAGGTCCAGCGAACTTTCTTCTTGCTCTCGCCGTTATACTCTGAATACCCCTTAGTTCGCCAAGTTCCCCGTAGCACCTTGGGAATAACATGATACGTCTTATAATACTGGCTATTGTCAGTCGCCGCGCTAGCTGGTTGGGTAGTCGCTGTGATGCCCCCGGCTAACCCCAAGCTCAAAGCGACAGCGATGATTAAATGGTTTGCTTTCATCATAATTCCTCCGTTGGACTATGTATTTTGTTTCCCATTAAAGTATAGCACTTGGTTAACCATTTCCCACATCAAATACCTTATGGATTTTCTCCTGTGATCAACTGGTCAATTTGTTTCCCCTACTTCGTGTATGTCCGTCCTTCACGAAAATAAGGCGGCCCCCGCTATCATTGCGTGAGTCGCCTTATTTGTACACTTATTTTTGAATGACAAAAGTCTTATTTGCCGTGACATACCGCCCGTTGCTGAGCTGTAACCGCGTGGTTAAGTGGTAACGCTTGAGCTGCTTGACTCGCAGCACCTTGCCCTTCTGGTAATGAATTGACTTACCTCCCAGCGTCACACTGTGATAGGCATTAACACCCTCCTTGGCAATGACCCGAATGGCTTTAGGTTTCTGTTGATAGTAGGAGTGGACCCAAAAACTCCGATCAATCGTCACATAACCAGTTTTACCGCGGCGTTTCGATCCCTGCGTCACGTCCTTGACCAGATACCGCGGCGTGCCATTCACTGATTTGGCCATGCCCGTAATCACAAATTGTGGCCGCTTCGTCCGCGTTTGCTTGTTGTAATAGAACACGCGGGACTTCTTAGTGAAGTTAGGTGTCTGGTATAAGCCCATCTTCTTCACGGCTGTGAGCGTCCGGTCCTGCTTAGCTACCGGGAACGGCTTCGTGACTTGGTCCGGCTGACTCTCGGTGGCATCGCTGCTGGAACTAGACGATGTTGATTCGGCTGCTGGACCTGTCGTTGACGGCGTAGGATCGGCCTTGTACACCAACGTTACCTCTTGGGGATCCGAGGTATAGGTCCCGGTCAGTGATCCTTTTTCAGCCTTAACGTAGTGGTACCCTGTCAATGCTTGTGGGGTGATGGTGAAGGCTTTTCCTAAGTCACCCGGAACACTTTGGTCCGCCTGAATGGTCTTGCCATTCTCATCAACGTAGTGTACGACGACCGGGTTGCCTGGAGTGACTGCTGGCACCCAAACGTAGGTTTCATCCGTTGTCGGTTTGTCAGTATTTCCTTGGCTATACAGCTTAGAAATGCCATCCAAGGTGTAGGTTACTTTGTCTGGCGCATTTGAATATAGATCACGGCTATTCTCCCATTTCTGAGTGAGCGCACTTGCACCACCATAATTTAATTGCGGCAGGCTATTAGCTGTCAAATTCATATCTGGACTTAACGTTAACTGCGCTAGGGTCGTATCGTCCGTTATCAAATTATCTAGCGGTACTTGTGATTGCGGCTGCCAGCCTGACAGGTTAACCGTCGTCTTGGGCCCTTTCAAATAGAACATCTTATAAAAACCCGCCTGTGGATCTCCAAAAGTTTCATCCTTGCCTTCGGTCACCCTGCTGACATCAAAGTGTGATAAATCTAGGATCACGTTATAAAAGCCATCGCCAATTTCATAAAACATCTTTCCCATGTCCGTAACGTTACTGGTATTAAATTTATCAAGGCCAACAATATTACTGGTCAGGTTATTATTCCCTTCAAACATTCCCTGCATCGTCGTGACTTTACTCGTATTAAAGTTAGAGACATCCAGAGTCTGTTGCCCCGAGCTACTGAACATCTCCGCCATATTCGTCGTTTGACTAACATCTAACCGGTCCAAATGCACAATCTGTGGGCCCAAGGAACTTCCTGCTTGACTATTAACATTATTAAGCCCATAAAAAAGATGGGATGCATTCTCTGGTGCTTTAATCGGACCATCAAAAGAGATGGTTTTAACGACCATATTATTGGTGTAATCCGGAGTTTCCAAAATGTCTTTTAATGGTGAACTCCAAAAATACCCATGCGAGCCGTCTGGGTACGTTTGAATGGTTTCCGTCGCTGGCGGCAACGTCCCTTCACCCACGTGCAGCACGCCATCTGAGGTCAGCTGCCATGGGCAAGTTCCCACCGTTCCTTGAGACATAACGGTCGCAGCCGCATGCGCTACCACCGGTGACGACCAACTCGTCCCCGCTGGCAAATCACCCATGATGGTCGCGCCACCTAAAACCAACGCTGCTGCCAAAGTAACACCAACTATTCGATGTTTCATAACATAAAGCCTCCCCATAACTATCATGCTAAACATTGATCACGGTTAGATTTCATTTACTATCACAATTAAATTGCCATAGAAAATTGCCATCCGACTTTATACGTTTATTATATCAAATCATTTGTTAAACAGTACACACGCAGCATATTTTTGGCAACTTTTTAACCGCTTACATTTTGATGTGCCGCCGGACTTTCCACGTTAGACTATCCGCTATCTCCAGCACAAAAAAGGCGCTAACCGACTTGCTACTAACCCGGTTAACGCCTATTTCACAACTAATACTTTAAGTTACACACACTAATCTTCAATCTCACTACCAAAACAAATCGGCGTGTAGTAGGTGACCCCACCAACGGCGTAGAGACTATCAAACACGTAGACCGTACCCCGATCATCGTCATAGTAGCTTAAATTCTGCGGCTTATGCAAATTCTTGAAGGCCAGCCGGTACTGGTAAGCCCCCTTCTTACCCACACGCGTCGTCTTAATCCCGGTCCCAGACATTTTCGTGCCTAGGTACAGATACCGTGTGGCGCCCTTAACGCGGGTCTTCTTGATCTTGGCCTGATGCAAAGGTTTGCCCGCAAAAATGGCATCGCCAGCAGCCTTGGTGTTTCGGGCAATCAGCTCAACATAGCCGTTGGTCGTGACCCGAAAGACGCGTTTCTGCTGATTGTCTCCCTGCAAGGTTGCCTTGGCACCGCCTAAATACAAATCACCATAGCTATACGTTGGCATGTACGCCGGCCGCTTCACCTTTTTAAGATGGGTCAACGCGTAGGAAACGATGCCACCGGCCACGTAGCCCTTTTTGGCGCCCGAATTAAGCAGCTTGTAGTTCAGATTTCCTTGCCCCAGGGCCAACTCATTGCCCCACTTACCATGCGCGAGCTGATGTTTAGGGATGATGCTTCCCGCCACAACGGTTCCCTTGGGTAACGTGATGGTCTTGTTGTACTGCCGCTTTTCGGTCTTCGCCTGGTAGTACGTTACGGTCGCCTTGACCGCCCGGGTCGCCCGGTAGTAAGTATCACTATTTAAATAAGAACGACTGACGGTGGTTCCGCCAATATTGACCGTCGCGGCCGCATGGGCAGTCTCACCAGTGCCGACTGTCAACAATGCTGCAAACCCAATCAAGCCGGCTAATAGCTGTTTTTTCATGTTATTCATCCTCCCTAATCTCCCATTTACGATACCACTCCTGTGGAAAGGACGTCAACGTCTGCCAAACTCCGGTCAATTGGGCCCCACAAAAACAGACGACCCAGCCGGAGCTAGTCGTCTGTTTGATGCAATTCTGTTATTTCATCAATACTAAACGCTTATTGGCCGTGATATACCGGCCATTACTGAGTTGGAGGCGAGTAGTCATTCGATTGCGTTTAAGTTTTTTAATCCGGAGCACGCGTCCCTTTTTGTAGTGCTTGACGGGTCCCTTAAGCGAAACTTGGCGGTAAGCGTTGATACCATTCGCCGCGATTACTTTAATGGTCTTGGGTTTCTTCTGATAGTAAGAATGGGTCCAGAATTTCTGATTAGTCGTAACATAACCCATCTGTCCTCGCCGCTTTGATCCTGGCGTTACGTCCTTGACCAGATATCGGGGTGTTCCTTTCGCTGATTTAGTTAATCCTACAATCACAAATTGTGGCCGGTTCGTCCGCAACTGACGATTGTAGTAAAACATCCGTGATTTTTTAGTGAAGTTAGGCGTTGTATACAACCCCAGCTTTTGCACAGCTGTAATGGTCCGATTCTTTTTAGCGATTGGTAATTGGTCAACAACTTTGTCCGGTTGACTCTCAGTGCTTTCACTTCCCGTATCCGTCGTCACATCAGGCGTTACCACTCCTGCTATCGGCGGTGCTGGCTTCACCCGGTACGTCAGCGTAACACTTTGCGGGTCAGCCGTGTAACTACCCGTCAGTGATCCCGCCTGTACATCAACAAAGTCATAGCCTCTAATCGGATAAGCCACTGGATCAATATCAAATGCCTGGCCGTAGTCGCCAGCAAGCGTCTGGTCTGCCTGAATCTTTTCCCCTGCCTCATCAACAAAGTGGATAGTCACTGGCCCGCTGGCCTTTTTTTCTGGCATATAGGTCACTGCTGTCGTCGGCCAATCAACGCTTCCAGAACTGTACAAAGCAATCAGTTGGTCAGTTGTAAATTGACTACCTGCTGAGTTCACCCAATTACCGGTAATTGCCGAATCATCATCGATTTGCGACTGAAATGTTGTCTGGCTTAAATCAATTTTGGGATTCAGTGTCAATCGATCTAAATAATTCATATTATTGTACCAAGTTTCAAATATATCACCTAAAGGAATCGATGGATGCCAACCACTTAGGTCAATGGACAATCGGCCACTGCTCGCAAACATCTGTTCAAATCCAGTTGTCTTACCAAAATTCTCGCTGTTTCCCTCCTTGACCTGGCTGACATCCCAGCTGGACAGGTCAAGAGTAAACGATTCTTTACCAGTGATGTCAGAACCATAGTCATTAAACATCTCACCCATATCTGTAACCTTACTCGTGTCGAATTGATTAATTCCTTTAATATCATCTGTAAGATCAATATTCCCAATAAACATACCATGCATATTCGTTACGTTCCGCGTGTCCAAACCAGAAACATCAATTGTCTGCTGTTTGCTACCAGAAAACATATAGGCCATATTAGTCGTCTGACTACTATCTAACCAATGCCAATTTTCAATCTGTGGATTATCCTCAAAGTCATATATCAGCATGTCAAATAAGTGGGATGAGTTTTTAGGCAACACAATTGGGCCCTCTAGCGAAATAGCCTTAGTCTCATGCGGGTTTTCTATATCAAATCTCATTTTATTAATGACCTTTACAAACGGTGAGTAACCCAAATAACTCGCTTCAGCCTCTGGAAGCTCACCACCACTAACGTGAACGACTTCTTCGTCTGACTCATACCACCACTTACAAGTCCCCAGTTCGCCTTCATCCGTCGTACTCATACTATCTGCCCGTGCCGTTACCGTTGGCGACCAACCTGTCATCTCTGGTAAAGCTTCCCCAACCGCCATCCCACCTATTACCAAGATTGCGGTCACTGCTAGACCGATTACCCGTCGTCTCATGAATAACGCCTCCTCATGGATTCATGTCAAATACTAATTAATAGCAATCCTCGTTTACTATATGATTAAAGTGCGCACGAAAAGGGTGTCTACGTTATTTACAAGTTCATTATATCAGATGACGATGTATCCAGCCATCCTTATGTGATTTTGTTCACTTTGTTTGTTGCTGTTTTCTTATTCATCGATGAAGGCTAATTCTTCACTAGTCATTGAATTATAATCCGCTACATTACGGCAATAATCTGAATTCTCTTTCTGAGCCGCAGTAAAAAACGACCATCCATCACGGATAATCGTTTCAATAACACGTTATACATTTCTCTATTTTGTGATCCGTTTCACCGATTGCAACGTCCCTCGCACCACCAACCGTTTAGGCTCACCGCGCTTAGCCGAGGCACAGGTGACCAGGGTCACGAGCTGTTTGCCGGGCACGTCGTCGATCACCTCGACGCGGTAGCGGTCCACCACCTGTACGCGGGTGACGCGATACCGGTACATCCGCCGCTGGTCGGTCAGGTAGACGCTATCTCCGTTGCGAACGCCCTTCAGCGGTGAAAACAAGAGCCGTTGGGACGTCATGTAGTGGCCGGCCAGCGCGTAATTGCCTTTGCCCATCTGCTGGTCGGCCTTGAGCGTGCCGGCCCCGCGCACCAGGACGTTATTACTCACGCCCACGCCAATCGGTAAATCCAGATTCACCGCGGGGACGCGCAACTGCCCAACCGCCCCATACGTCTGGTCGCCTGCCAGCCCCCGTAGTCCGTAGCCTGCGACCGACACGGGATTCAGCTGAGATGTCTGCGCGTAATTGAACGGGGCCGTCTTGCCTTGTGCCGCTCGTTTAGCCTGCTGGACGCTCTCAGGCGTCATCTGGCGTTTCGCCGCCTCGCCTAATTGCGTGACCGAAAAGCTTTGCGTCAATGCCAGGAGCACCAACCCACTGCCGATGAGAAACATCCCCAGCAACCAGAGGGAAGCCTTTTTGAAACGTCGTTTACGTGTTGCCATTTACTTTCCCTCCTTCATTCGTCGGTAGTGGTGGTAGCCGGCCCACCCACCAGCGATGATGAGGAGGGCCGCGACCACCAGCAAGCCAATCTTGTACCAGTCCCACACGAACTGGCCGCGGGGAATGGTTTGCGTCTCGTTGGGGATGCGCCGACCAGTGACCAGCAAGCGGTGCGTGTTGATCATATACGGGGTACAGGTCATCAGCGTCACTTGATTCTGCGTTGCCGCGCGTTGGATGGGCTGTTGAGTCGCGGCCTTCACGGTTCGGCGCGTCGTCACCTCGTAGGTCATCAGCCCGTAAGCATTTTTAAGGTAAAACCGGTCCCCGCGTTGGAGCCGGGGAAGATCGGTGAAAAGCTGTGCCCCCGGCAGACCACGGTGCGCCGTGATCAAGCTGTGTTGATTCCGTTTGCCCTGAGGGACATCCGTGCCGCGGACCAGCCCCGCATACTTTTGCAAGACATCCTCACCAGTCCCCGCGAAGACTGGTAGTTCCACGTTGATCTTGGGAATCGCAATCAGGGTGAGCGGCGTGGTCGTCACGAAGGACTTCCCCGTCGCGTTAAACGGGTCTGGTACCGTGGCCTCATCACTGGTTTCTTGCTTCTGTAAGGCCCGCTGCAGTGTCTTTAGTTGGGTCTGGTTCGCCCGTTGGAGCTGTTGCTTGTACGCCGTCAGGACCCCCTGCTGGCGCCAACCGGTCACCACGTTGCTGGCGGCCGGATAGCCAATCAGGCCCAGGCCCAAGCAAAAGAGTAAGATGATCAACCATCTGCGCATTAGGGGGTCCCCCCTTTCTTTAGTCTAGTTATGCCGTTTTCGGCTAGGTAGTTTCGTGGAAATCGGTGAAATCGGAAAGCTCCGTCAACCAACAGTTTTGCCGGTTTGGGAAGCGGTCTTCCGGTTCGTTTAATAGCCAGGTAACCGGTCGGCACAGCCAGTACCACTGAATTGGGTCAACTTTGGCTGAGCTTCACTGTTACTGAGAACTAAACCGACTGCTAGTGACTTATCTCTGTAGCCGAACTGTGTCGCCGTTTCTTGCGTGCCACCTTCCTAGCTGTCTAGGTTACGCCTTGTTTTGCCGCCGTTGCCGGTAGTACAGGTAGCCGGAGCCGCCCATCAGGAGTCCCCCGATGAGAAGGAAGAGCCAGATGCCCATGCCCCCGGTAATCGGTAAGGCGTAACGTTCGTTTTCAATGTCCTTGATTTCCGTCTTTTCATTAATTTCAAATGGCGTTGCGGACTTCAGCAGTGCATATCCAGCCGGTGCTTGCGTTTCAATCAAGTTGTAGACGACCTGCTTTTTATCGTGCTTATCGTAAACGTAAGGGACGCCGGTGAAGTCAAATTTCCCATCCGAACCGGACGTCAGAACTGTCGCTTGCGCTTCATCCTTCACCCATTTCTCAAACGTCTTGCCGTCAAACACAGCCCAAAACTTTTCGCCGTCAGCGACTTTTTGTACCTTGAATTTCGCTCCGGCCAGCTCCTTACCCGTCTGTGCGTCGACCTTCTTGAACTCGGCGCCACCCAGAATCAGGTGATTCGTGATTCCGATCGTGCTGCCAGAGATTTTAAAGTAACCCGCGCTAGGTTGGGCAACCGCTTTCTTGATGTTCCCATCCTTATCAACAGCGAAAGTCAGGGAGATGGCCTGACCGTTAGCGGTGAGGTGGTACCACGGGTGGCTGGCTACGGAAGATTCCGTCAGCACATAGCGCGTCCCGACTTCCAGGCCGCCAAAGTCAATGTCGCCTTGTGCATTCGTGGTCAACGTGATCGCGTTGTCTGGGTCGTTCTCCGGTGCCAACGTGAACTGGATGCCTTCCAGCGTCACGTACTTATCGCTGGTCGGTGCCTCTGGGTCCAGGCCAACCTTGTGAATGGTCGGGTCGATGCCACTAGCCACCACGTTTTTAGGGTACAAGTGAATCGTGTCTTTGTCATTCAGGGGTAAGCCAATAATCATCGGTGCGGACATCCCCGTTAAATGGTCCACAGGTGCCGCCGTTTCCATGATGAGATAGAAGCCCTTGTTACTCAGGCCGGCAAACGTCAGCAGGCCACTGCTATCCGTCAGCGTTTGGGTCGCCGTTGCCTGTAGGTCATTCTGATCGACGAAGGCCTGTTGCGCCGCTAAGACTTTTTCAGGATCGGTCTGACCGTTGGTGATTTCTTGAATCAATTCATCACGAACTTGTTTAAACGTGTCCTGGTCCGTTTGCCCTGCAACCACGTCCCGCGCCTTTAACAGGGCCGTGATATCGTACACGCTGTACGTGACAGCGCCATATTTGCTAGCGTCATAGGGCTTGAGGCCTTGCGTGTCGACCTCGTCGCCGGTGTTTTGAATCGTCTTATCAGCGGTGTTATCCAACTTGTGCAACTTCAACGTCACCGTGTCCGGCGCGGCCTCAGCGGCGTGAGCGGTCAGTTGACCACCCCCTAACGCCAAGCCACAAACGGCGAAAGCAGCGACTGCGAGTTGTCGTAATTTTGTAATTTTCATGGGTTATTCTCCTCTAGGGTGGGTGCGCCAAATGGCGAGAGACGATAGGGTGAGTATGAGCCCTAAGACAATGAACCAGAAGATGCCCTGCCCCCCGGTCACGGGAAGACTGTATGGGTCGTTTTCAATCCGGTCTGGTGCGGATGCTTCTCTGTCTGAAATGGTAAAGTCATGCGCCTTACCGAGCGTGTAGCCGTCTGGCGCCTGCGTTTCGATCAACTGGTAATCGCCGTATGGCAAGCCAGTGACCTTGAAAATACCATCGGCCGCCGTTAGCTTGGTCGCTTGCTCACGCTGGTCGACCACGCCACTCAGGTGCCCGTCCGCGTCAAACGTCAGGTACTGCTTCGCCTGGTTGCGAATGATAAATTCGGCGCCGGCGAGTTTGCTGCCAGTGGTGCTATCAACCTTGTGGAAACCGTAGTCCCCGCGTTTGCGTTGGTTGGTCACGGTGATAACCTGCTGCGCGTCGTCAGAGATGCTGACCTGCAGCGTGTCGGTCGTGAGTTTCCAGCGATTAACAGCGGTGTCGTAAGTTAGCGTGAAGGTCGGCCCTGAGATGTAGCCCGCGGGCGTGGTCTCAGTGATCGTGTACGTGTGTCGCTTACTCAAATGCGTCAGAGTCGCCTCACCGGCCTGATCCGTTGTGACCGTGAACGTCTGGCCGTTCGGGTCGGTCACCGTGAAGACGACATCTTTCAGGGGTTCGCTGGCCGTGGGGTCCCACATGAGGTCGCCCACTTTTTTCAGCTTCAAGGTCGTCAGGTCCCGTTGGAAATGCGTGACCACTTCATTCGTTTCCTTTTCCCAGGTGTAGTTTTCCCCGGAGTCAAACGTCACCGTCGCCTGGTTCTTGAAGGTCCCGACAAAGTCATCGTCAATCACGACCCGCATTTGAAAGGCAAAGGCGCGACCGTCAAACGTCAACTTTTCAATTTCCTTGTCGGCGAGTTCATAGATGACCTGACCGCTATCAGAAACGTCTAGCTTGCCCCCCTCAGTAATCTGGGTGCCATCCGTGTTGTACAGCTGAAAGCCTTCGAGTGTCATCCCCGCCGGCAATTGATCTTTCAGGATGATCCGATCCGGCTTGGCAATCGATTCGTTCGGAATACTGTAAGTCGGTTGATAAATCGTGTAGTAAAAGCTGTTCAGGTCATCGTCATCCCGGTCGATCGTCACGCCATCCAGGTTGTTGTGGTCGAGACCCAGGTCGGCGGTCCGGTGAACCGTTTTTTGCGGCGCCGGTGCTTCGAGAGCCACGAGGTAGCCGCTGGAAAATGACTGCCACGTGAAGCCCGATTCACTTTTCAGCTTGAATAGCTGCGTCGTCCCCACTAGTGGGAAGGAAACCGCGCCTTTTTCATAGTTGGTGGACCCGAGGAAGTCGCCCCATTCGTCCTTACCCGTATACGATTGGCCAGCCTGCCAGATCCCTTTACCGATACCTTCGTACCAGCCGTTGTCTTGCTTTTTGACCAGCGACTCCGCTGACAGCATGCCTTCCAATCCCGACCGCGTTCCTGCCCATTCATGTTCGCCTTCCTCGTTACCGTTCAAGGAGCCAAATGTGAAGTATGAGTTGTAATCGTTATCGGCAGTGGGTTGCGGGAAGTTCAGCATCTTGGTCCCGTCTTCGTTAATAAACGTGATATCCAGGTCAAAGCTTTCAATCCCGTTGTAGACGATTCCCGAGTAGAAATTGGTGGAAAAATCAATGTAGCGATCCTTCCCTGCTGGTGCATTCTTATTGTAGACAATGTTAGAAATCTTAACGATAGCGCCCATCTGCTCAGTAGGGCTTTCTGCCGAAGCTGAGGTCGTGTAGGCCCCAACATTTTGATAGTAAACCACGATGGTATCCGTCGCTGCGGGTACTGGGCTATCATTCAAAACAACCGTATAGGCCTGCGCGTGGTCTGCTTGTTGGTAAGAGTAGTAGTACTGGTTGGCATATGTGTTGTCCCAGTAAGTGTTGCCGCCCGTCGCGGCTTTTTTGGGCCCGACGACGTTGCTATCAGTGACTAAGGTGCCGCCAATATCCAGGCTGTCTGACCAACTGCCGATCTGAATCTGTGCGCGGTGAACGTCGAGCGAAGCCGTTGGCAATGCCGGTGTCGTTGCTCGCGCTTTGCTAGTCTGCGTCTTCGCCGTGGTCGCGGTATCCGCGTCGTCATCGTCGGCCTTAGCTGCTGAACGACTGCTGGTCGTGCTGGCCGCTGACGCCTTGCTCGACCGTGAGCGTGACTGGCTGGACTGCGACCGCTGACTCACGGACGTTTGTGCGTTGGTGGTGGATTGACTGCTGGTGCTACTACTAGTGGTGCTACTGTGACTGCTGCTTTGACTATTGTTCTGATTACTGCTCTGACTGCTGTTCGTTGACGATTCTGCCTCGCCACTCTCAGCCGCCTTGACCGTGACTGTCGGGAGCACGAATGTTTCGGCTTGGTCCGCCACTTTCAAAGTCAGTTGGAGTTTCGCCACCAGGAGTGGGTCAACGAGCTTGACGGGCACGACCACGGCCGTTTTCTGGGGCTGGTCCTGCTCATTTTGGAGCACCAACCGCTGTTTCGAATCAACTTCCGCCGTCACGGCCTCGGCCAGTTGCGGGTCGTCAATCTGCCCGGACTGGAATGCGGCCTCATCTTGTTCCGCCAACGTCATCACCGTTTCGCCTGCAGGGAGCGTCAGGTTTAGCGCCAGTTGCACGTCCTGCGGTTGGTGACTATCGAGGTTGGCCACGACTTCCCCCGCTTGGGTCTGGAGGTCCGCCGTTTGAATGACTGCTGTGTGCTTCTGCGCTTGGCTACGCAAGAGCGGTGTTAAACCAAAGAGACAACCGATAATTAAAACCATGCGTAACCATTTTTTCATGGGGGTAACCTCCCTATCAAGCGGGTTGCGAGCTGCTTTTTCTTAATTGCCCCCAGAATATCAGTGAATTATGAATAAGTTATGAACTCGATATGTAATTTCTTATTAGATTGATACCGTAATCTTGTTACATACTAAATGACTTGTAACGATGATTGTTTTGCAAAATTAATTTAAAACCCAGTTTCTACTATAAATAAATGCCGCCTTCAACTATGCGTCTTGCGCCCCATGATTTCTCATGAGACTCCCATATTTTTGGCTGATTGCCTGTCAACCCCAAAAACGACGCGCCCTCAGCAAATTGCCGAAAGCGCGTCGTTCTCTATATTCTGCTCATTGACCCAGACTAGTCTGGTAATTCTTGGTAATCGAAGTGGTCAAACGTCGCGACCGCCTCGTAGCCAGCGTAATCCACCGCTGCCAAGCCCACGAAGGCCCCGGTGAAGAAGCCACCCGATGTCTGTAGCACGTAATCGTCGGATAGAATGGCGGCATCTAGGACTACGGGAACCGTTTGCCAGTCCTGCCCGTCAAAGGAATACTGGTACGTGTAGGATTCCTTGCGAGCCTGCACTCTGAACCAAACGTACTCGGTGTCGGCCGGAATCGCAATGGCCTGGTCCTTCAGGAAGGACGTGTAGTGGTTGTTGTCATTTTGGGCGACTTCAATGACCCGGCCCTTCTTTTCATCATTGGTAATGAAAATCCAGGAGTAGTGCTTGTCATTGTAGAAGTTGACCAGTCCTGCCATTTGTTGATAGCTGAACGGGTCAAATTTCACCTTGGTCTCAGCATCAAAATTAAAGGCTTGCCAGCGCCGGGCGATAAACGAAACGTCAAACGTGCTGGACAGGGATTGTTGCCCCACGAGCTTTAATTCACCGTTCCCAACAGTCCCTAGCTTTGCGCTAAAGGGTTGCCGCAGCGTATTCCAGTTCAGGTCCAACGTTGGTTGATCAAAGTCATCATGTTGCGAGTGGTCCTTAGGGGCATCCGTTAAGATGGCATCTTGGGGGGCGTCAACTTCAACCTGTCCACCATGGCCGCCAACCACGCGTGGCCAGCCGTCTTCATCCCATTCAACTTTTTGGATCGACGTCTCTCGGCCTAAGGTACTCCATCCCCGTGGATCATGACTCGATTCCGTGGCGTGATTCCATGGCCGTGAGACTAGTGACGCATAATACCATTCGCCACCAGGCGTCGAGGTCAACGCCCCATGCCCTTGCTTTTGCAGGTAAAAGTCTGGGGTATCCAGGTTGGTAATGAACGGGCCATCGGGTTCCCCTTCAAAGGAGAGTTCAGCCAATGTCTTCGACCGCGCCACGATTTCCTGGTGCGTAAAGACGGTACCCCCTTCAGCGGCAAACAGGTAATAGTAGCCGTTGATTTGGTAAAGGTGAGGCCCTTCTACCAGTTTAACGTCATCCCCGTTGTAGATGTTCCGTGCCGTTTCCGGCTTTAAGCGCATCGTGTCCAGGTCGAATTCAGTCAACGTGATCCCATTAAATGGGTGGTTGTATTCACGGTGATCCCAGGTTTGTTGGACCAGGTACTTACGCCCATCCTTATCGTGGAACAAGGATGAATCAAAGCCGACCCCGTTAATCTTGATGGGATCTGACCACGGTCCGTGAATATCGGTAGCCGTCGTCAGGTAGTTGGTCATGTCCTTAAACGGCCCATCCGTAATCTTGACGTCCGTGTACACCAACCAGAACTTACCGTCGGCGTAGGAGAGATCAGGCGCCCAAATCCCGCCAGAAGCCGGATTCCCTTTCATATCAAGTAACGTCGTCGTGGACAACGGTGATGGCAAGAGGTTCCAATGAACCAAGTCTTTAGACTCATGCAGCCGGACACCTGGGAACCACTCAAAGGTCGAGTTGGCAATGTAGTAGGTGTCGCCGACCCGAATCATGCTCGGGTCAGCGTTAAAACCAGGTAACACAGGATTTTGAATCTTCATTAGAGATCTTCCTTTCATGTTTGAGTCCTTAATCCAGTTCAGCTTTGCGTGCGGCCGTTAATTCTTCGTTCATCTTGTTCACTTCGTCATCGGTCAACGTGTAGCGACTCATGACAAACATCGCGATGATGGCCAGAATAATTGGCAGCCAAATCATGGACCACTGAATGCCCATTAAGGCGCCGGCACTTTGCGTCGCCTTCGTCCCGTCAAATTTGAAGAAGGCGTTGATGTAGCCTGGGATGATTCCCCCGAGGGCTAACCCAATCTTGAAGAACAGGCCCATGATGGCGTTGATGATACCAGCCACCCGCTTCTTGGACGTGTATTCGCCGTAAGAAACGACTTCCGGAACCAGGGACCACATGTAACCCGTTGCGGCGGTAATCCCCCACTGCATGAGGAAACGGCCCGTGTAGCCAAGGGCAACGCTATTCTTAAAGGCAGGGAAAGACCAGACCCACAGAATTAACGTCCCAATGATAAATAGTGTTAAGAAAGCGTAGAAGAATTGGCGTTTACCAATCTTTTTACGAATGATTGGCCATAAGAAAACCAAGAAAATCCCTGGAATCGACCCAATCAAGTTGATGGAAGCCATCCACTCGGAGTGCCCAATGCTGTATTGCATGTAGAATGGCCAAACCGTGTTGCCAAAGAACATGAAGGTAAAGCCAATCAAGAAGAACAGGCCTAGGATTTGTAATGGCTTGTTTTGTTTGAATTCAGTCCAGAGGTCGGAATACTTAACGGCATCGGATTCCTTTTGCGTTGGCAAGACCCGTTCCTTGATGCCAAAGTAAGTAGCCGTTAACATCACAAACCCAATGATCATGTAGATTGCCATGACCATGAAGTAGGCGCCACCGGCCTTAGGTGAGGTGTAATCCCCCAAGTTCATGTGAATCCCGAAGAAGCCGATGTCCTTGGATTGTGGGTTTGGTGAAGCCATTTGAACGAACAGCGGTAGGAACGTGTAGACTAACAGGTTCCCGATATTTGCTTCCGTCATCCGTACCGTGGTCAGCGTTGAAATCTCATCGTTGTCCCGGGTCAAAGACGCGTTCAAGGCGCCGTAGGGGATGTTCACGAATGAGTAAATCAATGCGGTCGCCAGGTAAGCGATGAAGGCATAAAAGACGTTGCCCCGAACGGCATCGATCGGCAAGAAGAGCAGCGCGGCCATGATGGTCAGCGGCACCCCGCCATAAATCAGATATGACCGGTACTTACCTTTTTTAAAATTGTGCTTGTCGACAAACGCGCCGACCCACGGATCCCAGAAAACGTTGACCCAACGGACAATCAAGAAGATCGTGGCACCGACTGCGGCCGAAATACCATAAACGGTGGTTAAGTAAAATAAGAGCATGGAACCAACTGTACCGAAGATCAAGTTTTGCGCGAGATCACCGGCACCATAACTAATGCGTTCACGCCAAGAAAGTTTGGCAAATTCATCAGTAGCCTGAGTCTCTGTGGCAGTAGCCTGTGTATTTGAGGCCATGTGCGAGAACCCCTTTCAAATTGGAAAATAAGTACTTGGCAGCCGCTTCTAGCTGAGTGACCGCCAACAATTTATCTCGTGAGCCGTTGGCCGACGCCTCACGCATTTCTCCGTTAGCTAACTTACACGTTGAATTGTATCCGCTTTCATAAAGACTCGCTATCTTCTTTCATGACCGGTTTTAGTTAAATCCTGACCTTGTGGGTAAAACAAATCCCCGCCAAATCAATGTTTGACGGGGTCATTTATCTTTTTCTAACCAAAACTATTCAAAATAGCCACTTTCCTTAACTGTCCGGACCCGCCGCTTTTGTTTTAACTGCCGCTGGTAGCGACTAGGGGTAATGCCAGACCACTTCTTAAATTGCTTGCTAAAATTGGAAACACTGCTGGCCCCCATCAGGTAGGCGATATCCTCGATAGAATATTCCGGTGAGCCTAAGAGGCGCTTGGCCTTGTTGTACTTTTGACTTTCAATGTAATGTAGCGGGGTCACGCCGTAGACTTTCTTGAAGATGCGGTGCCCATATCCACTGCTGACGCCCACCTGCTGGCAAATGGTGGCAAACGAAAAGGACGGGATTTCTTCTTTCAAGATGTACTGCTTGATCAGCGACGCCATTTGCCGGCTCGTCTTGGCCTCGTTTTCACTGTAGCGGCCGCCCTTCTGTTGGGCAGAGGTCCGCAGGTCAGTCGAAACGGCGTAGAAGAAGTTGAGCACGGCAATTTGAATCTGGAGGTTGACCTGTTCCTTGTTCAAAGACCGGTCTGCACTGGCCGCAACAATGGTCGTTGCCGCAATCATGGCGGCTTTCGCAACGGGATGAGCGGCCGGAATCACGGCATTGACCATGTTGCTGAGCATCTCTGCCTTGAGCTCCAGGCTTTCAATGCTGAAGTGAAAGCAGATGTAGGTCATGCTAGCATCATCGCTGGTATTTTTATTGGTGTGCAGGGTCCCCGGGGAAATGATCATCACTTCACCCGCACCATAGTCAAACGCCCCACTCCCCTTGATCTCCGTGGTTTGCCGACCGTCAACGACACACATTAATTCAAACGCTTGATGTTTTTGCTCAAAAAACTGCCAGCCCCCTGGCACGGTTCGTTGATGCCCCCCGAATAAATAGAGACTCGAGTCCACGACTGGAATGGGTACAAACGGCTTCATCCCCGGTTCCTCCTTACGTTACTGGCTAGCACGATTGTGTAAGCGGTTTATTATTCAGCTTTTATTATAGCGAATTGGTTGTTTAAAGCAACTAACCTGCTTGCTGAGGAATTGAGCGTCTGGTCGCTGACTTTATTTCCAGCGTATTCTGGTACAACTGGCGGCAAAAATTGGGAAGAACTTATGGCAGGCTTCCTTGTCATCCGCATTTGCACCCCGCAACTGCTTCGGTATACTAAAAGCACTAAGGAGGAGATCTCAATGAAACATTTGTGTATGAAAACTGGTATTGTCATGCTTTTCGCTGTAACCGGATTCATTGGATTTGCCAATACTTCTGCTGATGCCAAGGTCGTTTGGACATTTGGTACATCCGATAAGTCTATTCGAACGGCGCCTAAATCTATACGCGGCACCTGGTATGGCTATCAATCTTCTTATGACAAACACCCAAGCAAACTCACCATCAACAAAAAATCCTTCACCGTGGCAACCACGGCTGGCAAACGTACGTTGAAGTACGCTAAATCCTGGAAGACTGCCTATAAAAAGAAGCATCTTCCCAATATTGATTTGCGAAAATCCCGCTACCATTGGTATTACTTCTCCGTTAATTTAAAATACAATCGGAACCCATTGGCTTCACAAATCAGTTATGGCCAGGTGCTACCTGTTAAGTACGGTCATCAAAAAGCCTTGGCTTACGTTCCAGTTGTCAGCGAAAATACTAGCCGGGTCACGCTACTGACCAAGAAAAAGGTCAACCACCCGATTTACAAATCAGCAAAGCACATGACCGTCGTTAATTTTTATGGTGGCAAGTAATTTGCTTGCAAATAGTTGATGAGAACCCTCGCTGCAATGATTTAAAGTTTCGCTATTCGAATTGGAGGAGAACATCCATGAAAAGTTTAGCAGTAATTGGGCTGGCCACCGCAACCATTCTGGGGCTAACCATCACCGCACCCGCACAGGCCGCCCAAGCAGCCGTTTGGCACCACGGCACCCCAAAGGCACTGCGGGGTAAATGGCGGGTCAAGCACGGTTCTCCTAGCGTGGAACGGCTGCACATTACGAAATCTCACGTCTAATTGTACTCAGTCGGACCGTTTAATCTGAAAAATGTCAAATACCAGAAGACGGGGAAGCATGCCTATAAGATTCGCGGCTATGAATATACTTATTTAGACGCAAATAGCACTATCAAGCTGCGTACCAAGGGCAAACACGTCATTCAGTACAAAGGGAGCTACCCTGGGGCTAATTGGATCAGTTTTGTTCATCGGTAAAGTAAAAGCGCATTGGCTGGGAATCGGTCAATGCGCTTTTGCGTGTTATGAACGTTTTTTGACCCAATCATTAACGACAGTCCCACCAACACCAATTAAATAAACACCCACAATCATGGATAGCGCCAGCTGCCAGGGCAACCAATGCCAACTGGCCATTGGCACATGGCCTAAAACTAGCAGTGCAATGGCCCACCCTGATAGCCACGCCGTAGAGTCAACATACTTACCCACAATGGTCAGTCCACAAATCAAGATACTACCCGCTCCCAAAACACCTAATGCTAAGAACTGGTTAACTGAATGACTTCCAGGTAATGCTGTAAAGCGCAAAACAAGAATTCCCCAGGGAATGCCGATTAACAGGCCTAAAATAATTTTACCCGCATTTTTGGGATCATTACCCGCTGCCGTAAATATTCCCGCACAAATGAGCGCAACGGCTCCGGTTTCAACACCGATTACAGGAATAAACACTGCCCACAATGGTGGTATGATACCTATGAAGAGTGCTGTGGCACCTACCTGATTAAAACGATGGCTTAAATTTCTGATTATCGTTCACCGTCCTGCTATTTAGAAATTATCTTTATTCTCACGGTAAATACTTGGTAATATTTTAGCCAAGTTCGTCATTTCTTTAATACTATGAATACCAAGTCGTTTAGCAATTTCGCCATCAATCTTGGCATCGTCAGGAATAACCCGGATTGGTTCGTGGGTTTGGAGATCAACATTCCATCCCAACCAGAAGCGGCTACGTAATTCAATGCCACCCTTGATGGGCCGGACGGTGTGCAACATTAAGGCTGTCTCACCATTAGCAGCAGCGACAATCTTAGTATCACTCTTCGCTAATAATTGGAGAGCGTAAAATATCTTGTGTAAATGCATAAAAGATTTCTGAATTGTATAGAAATAGGGAATGCCTTCCCTTATGA
>NZ_JAMXAZ010000001.1:0-309930 GCF_024718525.1 Levilactobacillus yiduensis
CTGAAGCGGATCCACCGAGGGTTCAAAGGACTCCAGGACACCTTGGAAGCATCATTTATTTAAGTTAGATACATATTATATGTACGAAGGCATTTCGTTTACACAAGATTCTTGACGCTACCGCTTATGTAAACTAAGTTACCAATTATGTGAGATACTTGCAAATTATACCCCCCAATTACGGTCTTCTGGTCAAAAGTAATGATTTGTTTAAGACATTTAACAGCTCTGAAACTGGCTTGTTACATGTTTGTCATATTACATTGCTATTCTAGAACTTGTAAAATTCATGAGGGGTGTTTATTAGGATGAAAAAATTTATTAAAACAATCGCAGCAAGTGCTTTAGTTTTCGTTGGCTTTTTCGCTTTTAACGCTAGCAACACGACGACCGCTTCGGCCGCTACTAAGAGTGACTTCACGTCAATCTACAAGGTTGCCAAGTCTCACTTAGGTGCCCGTTACGTTTACGGTGCTACTGGTCCTTCCGCATTTGATTGCTCCGGCTTTACCGGTTACATCTACAAGAAGGGTGCTGGCGTGACCTTACCACGGACTGCACAAGCCCAATACAATGCTTACAAGCACGTTAGCTACAAGAACATCAAGAAGGGTGATTTGGTCTTCTTTGGTGGTAGTGCCTACTCCATTTCCCACGTTGGGATGTACATTGGTAAAGGCAAGATGATCGATGCCCAAAACCGTGGGGTCGTTCGCGAAGCCGTTCATGCCCCATGGTGGCACGCTGTTGGTTACGCACGGGTAGCCACTGATACCGCTGACGACGCTGATTAATTAAATTGACATCCGTTCAGTAAACACCTCATGAATTATCTGAACGTTAAAAATGCGACACGCTACGCACTGGCTAGAGGCCGGTGGTAGCGTGTTTTTTTTCGCACCAAATTCCTGCTGGTCACGCTGATGACCGCAAGAAGCACCCTAGATGCTCGGGCTGGCCACCTGCTCATGAATGTCCACCCTAGTGGCGTGTTTCCAAAGCTGATTACGTCTCAGGATTAGCCGGATATAAATTTTCGACAAATCTAAACTTCGGAGGCTGCTACTATGAAGCACCCTAATTCAGTTCCATTTAACTTGATTAACACCAAACTTCTCACCGCTCGCACCATGTGGGGAGGTGACTACCATGCCTGAAACCAAGCAAATTCGTATCATCCATCCAGTCGAATCCATTGACGCAAACGCTCGGGTCAGCGTCACGCGGATGCAGCAGATTACTGAGGTCCAGTATTGTCGCCGGCGTAATACCTGTGCCACCATTCGCCGCCTCAACAAGGCCAAGTACCTGGTCCTCAGTACCGGTGAGGTTAAATTCTATACCCACAATGACAGCCGTGCCCAAAATCTCGCTTCACTCAAGGCCAGCTTCAAACGGCTCCGGCGGCTGATCAACAATAACTTTTCGGGAGCTAGTGATGAGCTGTTCATCACCCTGACCTATGCCGAAGATGTCACGGATCCAAAACAAATCAGTCACGACTTCGATTGCTTCATGAAACGGCTACGGCGCCGCTACCCTGACTGCGAATACATTAAGATTGCGGAACCCCAAGGACGGCTCAAATCCGGTCGTGCGGTCTGGCACTACCATCTTCTCCTAAAAGGCGTGACCGTCCTAACCCCTACGCAATTAACTCAGCTCTGGCCTCACGGTTACACGAAGACCAAGGCCCTGCACGACGTCGATGACATTGGTCGTTACCTCACCAGTTACCTGACGGACATCCCCTTAGCGGAACTGAGCCGCGTCGACCATTTCGAAGGTAATCCACCTATCGTGACCAAGCACGTTGGCAACCAAACCAAAGCCATCGTGAAACGTGGTCGCCTCCAGTATTACCCGTCAGGAATGAACTTCTATACCTCTTCACGGGGAATCAAAGCGCCCACCAGCACCCTCATGGCCTACAATGAAATCAAACGCGACCCGCACCTGGGCAAGCGAACCAGTGCCCGCGAAGTCATCATCGAGTCTGCCAACTTCCACAACAAAATTATCACCGAAGAGTACAATGCCAAACGCCATTAATGGCGGCACCACAGACTGCTAGCAGAAGCTGGCGGTCTGTTTTTGATACCAACGGGCCATTTCAAGTCCACGTTGGGGTGCTTGGTCATGTAGTCCCCCATGTTCCCCGTGATATGGAAGGTGACCTTCTTGTTCTTGCCGTCCAGCTTGTCATTCTTCAGGGTTGCCTTAAACTGGTGGGTTGCATTGACATCCGCCACAGAATTATGCGAGAAGTTGGTGACAGAAGAAATCTTCGTGACGGTAAACCGCTTAGGCAAGGCATCGGTAATGTAGGCCCCCTTCTTGGCCGAGACGGTCGCGTTGATGTTGTAGACCATGGGGTCGTCTTTGTCCTTCAACGTATTGGCTTTGGTGGTCTTGCCGTTGTAGGTGATGGATTTGGAGATGGAAGACTTAGATTTCTTAGGAGAAACCTTGATATTAGCATCAGACAAAATAAATTCATCATTTCCTTGAGAGTGTCCACCTAACAAAAACGATATATCCTTAGATCCAGAAGCAGCCTTGTAAACTGCAATTGCCCCAGTATAATGCAAACCTGCACGCAAGTCTCGGTTCAGAGCAGTTGGGTAAGTCCAGAAACTGTGAATATACTGGCGAACTGAAGACTTTTCTTTTTCGACCTTCTTAGTTTCTGGGTTGTAACCGTACCCCTTCTTCAACGAGGAGTACAATGGGAAGTTCCAAAAACTGTTACTCTTGGCCTTATCCATATGAAAGTAACCATTATCAGCATCAGCATTATTCAAAAAAGTCTGTTTACCCGTCAAATTACTGTACGGGTTCCAACTATCAATGGCAGATATTTTTTTCACATACTGGCCAAAAGATTTAGCAACCACTCCGTCAGCTCCAAGCTTTTTAGGCTCCAAATCTGAAAAGGCAATACCAATAGAATCATCATCCCACTTAACTGCTGTATTCGTTCCATGGTAATAGAAAGATAACTGAACTTTCATAGTACGACCAGCGCGGCCACCACCATTCATGTTAACTGATATACCATGAGCTTTCTTGTAGCCAACCGACGAAATCCTAGAAGACATGCTATACAATTTCACTTTCATGTCAACATACTTCTTAGAATTTGGGTCTTTCCCAATAAACGTATACTTGAACACCGTAGGATCTTTTCGTGAATAAAATACTGGATCTCCGCCTAAACCATTATTACCTATATAGCTACCACCAGATACCTTGGTAATCTTAGTTGTACCCCCAGTATTCACCTTGGGCGAAAATGTTACCGTTGGAAAATCTTCCTGTTTACCATTTGCTGCGTGAGCAGTAGTGGAAGACGCGTTTAGGGATACCCCCAATGCAGTTAATGTTAGTAATGATAATAAAGAATACTTGAAAGACTTAGATAATTTCATGTTAAGGTTCACCCCTATTCGTTATTTACGTGTTTACGCTGGCGAAGCCACAAGGCCAATGCCGTACCCCCAAGACCCAGGATACTAAGAATCCCAATAACTGAGATTAGGACGACATTATGTGAATCTTCACCAGTACCTGGTAAGTTACTCTTTTTAGAATTCGTCTTAGTAGGTGAAACTGCTGTAGAACTTGTAGAACTAGAACTACTACCAGAGTTACCTAGTGCATTCACCTGTTGTTCACTAAATGCACTGGCACTATGACTATTTGGTTTCGTTGAAGAAAAATTTTCAGTGGCAGAACTTGCATTAGAACTGTGAGAAGAATTATTAGTAGCATTACTAATGGCATTTGAGTCACTCCCACTATTATCTACATTAGCTGTAGACTCTTCATACTCATGGGCATCTTGAGTATCAGTGATAGGGTCAGATGAACCAGTATTATCTGTATCTTCTACCCCATCCCCACCATGATTATCGCCAGCTTCGATAGCTTCTTCATCTTTACTGGGGTCTTCATTCTTCTTAGACCCGTCAAGATTATAACCTTCAAAGTATTGGCTAAGTGCTAAACTATAAGACTGCAAATCATCAACAGTTACTTTGCTATCTTTCAACGCCTTAGTTGCATTCTTATACAGTGTCTGCAATTCTGCGTTTGCGGGATTTTTCTCAGCAATAACCTTCATAGAATCCACAGTCTTCTGCAAGTCAGCCTTTGCTTCTGCTACCGTTTGGGTTCGCAAAGCTGCTTCTGCAACAGCGGGTGGACAAAGTACACTAGGTGCAATTAATCCCGTACCCCCCAGAGTCAACGATAGTAAACCAACTGTCGTCAACCCCACCAACTTTCTCTTCTGTATAATTGCCATACCTCTCGACACCTTCCTGATTGGATTATGTAACCGAATTATTCCGTATACAAGAATTGACTTGAGGCTGGTATCTTGTGGTACAGATTAACACCAAAAAGCAAGATTGGTTTACAGGTGACAATATTGGTCAGATTAACCTGCAAAAGGACATAAAAAATACCAACCCAGTTAAGGATTGGTATTTTCGCATACTAAATTTAACAATTAGCACGACTCATCCAAGTATCCACATAATCAATACCTTCATCAATTGTCTTTTGAGTTACTAATCCGCTAGTATGCCCCCCAGCAAACGTTACCTTAAGATCATAGGTGTACCATTGATACTCTTCAGTATAAACTTGGTCTACCAAACGATGGATTTGTTCATGTGTATACTTATTCTTTTTGCCCCAAGCATCCCAAGCAGAGGGATGATTCTTCAGCATAGTACCCCACTGGTTAATCTTATCACGATAAGTGGCAACATTTTTAAGTCCCATGAAGTTAGAGTTAGATACACGGTCAGAAATAATATTTACCTTTACGGCATCCTTCTTGTAAACTGGGTCTGAAGAAGTCTTCTTCAATGGTGTTACCGTAGTCTTCTTGGCAATTTTTACATTAGTCGTTGGTGCTTTCGTTACCTTGTTAGACACGCTGGTCGTCTTGCCCTGCTTACCGGTTAAACGGCCTGACCAAATCCACCCCTTGACGGTGCCCTTCTTGTTGGTGACATAACGATAAGTGGCGCTCTTGCCCGTAGACTTCTTGACTCGAACACTTTGGGTAGAGTAGAACACATGCGTCTTCTTAGTCGTCACGTGCTTCGTCAGATACCGGCTGGAATAAAGCGCAATACCCTTCTTAGGCGCCTTCTTGGTGAAGGTGCTCTTCTTATAATGCGTGTTCTTGGTGATCTTGGTGACACGGAAATTCGTGGTCTTAACAGCCTTAGCCGAAGCATTGTCGACTGTAGCAGCACCGCCTAAAAACAAAGCGACAGACAACAGTGATACGGCTTTGACGACATTGACTTTTTGCATTGATATTACCTCCAGGTTCTGAGATGAGTTGACATTTAATTTCGATAGCGTTTAAAGCCATCAGCAGCCTCTGTAATCCAGTTCAACTGCTGGTTTTTCTTTTCAATCGTCAATGAATACCGAAAACGGACCACACGATTATCATAGTGCTTACTATCGGCATCCATGGAAACTAAATATTCATCAGAATAAGTATTCGTCACTTTAAAGTCCTCCCTTGACTATCCACCATGAGCTAGTATCGCCCAGCCACAATATGTAAAACCTGTGAACGCCACAAATCCAACTCATCACCGCACTAAATCTTAAGAACTCACCTCATAATCCCAAATCAGCCCGGCAGACTTAGTTGCGTAAATTGGCATTTCACAATGTTAAGTTTACTTCTCTATTTTAGCAACGTCAATAAGATTATTATCAGTTTTAGAGATATACCATATCGAAAACTGAAACTTAAGTATACTGTGTTGTGAAAACAGAAAGAGAGGTACTACACTATGAGCAAAACACTAGCCGAACGGGTCACCGACCTCCGAGAGGCCCTAAATATTACGCAAGGTAAGTTAGCTGCTGAGATTGGCTTAGACAAGTCCACCATGAGTCGAATTGAAAACGGCACGCGCAAGGTCTCCAGTGATGAAGTGATTAGCCTTGCCAACTTCTTCAATGTCCCCGCCGACTACCTCTTGGGCCGGACAGATGACCTGATTGAACCTGCTTTGGTCAAAGACCAGCTCACGTCAATTAGGCTCGACGACTTACCTTTCTCCTATCGCTTCGCCACTAAGCTCTTTATCGACTTTCAACGCGAACAATTTCAAAAGGATCTACAGAACGGCAATTTCTCATCTCTCGATTCTTCCAAGTAGCCCTGCCGGCACAAAAAAACCACCTCCTCAACAACTGAGTAGGTGGCATCTTTAGCAAGCAAAATCATTGGCAACAGTAATTTTAAATCATGCACTAAATAAAAACGCCCAATCAGTTAACCTGATTAGACGCCCATTGTGTTACCCTATTTCCCCGCATACCGCACCGTCTGATGCTGAATGCCAGCTTCTTCAAACGGGTCGCCGATGGGTTCAAAGCCGAGTTCTTTGTAGAAATCCATGGCCGTTAGCTGGGCATCCAGCTCGACGTGGGCCACGTCTGATTTCTTGGCGTCCTTGATGATTTGCTTGATCAATTCCGCTGCGTAGCCGTGCTTGCGTTGGTCAGCGACCGTGGCGACGCGTTGGATCTTCACGCGGTTGCCGGCGAGCATGTCGATTCTGGCCGTCGTGACGGGTTCGTCATCAATATACCCAACGTAGTGCATCTTATCTTCGTCGGTCCCGTCCAGCTCTACCTTCGGGTCAATCCCCTGCTCTTCAATAAAAACATCCTTACGCATCTGCAGGGCATCCTTAAATACCGGATTTAATTTACCCCAAGCCATTCTAATTTCCATCAAACCATCCTCGCTTAATCTTTTTGGTTGTAGCTTAAAACCTGAATATCATCAGGCGTTAATAATAATTTTGTGACACTGCCATTGGCTGGCCGAACACTGAGGTCGTACTTGCCTTGACCATAGCGTTCCATCAGGCTCAGCAGCGTGTTGCCGTGACTGATCATCAAGACGTTGTCGCCGTCGTTCAAGTCCGGGTTGTGGCGAATCAAGTCAAAGCCTTGGTCCACGCGCGCCCAGTATTCATCGTTGTTTTCGGCTTGACGGAACGGGTCGGCTTCCTTCAAGAAGTCCTTGGCCTTGCCAATCGAGTATTTCTCTTCAATCGCCTTGAACGTTGGTACCCCATGCGGCGCCCCGGCGACGTACCAGGCCTGGGCCATGTCCGTGCCTTCATAATAGCCGTAGAACTCTTCTCTGAAGAAGGAGGCCGTCGTCAATTGGGCCGCCGGTTGGGAATGATTGGCCGCCAAGATGGTCTTGGCCGTCTGTTCCGCGCGGGTCGTGTCACTGCAATAGGCCGCCGCAAATTGCACGTCCTGGAGCCGTTTACCAGCGCCTTCCGCATCCGCGATACCGGCCTCGGTCAGGGGCGAATTACTCCAGCCTTGGAGTTTATTGTAGATGTTAAAATACGTTTGCCCATGACGGACCACGTACAGCGTGAGTTGTTTCGTCATAATCTAGTCACACCTTTCATCTGAATATACCTCTAGTGTACCAAAGATACTGCGAGAGCGGTTACAATTTTACAGCCTGACTTAAAGTTTTCCTAAACTTGGCGGCAAAACGCGTTACCCGACTGAAAGTTTGCTACCATTAGTGAAATACGTAGTCGCACACCTAGCCATTCAGTGGGTCATTATATAGTAGTAGTAAAGTCATCGCCACCGATCCAGGGCGTTCGGAGTCGCCTCACGACACCCCACTGGTTCTATGGTAAAATGGGACTACTTTAACCGTACATAAAGGAGCGAAAAAACTTGGAACGTTTCAAAAAAATATGGGCCAGAACCGGCACCCGGATGGGCTTTGTCACCCTGATGGTCGTCCTGTTCTGGCTGAAGACTTTGGTCGCTTACTTTGTCGACTTCAAGTTAGGACTCAGTGATCCGTTTCAATTTCTGATCCTGCTCTTGAACCCGCTGGCCACGACCATTCTGCTTTTCGGGCTGGCGCTTTACTTTAAGCGGGCGCGCTTTTTCTACCCGTTTTTATTTCTGATCGACATCTTAAACACCCTACTGCTGTACATCAATGTCATCTACTTCCGTGAGTTCACGGACTTCATGACCGTCAGTACGGTGTTGGGCTACTCCAAGGTCGACCAAGGCCTGTCCGGCAGTTCGCTGGCGCTGACCTCGCCACACGACATTCTGTATTGGCTGGACCTCGTGGTGGTGCTGGTCTTGATGGCCACGCGGCGCATCTACATCGACCCGCGGCCGTTGAACAAGCGCGTGGGGCTGGCCGTCACGTCTAGCGCCCTACTCCTCTTCACGGTCAACCTGACCATGGGCGAAATGGACCGGCCACAACTGTTAACGCGGACCTTCGACCGTACCTACGTGGTCAAATACCTGGGGCTGGACGCCTTCACCGTGTACGACGGCATCAAGTCGCAGCACACCAGCGAGTTGCGCTCGCACGCCAAGAAGTCCGAGCTCAGTGGGATTTTAAAATACGTGCACAAAAACTATGCCGCGCCGAACAAGAAGCTCTACGGCGTGGCCAAGGGTAAAAACGTCATCATCATTCACCTGGAGAGCTTCCAACAATTCCTGATCAATAAGAAGATCAACGGCCAAGAGGTCACGCCGTTCTTGAACAAACTGTACAAGAGCAAGTCGACCTACAGCTTTGACAACTTCTTCCATGAAGTCGGCCAAGGCAAGACGTCCGATGCCGAGACCATGCTGGAGACCGGGACGTACGGCCTGTCGCAGGGCTCGCTGTTCACCCAACTGGGTAACGACAACACCTTCCAGGCGGCTCCCGCCATCTTCGACCAGGCCGGCTACAGCACCGCGGTCTTCCACGGCAACGTCGCCAGCTTCTGGAACCGGAGTAGCACCTACAAGAACCTGGGGTACCAGTACTTCTTCGATGCCAGCTACTACGATACGTCCGGTGACAAGTCGCTGGGTTATGGCCTGAAGGATAAGCTGTTGTTCAATGATTCCGTGAAATACCTGCAGCATCTCCAGCAGCCATTTTACGTGAAATACCTGACCGTCACCAATCACTTCCCGTTCACGCTGGACAGCGAAGACTCCAGCTTCAAGACGCCCAATACCGGTGACAAGACGGTCGACAACTACTTCAAGACCGCTCACTACCTGGACCAATCCGTGAAAGAATTCTACGCCTACCTGAAGAAATCTGGGCTGGCCAAGAACTCACTAGTCATGATCTACGGGGATCACTACGGCATTTCCAACTCTTCCAACAAGAGCCTGGCCAAGCTGTTAGGTGTCGACCCGGATGACTGGAACGATTACGACAACGCCCAGCTCCAACGGGTACCCCTGATGTTCAACATGCCTGGCTACAAGAAGGGCAAGGTCGAACACACCTATGGCGGCGAAATCGACGTGCTGCCAACGTTGATGCACCTGATGGGCATGAATACCAAGAAGTACATTCAGTTCGGGACCGACCTGTTCTCCAAGGCCCACAACCCGGTCGTCGCTTTCCGGAACCGCGATTGGGTCAGCCCCGAGTACACGTCGATCGACGGCACCGTTTACAGCAACAAGACCCAAGAGGAGATTCACCCCACCAAGCAACAGCAAAAGCTGATCGACGCCATGCAAAAGCACGTCAACCAGGGGCTCAATGATTCCGATTCACTGAACCAAAAGAACCTGTTGCGCTTCTACCATCCCAAGGGCTTCAAGGCCGTTGACCCATCCGATTACAATTACTCCGATGGGTTGGAGAAGGAAGAGAAGCTTGAGAAGAAGTTAGGCTTGAAGTCGACCAGCTTGTTCTCCCGCAACGGAGACAAGTCCACGCAGTCGCTCTACAAGACGGATGCGCCTGAGTTGGGCCACAAGACGACCGATTCCAACCGGATCAAGATTACCAACCAGGATGATACTAGTGGGAAGTAATTTTCTAAATTGATCACCGACGTCGCCTGCGGCTGCCAGGGGTTCCGCCTGCTATGGGGGACTTAGCGTTATCTGGCAGCACTGTGCTGAACTGGCCGCCTGCCGTTGCGCGAACCTCTAGGCTGGAACGCTGGGGAAGGACGGCCCGAGCCAAAGCCCGGTCTCGGCCCTTGCTTTGAGCCGCAGACCACGTCTCAAAGTCACCAATTTACCAGCAAAGACCGCTGCCAAATTCCCCGGCTGAGCCTAGATTTCGCTTCACTCTCGGCTACGTTCGTGACTAACAGATACACTAATTTAGGTTAACCAATTGCGGGTGTCTCATCAGTTAGCAAGCACCCTACACGTTTGGTAAGGCATCCACACCAAATAAAGAAGCTGTCCGTTCAATCTTAACGATTGGCCGGGCAGCTTCTTTGCGTTTGGGAGAAAATCTTCTATTGTTAGAGATGGAACTGGTGACTACTCGGCTGCAGCGTCTCACCCGACCTCAGCTAACATAGTTGGTAGATAACCACTGTAGCCGAGAGTGAAGTAAAATCAGCGCTCAGCCGTGGGATTCCCTTAGCGGCGATTTTTGCCGATTAGGGAACGGCGTCTTTGAGACGCGGTCTTCGGCTCAAAGCGAAGGTCGAGACCGCACTTTGGCTCGGCCTGTCCGCCACCGCGTTCCAGCGCTGATTTTGCGAACGGACAAGCGGCCAGCCCCAACCAACCACCAACTAATGCTGGTCGGACAGTGAGGTGCTGTGGACCGGGCCGCGGCGGTCTGGGAAGTAGCGCGTCATGATGCTGCGGACTGCGACTGGTGCTTCACCGTAGCCCGTCGCAATCAGCGGTTGTTTACCGGGATACATGACACCGTCGCCAATCGCGTAGATGCCGGGCACACTGGTGGCCATGGTCGAGTCCACCGCAATCAGCCGGTGGTCTTCCGCCAGGTCCACGTCCCAAGCATCCAACGCGTGGTGGTCCGCCGTGAAGCCGTAGCTGACGACCAAATCGTCAACGGTGGCGTGCGTCATATCATCTTGTGACCCGACCTGTTTCAAGGTCACGTCAAGCCGGTCATCGGCCGTCGCTTGCAGGTCGCGGATCAAGTATGGCGTTTGCACAGTCACCGTGGAGGCCCGTAGCAAATCGACCATGTGGGCTAGTCCTCGGAACTGGTCGCGGCGGTGTAACAGCGTGACTGACTTTGCCACCTTTTCCAGCATCAATGCCTGGTCGATGGCGGCGTCCCCACCCCCGGCGACCATGACGTCATGACCACGGAAATGGTCTAGGTCGCGCGCACTGTAAAACAGGTGCTGGCCTTCAAAGTCGGCGGCGTTGGCCACGTTTAATTTCCGCGGTGTGAAGGCCCCGTTACCGACCGCAATGATGACGGCCTTGGTCTGGGTGGTGCCGGCCGCCGTGGTGATGGTAAAGCCATCGTCGGTCGCCGCAACGTTGGTGACCGCTTGGCCCGTCTTGATGGTCAACGGGAACTGGTCCAGTTGGCGGCGCTGATTGGCAATCAACTCGCGCCCACTGACGGCTGGAAATCCGGCCACGTCCAGAATCGTTTTTTCTGGGTACAAGGCGTTGACCTGGCCGCCCAGTTCGGCGAGGCTTTCAACCAACTGGGTCTTGGCATTGTGCATGCCGGCGTAAAAGGCCGCGAACATCCCGGCCGGGCCGCCACCAATAATCGTGATATCATACGTTTCTGTCATTATCATTACTCCATTTCTTAAGGAGGTGGTCACCATGAAGCATCAACGGGGACTCACCGTTTTACTAACTAGCTTATTGGTACTGGGCGGCCTAACGCTCTGGTGGAACCACCGCTGGGCCGTCTTGACGACCGTGCGCGTGCCGCAAACGCGAACGGCTACTCTTTTCTTGCCGGGATCTCACGGCGCGTGGCTGTCTCTACGTAGTATGGTGACCAGCCTGGACCGCCCACATCTGGGCACCTTTGACTTGACCGCCCACGTCTCTTGGACCGGACAAGTGCATTGGCAACAACGACGGTCTGTGGCCGCCAACAATCCGTTGGTACCGGTCATTTTCGCCGACAATACACACCCACAAAAGCAGGCCCGCCAACTGACGACCGTTTTGACCCAGCTGCATCGCCGCTACGGCGTGACCCGCGTCAATCTGGTCGGTCATTCTTCGGGCGGCACCATTGCCTATGACTACCTGGCCGACCATGCGCCAGCGCCAGTTACGGTGCGGCGGATTGCGATGATTGGCGCCGACTTTCCGAATACCAGTCTGCGTGACCACTACCCGCAATTGCAAATTCTAAACCTGACCGGCGTGATTGGCTACACCAAAAACGACAGCGAGGTGCCCGCCAACACCGTGACGCCGTTACGCCGGTTGGTCGCGGGACATGTGGGCCGGTATCAATTTGGCACCATCACCGGACCCGTCTGGGACACGCAACACTCACTGCTCCACGAAAACCCGGCGCTGGACGCACGTTTGATGCGCTATCTCTATCCGCCGAGCTGAGTTGCCTTTAAAATGCGCTGTCCCTGTAGCGTGCGGGCCTCACGCAGACCAGCGTTGATCAACACGAAGATGGCGACCCAGCCCACGGCGATCAGGACCCACTGCTGCAGGTATAAGATATCTAATAAAGCAAACGGCGCGTTCCAATCCCAGATGGCGTGGAGCGCGATGGCCAGCAGATAGAACCGTAGAAATTTCGGCGCAACCATATTACTCCCGGTCACCGGTTGATGGCGCTCCTTGGCCAGGATGATGGCGGCGCCCATGATGGCTGACCAAATCGTGTGGGTGCCGATGGCTTGCCAACTGCGCATCAGCAGCGTGACCAACCCGTACTGGCCGGTGTACCCCGCCGTTTCAAATACGGCAAAGCCCGCTCCGATGGCCGCCCCCACCAACAGGCCGTTAAAAATATAATTCAGGTGGAACCGGTTGATGAAGTAGGCAATCACCAGCATCTTGGCGGTCTCCTCAATGAAGCCGACAATCAGTGCCGACTCCCACGAGGTCCCATTGCCAGACGGAATCAGTGAATAGAGAATCATCGTCGCTATCAATGATAGGATGCCACCGACCAGAAAGACCGTCATCAATTGATAGACTGAGATATTACGGAAGACATTGATTTCAAAGAACATGATCAGTAGCGCAAATGGCACGGTCAGCGACCCAATGAAGATCATGCCAGGCACGGCGTTATTGCTACGAAAGACCAGGAACAGCATCGCCAGTAAGACGAAGCTGGCGCCCAACAACGCGAAGACCCGGGAGAACAACCACGGCTTGACCGGGGCCGCCGAGACGGCTTCCAGTGAGGGCGTGGTTTCGCGGGTGCCGACGATGAACAGCGCCTCGGCATCGTCAACGTCGTGGTGTTTGAAGACCTCCGAGAACATTTGGAACAGGTGGATCTCCACCACCTTATTCTCGCCGGTCCACTCATTTATTTCCTTGGTCGCATCATCCAGCAAATGGTTGTGATACTCGAAACGTTTCTTTTCTAACTTACGAACATTCTTGGCCATGGCTGGCCCCCCTCTATATCCACCGTATTCCGGCGGTACGCTAAAAAAATTTAAAAAATTTTGATTGGTGCTATTTGGCAACGTTGTAAGCGGTTCAAACGTTGATTAGATAGTGCGTAAAACGCTTTACTCAAGCCTTTCCATCGACCTCGTGACGGGCAAATTTTACCGGTCAGTTGGCTTCTTCATTTTACCCTGAACCGGGTTTTGCTTCAACTTGGTGACGGCGTGAGCTTGCTAAATGTAACCAGTTACATTATAGTTAAAGATGGATTTAACCTAAAACTTTACTCAAAGGGGAGATACGCTTATCATGGCAAAACGTAAAATGATTTTGGACTTAGATACTGGGATCGATGATTCTCTTGCAATCGCTTACGCATTAGGTGCACCTGATGTTGACTTAATTGGGATCGTTGGCTCATACGGCAACGTTGTCGTTGAAGAAGGCGGCAAGAACGCCCTGAAGATTTTGGAACTGTTGGGTCACACCGACATCCCTGTATACTTAGGTGAAAGTCATTCCTCAACCTCTGATCACTTCGACCGCATGGAAGTTAGTGCAAATATTCACGGTCAAAACGGTATTGGTGAAGTTGAACTGCCAGAACCAACCCGCGCCATCGAAAAGGAATCCGGTGTTGATTTCTTAATCGAAGCCGCCCACAAATATGGGAAAGACTTGACGTTGGTCCCAACTGGTCCAATGACGAACTTGGCCGCTGCCTTGAAGAAGGCCCCAGAAATCGCCAACGAAATTGGCAACATGACCTTCATGGGTGGGGCGTTGACCATGCCTGGGAACGTCACCCCATTTGCCGAAGCCAACATCAACCAAGATGCTGAAGCTGCCAACGCCGTGTTGACTAGCCCACTGCACTCAACGATGGTTGGCCTGGACGTCACGCTGCGGACCCTCTTAACGAAGAAGGAAACCCAACAATGGCGTGACCTCGGGACCGTTGCCGGTGAAAAATTTGCCGACATCGTGGACTACTACATCGAAGCCTACAAGCAATTCAACGACAACCTGGGTGGCTGTGCGCTACATGATCCACTGGCTGTTGGGGTTGCTTTGGACCCTAGCTTTGTCACAACGATCGACCTGAACATGGTCGTCAACTACAACAAGGAAACTTACGGCCGGACGATTGGCGATGACAACCGCCTGAACGAACCGACGAACGTCAAGGTTTCCGTCATGGTCGACAAGGACCGTTACCTCAAGGTCTTCATGGACTACCTGACCACGTTGTTCAAGAATAACAAGTAACCTATCGCACCATTGAAACGCTGTCCTCGCTTCTGGAGACAGCGTTTTTTAGTTGCCGTAGCCCCCCCTCCTGACGCCTATCAAAAAAATTTGCTAATATGTGCTTAAAATTGTTGCATTTAAAAATAGCTGTGTTATACTGTGCTTATAGAAGTTGCAGTTAGTGATTTCTAAATGTGCTTTTAAAAGTTGCATATAACCCGGAGGTAATATTATGACTGAACACAAATTTAATTTCACCGCACCTCATCTGACTGTCGCCATCAAAGCGGACCTACCGATTGCTCACAACGTCAGTCCCGTTCGCGCCATCGGCCAACTCTACCGCGCCTACTTTAAGTTCGCCACGCAACAGACCCTGACCTTCTTCAAGCGTCCTGCCAACACCGCTAAATAACCCAACCCATCTAAGGAGATAATCTTATGTCTAATCAAATCATTGCCCAAGCTTCCGCTACTGTCAACGCCCCTGCTGCTAAAGTCTACACCCTGCTCGCCACCCCGCAATTGCATGCCACCTTCCAAGACAAACCATTTTACGATTTCAAAGTCGAAAATGATATTCAGGGAGCCGGCGCGGTCGTCAGCTTCAAGATTGACTTCGCGGGTGGGGCCATTGCCTTTCGGATGGTCGTGACTGAACCAGAACCGGGTCACACCTTAGTTTGGACCGATACTAACGACTCTGGTCTCGTGACGACCTACACGGTGACTGACCAGGGCGAACAAAGTATGGTCACCATCTCTTCCCAGTGGGACGGCCAAAGCGGCGTCATCGGTGCGATGGAAAAATTTATCTCGCCTATGCGGATGAAGAGCGTTTACAAGAAGGAACTCGACCGAATCAATGCCTATGTTCAGAACGCTTAATTGTGCCTAAAATCATTGCATATTCGCTCAGGTTCTCGTATACTGCGGTTAGACACACGAAGGAGCGAATCCCCATGACAACTCGTCATATTCACATTGGCCCACCACGCTTGCGAACCGCCATTCAAGCGGTCGTGTGGCTGGGTAAAAGCGGCGGCATCATCAGTAGTTCACTGATTGCCAACCGCGTCAAGACTCACGCCACCTTTGTCCGCCGCATCATGACCTCGCTGGCCAAGGCTGACATTATTGCCTCTAAGGGCGGTCGCGACGGCGGCTACTATCTGGAGAAGTCCCCGGCGGAAATCACGCTGGCCGACATCTATTTGGCCGTTGGCGCAGACGCTGTCCCCAAGAAAGACAAGGTCGAATTCGACTACCCCGAGGGCGAGGAACGCCTTGACGTCGCCGGCTTCCAAGACGCTCTCGAAAATATTCTAGGCGATGCTGAATCACAGGCGATTGCGTACCTTAAAGGCATCACGATCGCCCAACTGATGGCTGAAGTTAAGATGGTTTAATCAAAAAAACGCCGTCCTGCTTAATTGCGGGACAGCGTTTTTGCGTTCTAACCGATTATGCCTTGTAGTTAAAGTTGTTGATCATGGTCTTGACCGCGTTGTTCGTGTATTGCGTTGCGTACTGTTTCTTTTGCGCAGCGGTCAATGTGGTCGAACTGTTAAACAGCGTGGTGTACTTCTTTTGCAGGGCTGGCTTGACGTACTTCTTGGCGTACGCGGAAGCTGGGCTCTTCTTGACCTTGGAATACGTGTAAGACGAGCCAGTCGTTGCCAGACGCCGGTTCAACTTCTTGCCGGTCACCTTGGTACTGAAGGTCGTGCTGGATTTCTTGGTCAGCTTAAAGGTGTATGACTTCTTGGTCAGCGACGTGGTCGTCTTGTTGCTAGCCGTCTTGAATTCGATCAGCTTGTACTTGGTCGTCAGCGTCTTCTTGTTCGCGCTAAGCTTAATGGAAGTTGGTACCCCGTACTTGACGTTCGCATTGGTACCATTAAAATCACCAAAGATCAATAATGTCCCCGTTTTGCCATTGGACTTATAGGTCTTGAAATAAAAGGCTGTCTTGGACTTTGCATTCTTGTAGTAACGCTTCAAATCAGTGTTCGTAAAGGTTGGCGCCTTCTTGGTGCTAGCGCTAGCCACACTCGGCGTCGCAATGCCCCCTAAGGTCCCTGCTGCCAATACGACTAACCCGAGTTTAACCATCAAACGTTTCATGCCATAATCCTCCTTAAGATTTATCCTATACACATTTAATACTGCCATGACATTACCAAAATAGCAAGCCTGCACGCCCTTAACGTAAGAGTTCAGGGAACGTTTGTTGCAGGTATGACGCAACGCCTGCCTCATTATTGACTTTTGGTGTAATGTGATTGGCGGCTGCCTTGACTGCGGGTTGACCATTTAACATGGCCACACCATCGCCGGCGGCCTTAATCATCCCCAAATCATTTTCCGCATCGCCAAAGGCCATCAGGTTACTGAAGTCCCAGCCGAAATGCGTCAACAATTGGCCTAAGCCAACGGCCTTGTCCATATCAGCCGCCAAGAATTCCAAAATCTTGGGTTGTGAGCGGACCACGTGATATTGCGCGTGCATCTCCGGCGTGAGCGCGGCGACTGCGGCGTCCAACGTCGCCGGATCAGTGGCCATGACAGCCTTACTGAAGAGATGATCGGGTAAATCAGCGAAGTTTGTCGGCGTAAAGGTCATGGGTGCCTTCAACATCTGTTGATAGACCGAAGGCGTCAGGTCCGCCAAGGGGTAGACCTGCTCAAAATCCAAGACGTCTAGCGGGTAACCGTGTTCCTGAGCAAAGGCGTGTAGCGGCTTGAAGTCGACGTGACTCAACCCACTTTGGGCCAAAGCTTCCTTGGTCGTGTTTTGAATCACCAAGGCCCCGTTGAAGGTAATCGTGTAGTCGTCAGCCGTGGTCAATCCCAGTTGTTCCAGGTAACCCCAGATGGCATTGATGGGCCGGCCGGTACACAAGACCACCTTGATGCCGGCCTCATGCAACCGCCGTAAGGTCTCGGCGTTCGTGGTACTAATCGTTTTATCCGTATTGAGTAACGTCTCATCTAAATCGAGCGCAATCATCTTGATCATTCGTTGTTAGCCTCCATGAATTTCCTTATATCCCTAGTTTACTCGTCCCGGCGAACGAAATAAACCGTTCTTGACTAGGAATCGGCGACAATCACCCCCAATTGCTCACAAACTCACGGTTAAGTCACCTAGGACAAGATGTTCTGGCAAATCAGATTAACGATCTGTTGGTTCTCCGGCAGATCCGCGTGATTGGCGTTGGCACCGGTCACCGTGACTTGCGTGAATCCCTTGACCTGGTCTTGGAACAGATACTTGCCGCGGTTAACGCTGTCAAACGGCACGATGCCATCCCCGGTGTAGGTCTTACTGCCGGCAATCGAGTACACGACCAGCTCACGCGGCAGGCGTTTGCGACCGGCCTCAAGGCGTTTGAACATCGGCGTATCGACATCTGCATCGGCCTCCTCCAGATTAAATGGCGTGGCAATCGTCATCAACCGATCGGCATGGGCCTTGGTCGCGGCCAGGTCATCTTCCATGAACAGCGTGAGGATCAGGCCCCCGTTGGAATGGCCCATCGCCGAGAAATGATTGAAGTGGTAGGTTGCCTGAAGTTTCTTGAAGGCAATCGTGAACCACTTCGCTTGTTTTAAAATATTTTGATAGCCATCGCGGTGGTTCTGAAAGCCCACGACGATAAAGGGATGCGCATCGTTGGGTTTCAGGGTCCCACTGTACGTCAATGTCCCATTTGTCATGACCTTCACCCGCAACAGGCTGTGGGCCTGCGACGTCTCATGATTCAATTCCTTGACCAGCGCGTTGAACCGATTTTGCGTGGCACTTGAGCCCGGCACCAAGATGATGGGATCCAGATAGCTCCGGTAATTGGCCCGGACCGTGGCGGTTTGATGCGGCTGCCAGAGAAAGCCAGGCACGCACAGCAACAGCAATACGCCCAATAGAATTAGCCAGCTACGCTTCATCTGTGCCGCCCCCTTCCAGTTGTGCCATCTGTTGCCATTTGACAAACGGGTAGTAGATCGCGGTACTCAGCGCCAAATCGACCAGCGCTAACGCGAGCGCCGCCCAGTTGCCGCCGGTTCCCAGGTAGGCCAACAGCGGTCCCGGTGCGCCAGTCGCCAAAGGATAGGCAACGGCGGGCACCCAAGCAAGCCGGACGCACAACCAACTGAGGCTGACGGTCGCCAGCGGCGCTAAGAGAAAGGGAATCCCTAGCAACGGACTCAGGATAACCGGCAACCCAACCATCAGTGGCGCGCCCACGTTTCCCAGTGTAGGTACCAGGCTCAGCCACCCTACCCGCTGCTGACGCTGCGTACCGCGGACGATGAAAATGGCCAACAAGAGGCCCAGCAGCATCCCGCTCCCGCCAAATTCGGCGTAGACATCAACGATGGTGTGGACCGTGATGGGATGCGGCAACTGCCAGCCGTGGTGATTGAGCACCGCCGCTAGATTCTGCGTTGATTCCATCGACTGCCCACCAATCGTAATTGGCCCCAACATCCCTAACCACTGATAGAGACTGGACAACGCACTAAAGCCGACCAGGCCTAGTAGCAGGTGGGGCAAGCGAAACGCCCCGCGGAGCATCCCGGTAAAAATCGTATTGATGCTAGTCGTCTGTGTGCTGATCCACAGAAGTCCCAGAGCGGCGGTGCCAAGGAGCCAACCGCTAGTGACCGTCAACGTGAGTCCTAGATCTTCGTCATTTTGCTGCCGGTCAAGACACCAGCGATAGGTGTTGCCGACTAGTAAGCCGACCAAGATGCCCAGCAACACCCCCGTTAGCCCCAGATCCGTCGACAGCCAACTGATGGGCCGCGACGTCAGGACAGAGGACCGACTGATGTTAAAGAATTTCAGACTGATTACCGCCGTGATTCCCGCCATTAAGCGGTCAGTCGTCCGTTGCGTACTTGGCACTACTAAGTAGAAGCTGACCGCAAAGGCCATGAACACTGCCACTAACCCCAGCGTGCCCGCACTGATCAGGCGCAGGTATTCGCGCGCCAACCGTAGTTGCAGCACCCATTTGGCCACGTGTAGCGTTTGATAGTAATAGCCATTGGTCTGCAGCCACGCTTCATTGATGACCTCCGCCAAGCTTCCCAGCAAGACCAGTGGAAAAATCAGCCGCAAAGCCCGACGAATCGCGATGATCTGTCGGTTGTGTTGCCAACTGATTTCAAGGTGAATCAGATAACGCGCAAATCGATTCGTCGTTTGCATTTTCCCACCCCCATACTGGCCATTGTACGGCTAGTCCTGCGGGGTGGTCGCTTCTCTGACTTGGTTAGCAAAGCCGCTACTCAAACCAACGATTGGTCAATTTGTTCACAGACGGCGCCATCCTCATTGGTGTGCACCAACTGCTGCGGTGCGCCCGCCAAGACCTCTGGCGCCGCATTGGCGACCGCAAATCCTTGACCGACCTGTTGGAGCATGGCCAGATCATTACCGGAATCCCCAAACGCCGCCATTTGCGCCGTGCCAATCTGCCACCGTTCTCCGAGAAAGTCCAGTGCGGCGGCCTTGTTGACGCCGGGGAGCGTCACGTTCATCCCGCCCAAGCCACTACTGGTCGCGACCAACGCACCGGCGAAGCGCTGATTGAACGCCGCTACCTGGGCCGTGATGTCTGTCTTTAACCAGGTCAGATCCAGCTTTAAAATAGCGTCGCCGACCGTCGCCAGCTGGTCAACGTGCGTCAAGCTGGGATAGAATTCCTGTGAGTCGCGAAACCGTTGACTATCCGCCGCCAGCTGGGTGTACGAGCGTTTCCAGCCACAGGCCAAAATAAAGCAATCCGCCATGATGGGGTCGCGCTTGATCCAAGTCACCGCGGCTAGCCAGAGGGAGGGCGCGATGGCCGCTGTCTTCAGCACTTGACCGTTGGCAGACGTGATCAGCGCACCGTCCTCAACAACGTAGGTAATCTCATGGCGATTCTTCAGCGGGGAAAAGAGACTCTGGGCATGGTCAAGCGGGTCGCCGGTAGTCACGACAAAGCGGATGTCACGGGCTTTCATTGCCGCTAACTGCTGGTCAAATTTAAGCGCGTCATACCGCCCCACACCATCTAAAAATGTGCCGTCTAAATCCGTTGCAATCAACCGTGGAATCACTGCGCTCATCTTCCCTTCTGTTATTTCATGTAATCCCATCATACCGGGCCTGGCGACCTAACGCAACGATATTTGCTTACAAATAAAATCATAATGGGGTGGCCGGTTTACCGATTCTTAAGGGCCCTGCGCCAGGCGCCGGCGTAAGCGGTTGCGATTTTGGGCATAGGCTGATGTATTTAGAATGGTCTTTCAGCTAACGAACGTCTGGCGCTGTTTTTGGAAAATTCTTCCAGAAATTGTTTAGTTTAATCATAATCATTTGAAAATGTGTTGACTAATACGATAAACATTTGTATACTGGTGAAAAATTGGAGGAATTGCGAATGGCTCTACAAGATTTGACACTCACCGAACTTGAACAAGGCTGGCATCAGACCGCCAGCGCCTACGTCTGCAACTACTGTAACGCAGCCTTTGCCACGGATCAGGTCTTTGCCGTGAATGACCGCTACTTTCCGGCCGACCAAATGATTCGCCAGCACCTGACCCAAGTGCACCCGGATGCCTTGACCCAGCTCATCAATTCGTCCAGCAAATACAATACGCTCACGCCCAAGCAACGGGCGCTACTCGTGGCCTTCAGTCAGGGTCAAAAGGACGCCACGATTGCCCAGGAGGCCCACGTCGCGGCGGCAACGGTGCGCCACCAAAAGTTTACCTTCCGCGAAAAGGCCAAGCAGGCGAAGCTGTACCTGGCCATTTACAACCAAGTCTTCAATCAACCGGCCGCTACGGATACGCTGATCACGCTTCCCGACCAGGCTGGCAATCTGGATGACCGCTTTGCCATCACCACCAGCGAGTATCAAGCGCTGGTGGCCAAATACTTTACCACGACCGCGCCGCTAGTTCTGGCACGGTGGCCCAAGCATCAGAAGGCCATCCTCGCCATTCTCAAGCGCATCACGGCCGACATCCCCGCCAACCAACATTTTACCGAGCGCGAGTTGACTCAACACCTGCAGCCCATTTACGCTGACTTTCCATTGATTCGTCGCTACCTGGTGGATTACGGCTTCCTGCAGCGGACCACCGACGGCAGCGACTACTGGCGCAATCCGACTTACCGCGCCTAACCCCCACATGTTAAGGAGACCTCATGACACTGAATACCATCCATACCGCCATTGACCAGACCACCTGGTCACGCCGCGAATACTTTTACTACTTTACCAAAATGATGCCCACCGGCTTCACGTTGACCGCCGACCTCGACGTCACCGCGACCAAGGACTGGCTTGCTGCGCGGCAGCTGAAATTTACGCCCGCCTACCTTTACTTGGTCTCGACCGTGATTGCCCAGCTGCCAGAATTTCGTATTGGCCAAACGCCCACCGGCGACCTGGTCCGCTACGACGTCTTACACCCATCGTATTCAGTCTTCCACGCCGATGACCACACGATTTCGAATCTCTGGACCGCTTACGACCCCGACTTCACGGCCTTTTACGCCAATTACTTAGCGGATCAACAGCAGTACGGCGATCAGCACACCCCCATGCCCAAGCCTGTTCAAAGCGCCAACACCTACATGATTGGTACCATCCCCTGGACGCACTTCACCAGCTACACCCCGTTGCCTTTCACCCCGCTGAACACCTTCTTTCCGGTGATTCAAGCCGGGCAATTTCAGGCCGAAAATGCGCGCTGGCAAATGCCCCTCTCCGTGACGATTCATCACGCCGTGGCGGATGGCTATCACGTGAGCCAATTCTTCAGTCGCCTCCAAACCGCCTTTGACCATCCCAACGATTGGTTAGGTTAGGAACGATAATCAAAAACGGCAGCCCATCTAGCGACTGCCGTTTTTTAGATTAAGCATTCATACTACTATCACTGTAAGCTTTGTTCATCAGTGACCGTGTTTCCGTGAATTCATTGATGTCATGAAGCACAACCGTGATGACCCGGTGCTTGCCGGTCTTTTGGCCCGTCCCAACGAAGCAGTAGCCGGCCAGTGGCGTGTACCCGGTCTTCAAACCGTCCACGTTCAGGGCTGACTGATAATATTTCCGGCCTGCCAGCAGGTTATTGTAGTTGTAAGCCGTCTGACCATCAACCGTCTTAGAGCCAATGGCGCCGTCCGTCAAGATCCGGGGGTAATCCTGGATCAAGTGTCGGGCAATCAGCGCCACGTCCTTGGCGGAGACCATGTTGGCGTTGGCACTGCCGTAAGCGTAGCCAAAGGCCTTCAAGTCACTGTTTTCTAGACCAGAGGCGGAGACGAAACTGGCCTTATCCAAGCCCCAGCTCTTCGCCTGCGCGTTCATTTGCTGGATAAACTTGGCGTTGCTCCCAGCGACCCATTTGCCCAACGCGATGGCAGCGTTGTTAGAGGAGTCCAGAAACGCCGCATAGTACAGGTCTTGGACCGTGTACTTGTGACCGCTCTTGAAGAGGAAGCCCCCACACGATGCGCTTTGGCCCATGGCAATCAGGCCCTTGCTGCTGGTATCGACCACGTCGTCCCAGCTACCAGACCCACTGCCGACCTTTTGCAAGACCAAATACAGCGTCATTAATTTCGACACGGAGGCAATTGGCCGCGCGGTGTTGGCCTTCTTGGACCAAACGGCCTCACCAGTCGTATAGTCCATGGCAATCGCGTTTTTGGCATACTTCAGGCCAAACGGCGCCTTACCCTTCTGCAGATAACCGTGCCAGATCCAGCCCTTCACGGCACCGGACTTATTCGCCACGTAATAGTAAATCCCCTTGGAATTACCATGCTTCAACGTCGCCTTTTGCGTCACGTACCAAGTCGTGTTGGGATAACCCTTCATGGTCGCCAGCTTGCGGTTATGGGCCTTGTTATAAATGGCACCGGCCGTACTCTTCTTGTGGTACGCGGTCTTCGTCACATTCGTGGTCGAGACCGTGGTGTACACCGCCGCATGGGCAGTCTCAGCACTGATACCAGCTCCCATTGCCGCTGTGAATAAGACCGCCAGTGCGGCCCATTTGATACGCTGTTTTTTCATGATGAATTGTCCTCTCCTTGTGCAAGCTTCCACAACTACCCTAACACGGGCAATCCCGGTGCAACAAGGCTGCGTGCGACTTTGTAACTAACTTGTTGGGGACGTAACGTTCGCGTAATCCACCACTTCTTGCCATAATCAGTTGGGGCGTTAATCAATCTGAAATTGAACCGGCAACACGGGTGGTACTGGCCGCCTTACCGTTCGCTAGAGATGAGCTGGAACGCTGAGGGTGGACGGCCCAAGCCAAAAATCGGTCTTGGACCTCAAGTTGGAGCAGATAACCCACGTCTCCAACTTGCCAGTTTTCTAACCAGCAAGCTGCTAAAAAAACTCCCACAGCTGAACTCATCTCTAGCGAACTCCCGGCTACACAGAAAACAGTCAGCTTCATTGCTGATAGCCCGGTATTCGTCTCACCACTATCACACTAGCCAAGTATCTGCCAATTTTCCCTAAGCACAAAAATGCCAGGACCTTACTTTCGCCCTGACATTCCGCGTTTACCGATTCAATTGACCTGTTTCACGTGCACTGCTGCTGAACGGGTTATCACCCGCCCTTTAATTGGGGGCGTTCCCCATAGCAGAACTAGTTGCTCATACTACTCAGCCGGTAAGCATGTTCCATCAACGACCGCGTCTCCGTGAACTCGTTGATGTCATGCAAAACCACTGTGATGACGCGGTGTTTGCCCGTCTTGTGGCCGGTACCCACGAAGCAGTAGCCCGCGCTTGGCGTGTAGCCCGTCTTCAAGCCGTCGACCTTCAAAGAAGCGCGGTAGTATTTGCGCCCCTTCAAGAGGTTGTTGTAGTTGTGACAAACTTGGCCGTTCACCTTCATCGAGCCAATCTTGCCGTCCTTTAAGACGCGGGGATAGGCCGTTATCAGGTGCCGCGCCATCAACGCCACGTCCTTGGCGGAGACCTTGTTGGTGTTGGCCTTGCCATAAGCATAGCCGAAGCGCCGCAGGTCACTATTTTCCAGACCCGATGCCGAGACAAAGTGGGCCCTGCCCAGTTTCCAAGACTTGGCTTGGGCGTTCATCTTCCGGACAAACTTGCTATTACTGCCGCTGACCCATTTGCCCAGGGCAATCGCGGCGTTGTTCGATGAATCCAGGAAGGCCGCGTAATACAGCTGTTTAACAGTGTAGCGGTGATTTAATTTAAAATGAAAACCGCCACAATCGGCGCTCCGACTCATCGACACCAATCCGCGGCTGGTAATCTTGACCTTGTGATTCCAGCGACTCTTCTTGCCATCGATTTTCTTCAGTGTCAGGTACAATGTCATGATTTTAGTGACGGAAGCGATGGGCCGCGCGGTGTTGGCGTGCTTGGACCAGACGACCTTCCCCGTCTTGGCGTCCATGGCGACCGCCGCCTTGGCCTTGGTCAAGACAAATGGTGCCTTGCCCTTCTTCAGGTAGCCGTGCCAAATCCAGCCCTTCACACTGTGCTTACTATTCTGCACGTACAGGTAAATACCGGTGGACTTGCCGTGTTTCAGCGTGGCCTGCTTGGTGGCGTACCACGTGGTGTGGGGATGGGTCGTTAAGCTGCTGACCTTTTTGGTGTGCGCTTTATTGTAGATGGCCCCGCTACTGTGTTTCTTGTGATAGGCCGTCTTCTTGATTTTCTTAGTGCTAACGGTGTGATAAGCCGCAGCTTCGGCGGGCACCGTGGTTGTGGCCGTACCGCCCAGCGCGACCAGCATGCCAACTGCCATGGCCCAGTGACTGAGATGTAAATTTCTCATAAATTCAATACTTCCTATCCTTTAATAATTAATCTAACTAACTATATAGAATAGCACGCCTCCCCTAACCACGATAGCCACGTTCACCGCTTTAGATGTCTTCGGCTGGCTTTGTAACTGAATTGTAAAAAACGTTTCCATCCTGAACAACTCAATGACTGGCCACAATAATTTCCAGTCACGGTTGCATTTACCCGCTAAATTGGTTACGCTAAGGGTAATCAAATACGACTGGGGTGCCTCGCGGCTGAGATCAAACCCATTGAACCTGCTCTGGTTAACACCAGCGAAGGGAATGCGTACTTTTGTGCTATCAATGAACCCCTACTAAGTAACTTTAGTGGGGGATTTTTTATTCGTTGGGCACCCCCGTCAATACTCTCATAGGAGGCTTCATTTTATGAAAAGTTGGCATATCCGCGATATTATTCTGGTAACGATTCTCGCAATTTTTATGGGTGTTATTTTCTGGATCATTAATCCTGTCTACACGATTCTAGCGGCCGCACTGGCCCCGTTTGGACTGCAACCCTTGGCAAATGAAATTCTACTAGGTATCTGGGTCATGGCTGGCCCTTTGGCCGGATTCATCATCCGGATTCCTGGGTCCGCCACACTTGGCGAGTTCCTAGGTGCTGTGGTTGAAATGTTTCTAGGCGGCATCTGGGGAGCCAGCACCTTAATTTCTGGTGCGGTTCAAGGGATTGGCGCCGAGATTGGCTTCGCCGCCACTGGCTACAAGCGTTACAACTGGGCCAGTCTATCCATCAGTTGCCTGACGACCGCCATTGTGACCTTTGCTTGGGACCTGTTCCGGAGTGGTTACGCTGCTTATCATCCCGGCTTCTTGATTCTCTTGTTCGTGGTTCGTTGTGCTTCCGTCTTCCTCTTCGGTGGCGTGCTGACCAAGCTGATCACCAACCTGCTGGCCCGCGCCCACGTCTTACCTAACGTCAGCACTAAGTAGCTTGAGACTGCTGCCGCCTGCCGTTACGTGAAATTCTAGGCTGGAACGCTGGGGGAGGACGGTCCGAGCCAAAGAACGGTCTCGGACCTTGCTTTGAGCCGAAAATCACGTCTCAAAGTCACCAATTTAGCGGCAAAAATCGCCCCTAAATTCCCCGGCTGAGCCCAGATTTCACTTCACTCTCGGCTACGATTGGTAGCTATACGCTGTCCCAAGCCAACTGTAAAGCCAGACAACACTAAGGACCAAACGAATTGTCGTTTAGTAATCACCTCAGTAGACAAGAGTCTACCCGCTCGCACCAGATTACTCGCACAACTGGCGATGGTCGTTGGCACCGTTTTTCAGCCAATGCCCATCACCACGCAATTGAAACCGCTAACGTAAACAATCTATGTATTACCCTTATTTTTACCAACCCTGTTTCACATTGGAGGAATTTTCGTGGCCACTGTAACCGTTCATGCACTTACATTTACCTATCCCAAACGCACGCAGCCGGTCTTGGATGACCTCGACGTGACCTTTCCCAGCGGCAAATTTTCCCTGCTGACCGGGGTGTCCGGTGGTGGGAAGTCCACCTTACTCAAGCTGATTGCGGGACTCACCCCACTCCCCGACGCCGGAGCCATCACCTTTGATGGCCAGCCGTTGGCGCAGATTGCGCCGGCAAAACGTGCCGCGACCGTTGCCATGCTCTTCCAAGAACCCAGCACGCAGTTCACCATGGACACCGTGGTCAACGAGCTACGGTTCGCTCTGGAAAATCAGCAGGTCGATCCCGCGGCCATCCCCGCTAAGGTCACGGCTGCGCTGGACTTCATCGGCATCACCGACCTCCGCGACCGCCAGCTGATGCAACTCTCCGGCGGCGAACAACAGAAGGTCGCGCTGGCCATCATCGTTGCCATGGACAGCGACGTCATCTTGCTAGACGAACCCTTCGCTAGCATCGACCCGCCCACTCGGCTGGCCCTGCTGGAAAAGCTGGTCACGTTGTGTACGCAACGCGGCAAGACCATCATTTTGGCCGACCACGATCTGAGTAATTACGACCGCTGGGTGGACCACTTGGCCGTGTTGGACACGGGTAAACTGACCCTGTTGTCGCCCGCTGCCACCCAGGCTCGCTTTGCCGCCTTTACCCCCGACAAGCTCCGGCTGACCCACGTGGCCTTGCCCGCAGACGACCTCACCGTCAGCCTGCAGGGGACGCAACTGGCCCTGGGGCACGCGCAACGCCAGTTATTACAGCCACAGGATCTGTCGTTGTTTGCTCACCAAGCGACCCTGATCACTGGCCCTAACGGCAGTGGCAAATCCACGCTGTTTCGTGCCCTGGTACGGCTGGGCAACTACCAAGGCCGCATCACCTACGATGGACAAGACATTCACAAGCTCTCTCGGAAACGGTACGCGCGGCAGGTCGGCCTGATGTTCCAGTCGGCCAGCGCCCAATTTCTCAACGTGACCGTGGCCGAGGAACTGGCGTTGTCACAGAAGTTCGGCAACCAGACCTACTTCACACCGGAACGGGTGCAGGACCTCTTGACCCAGCTGCACCTCGCCAACCACGTCGACCAGGTTATTTACTCCCTGAGTAGTGGCCAGCAAAAGAAGTTGCAGCTTCTGTGCATGCTGATGATGGCGCCAAACGTCTTACTGCTGGACGAACCCTTGAAGGGCCTGGATTTTGCGTCCATTCAAGTCGTCATGCAGATTTTGACGACCGTGCAGCGCGACCTCAAGCTGACGTTGATTATGATCAGCCACCAACTCAGCGGCCTGGACGACCTGATCACGCTGCATCTCGCGCTCGACCACCAGCAACTCACTTACCAGGAGGCGACAACATGAATCCGAGTTTGAAATTAGCACTGGTCGTGTTGATTGCCCTGGAAGTGTCCTTCACGCAGGTCTGGGCGGTCAACGTGGCCCTCATCATCGTGAGCCTCGGGCTGATGCTTTTTAATCACATCACGCTCAGACGGCTGTTGTGGCTGACGCTGGTACCGTTGTTCTTCGCCAGCGCCCTGGTCTGGTCGTTGACCCTGCAAGGCACGGCCAGCCACCACTTTCTCATCGTCTTATTCACGCGGATGTTCGTTTACGTTTACATGGGCGGGCTGTTCACGCAGACCACCGATCCTCTGACGCTAACCCGTTCGCTGGAACAAAACGCCAAGCTGCCGGCGAAATTCGCTTACGGCTTTCTGGCCGCATTCAACTTGATGCCCAAGATCCAAGCGGAGGTCGCCACTATTCGGGCAGCCGCGTTGATGCGTGGTCAGGAGCTGCACGTGTGGTCGCCGCAACTGTATTTCAAAGTCATCCTCGCTGCCATGAACTGGTCCGACCAGTTGGCTGCCGCCATGACCTCACACGGCTTTGTGGAAGGGACGCCACGCACCCACGCAGTCACGGTCGCATTACGGTCCCGCGACTGGTGGCTCTTCGCCCTCAGCCTAGTGACCATTCAAGTTGGTCTCTTCATCGGCCTACCTTAAAAAATAAAGGAGTTTTTGTATGTTTACTGATCAAGCGCACGCCAATGCCCAAGCCCTCTGGGACGCGTCCAAACGCCATCCCTTCATCCAACAACTACAGGCGGGGACGTTACCAGCCGCAACCTTTCGCTATTATTTGATTCAAGACCATTACTACCTACACGAATTCGGCAAGCTCCACGACCTGGCCGCCGACCAAAGCAACGACCCCCGTGTTGTCAAACAGCTCCGGGCGGGTGCTGCCAGTCTACGCGACGGTGAAATCGCCGTCCGGCAAACCTTCTTCGACCGCCTCAATGTCACGGCCGAAGAGATTGCCCAACAGTCCCCGGCGCCCACCTGTTACGCCTACATCAGCCACATTTACCGGTCGCTGATGACTCAGGGGCCCGCGGGTGCCGTGGCTGGCCTGTTACCATGTTACTGGCTGTACGCGGAAATTGGTCAGGCGTTGGCGGGCACGGGTTCTCCAGTCCCCATCTATCAATCTTGGATTGACACCTATAACGCCGATGATTACACCAGTTCCATGCACGATCAGCTGGCCTTAGCCAACTATGTCGCCACGCCAGATAACACGGCCGCCCTACTAGAGATTTTCAAAAAGAGCAGCTGGTATGAATTACAGTTCTGGCAAATGGCGTTGGACCAAGAAAAGTGGTAAGTGACTGGTGCTAACGCAGCATCTGTATTTTCAACCGGTTAAACGAGCGTTATAATGGAGCTACCGTACGAAAGAAAGCAGGTGGCACTTTTGAAAACGTCACGTTTAACATTTCTAGAATTTTTCGGTTACCTGGCTGTGGCGCTGGGCGCAGCCATTGAGTTGTACGCCCTGTTCAGCAATCCTGGTAGCAAATTAAGTGGTGACAACATGTTTGGTGGTGCCGTCGTCATGGCGCTTGCTGTCGCCTTCATTCACAGCAAGCACCTGATCTTTAATTTGATTTTAATTGGCCTCAGCACCCTGGGCTTTGCCTACTTCACCTTCATCCACACGCAAAATTGGCTGTGGACGGTGGTGCTAGGTGTGGCCGTGGCGGCTTTTCTGATCTACTTCTTCGGTATCCGCAGTGATGTCCGCCGCAATCAGAGTGACTGGTTTCATTTTAATTAATCGCTAGTGACACGGTCCGTGCTGACCGCCTGCAGTCTGCCAAATATGGGTCGGAACGCGGTGGGCGGCGGGACGAGCCAAAGTTCGGTCTCGTCTCCTCGACTTTGAGCCGAAAGACGTGTCTCAAAGTCGCCAGTTACCTAACCGGCATAAAACCTGCCGCTAAGGTAACTCCCACGGCTGAACCCATATTTGGCAGAGTTTCAGCTACTAGAGTAAGCGTTAATCAACAATTAGTTCAGCTCTCTGTACCAGGCTACTGAGAAGCCTATTAACGACCAATACACACGAGACCTATCCTAATCTGGACAGGTCTTTTTAGTTCCCGACAATGTTGAGTCACCTTACATACCAACGTGACTTTTGTGTAGAAAAACAGGCCTGCCCGAAGGCCGACCTGTTTTCCTGCTTGATAAACTACAAGTGACTGTAGTGTGTAATCACAATGATTACCAAAAGTTTAAAATGACACAGCCGGGAGACCCGACTTCGGGGCGGATAATTCCGCGTTATTTCACACTAGCCCGAAAATTACGGACGTGTGGGGCGTCCAAAACGCCTACGGGAGTAGTACTTTGGTGCGTCACAGTGCGTTTGCCCATCGTGAACCAGGCAAGGCCACTCACGACGCCCAAAATGATCACTGCGGCCATGAGGCTGCCAATAATATGTCTTAAATTCACCCTGCCACCTCACAGTCAGCTTACTAAAATAATCTAATAACTAGCTTAACCGCTTCGCATTGCAAAACTGTGACAGGCTAACGTTAGTTTTCTAACAAATTCGCAACATTGGTTGACAACCGCAGTCCGACCCGTTTTCATATTGCATTTAATTTTACGCAATTTTTCCCGATTCAGCAAGCTTTATTGAAAAAAACTTCCAGATATCGGGACTTATTCCACCGCTTTTTGAAAAGTTTAGTATAATGAACTTAAGCAGTCATTAGGATTATCATTTGGAGGGATATTAATGAGTCAAGAATTAAACGATTTGGCCGAAGCAATCATCGCCTACCAAAAGAAATACGATAAGACAGATGGAGAAATGGCCTTTGGCTCTCGGCTGTCCGTCGAGAAGTTTCACGCCATCAAGACCGGTGAACTCGCCCCAACCAGCGAGGAACAGAGTGCTTTAAAGGGGTTCATTGCCACAAAGCCCCACTAACAACACGAATGAAAAGACCAGACGCACCAAGACGTTAGGGAAACCCACTAACGTTTTGGTGCGTCTATTTGTTTACAAATTAATTCAATCGACAACTTGCGCCCAAGCACCACGGTAGGCCGCCGCAGTGGCATCGTCAAACGCCACTAACCGGACCCGCTGGAGATCATTGCTCTTGGCCAAGACCGTCGCAATCGTTTGGGTCGCCACGGCCGCCGCGTCTTCTAGCGGGTAACCGTATACGCCAGTACTCAGCGATGGAAAATCAACCGTCTGGCACCCGTGCGCCATGGCCAGGCGTAAGCTATTGCGGTAACAGCTGGCCAACAGCTCTGGCTCGCCCTGTTGCCCACCGTGCCACACCGGTCCTGGCGTATGAATCACCCATTTGGCTGGTAGCTTAAACCCAGGGGTGATCTTAGCTTCACCCGTCCGGCACCCGTTCAGTGGGACGCAGGCCGCAAAAAGTTCTGGCCCCGCCGCACGATGAATGGCACCGTCAACGCCACCCCCACCTAACAGCGTGGTGTTCGCCGCATTGACGATGGCATCCACCTTACTTTCGGTGATGTCGCCGCGAATCACTGCAAATTCAGCCATTGTTGTCACTCCTTTGACCAGGGCCAGTGCCAGCGCCGTTTTGACTTGCTAGTGGTAGCCCCTTCTTTGGCCTGCAAACGTTTCATGCCTTCACGGTACGGGTTGGCGTACAGCGATGACAAATTTAATTTCTGACTCTTAGCTGGCGGCTTGGGGGACTCCCGGTAAGGTCGCAGGTCGGTCTGGCACTGCGGACAAACCGTATCAGTCGCACTCACAGCCGCGCCACAATGCGGACAAAATTTCAGTTCAGCTGCCACCGCGATCCCTCCTTAGTCGTTTCGCCGTTGCTGGTGTGCCTGGTTGCGCGCCAAGTTCTTCTCCCGGGTCGCCGCAGCCATCTTGGCACCGGCCACCTTTTCGGCTTCGCGCTTTTCTTGGCGCTGTTTAGCTGCCTCGGCCTTCTGTTGCTCAGCCAGCTTGCGTTTCTGCTGACTGCGGTAGCTAAAGTAGCTCCACACGCCAACGGCTAATAATGCCACCACGATTTGGATGGGTACCAGTACCCAGTTAACGTGCTTGGCAAAAAACGCATCGTAGATGACCAACAAAACTGCCATTGCGCCGACGACAGAGATCGTGTCCCGTGCCCAGCGCGGTAAATTTTGCCATTTCATGTTTAACAAACTCCTTATGTAAGTGGCCGGCAATCCCGGCCACAGTTAGTCAATTTGATTCAAATTTTAAATTGGACATAGATCTGACCGGCCGCCTTACCGTTACGTGAAGCTCTAGGCTGGAACGCTGGGGGAGGACGGCCCGAGCCAAAGAACGGTCTCGGACCTTGCTTTGAGCCGAAAACCACGTCTCAAAGTCACCAATTTAGTAGCAAGAATCGCTACTAAATTCCCCGGCTGAGCCTAGATTTCACTTCACTCACGGCTACAGTAAGACTTGTCAATGACAACCAGCGCTTAGAACCAGTTGCCCTCACGCACCAACCCGCCGGAGGCTGCCAAGAACGTAGCCAGCTGTGTCGACCCAGTAACCTAGCACAAGCGAACTGGAAGCCCGCCTTTTGGCTGAAGGTGTTCCCCATAGCAGGTGGAGTTTTTAGCAGCCGCAGGCATCCAGTTTAGCCAATTTAACCAGCGTTCCAGCCTAGACTTTCGCGCAACGACAGGCGGCTGTCTAAGGTTCACCTTCGATGCGCAACTGGCGTTCGACCAGGTAAGCGTCCATGTAGCCGAAGGAAATCTCGTCCACATCGCTGATCTGATAAACCGTCCCCACGTGGTCGAGGTCGACGTCTTCCACCTTGTGGAAAATGAACCGGCCGCCGGCAACGTGACTGGGATAGCCGCTCAGGTCATCGCCACCCTTAAGTTTGATGTGAACGATGGTTTGAAACGCCGCGGCTTGGCTCAAGCGCGCCTGAAACTGATCGACCGTCTCATCGAACAACCGCTCGTCGTTTAATACCGGCTGAATCGGCTGTTGCCGAGCCCGGTTGAGGAGCGTGAACAGGCGCATGGTCTGCAGGTAATCCGACTCGATCACGATGGCGTGTAACTCGCTCAAGCGCATCAGGGTGTAGCCCCCGAACTGCCCCGTCATGTCGAGCAGGCTCAAGATGACGGCATCGTCTGTCAGGGCGTTGATGCGGCCGACGTAGAATAATTCACGATTGTGCTCGGGAATCAGTGCCACCAGTGGGTCCTTGCCCACTAGTTGTGACAGCGTATCGTGAAACTGGTCGGCATCCGTGACGGCTACTTGGTCCTCATGGGCCAACTGCCGTAGCCGTGACGCCGCGATGCCTTGTAGGGTCAACTCGCGGCCTTGAAATTCAATGACTTCAATGTCAGCTGGGTTCAACGTCAAGGCTGGCTGGTCGCTGAAATCAAATTTATTGATCAACTGGACCCCCACCACGTCGCTGGCAACGCTGGTGACCAGGCCTTCGTAGAAGTGTTCATCATTTTTCAAGACGATCATCAAGACTAAATGGTCGACCCAAGCGTGACTCAACACCTGTCGCCGCAAGTCCCGACGACCATCGAGCGTCATGGACAAGCCACCCGCTTGAATGAATTGTTCATCCCGCGCAAGTTGAATCCGAAACGCCATATTTTCCAAATCTTCGCTAGCAAACTCAACTTCATCGATCACATTTAACGCTAAGAAGACGGCGCCATCGGATATCCCGAAGTCATCATAGGTGGCTAAGATGATGCCGGTTGCGCCAACTGCCGTCACGTATCCGGTATAAACCACATCTTGATTTGTTTGGTACACATTGACCAGCAAATGCCGATCTAATGCCCGGTTTAAGTCATTCACAATTGAATTCACATGACGACCCCCTTTTTCTTACTATGCAGAAAATCTTACCATATATTGACAGAAATAGCCCGTCAAGTACGTTACCGTTGCTTAAGAAACGGCCGTGCTCAGAAATTTAGCCAGTGTTTGTCCTGTCAGACCGGCGCTCAGTCCGACTAACAGCTTGATACGGGCCTTTTGACCGTTAAGGCCTTGGCACAACATCAATCCCATTTTCCGGAGTTCGATGCCGCCGCCTTGGTAGTCGTAAATATCTTCGGCGACGCCATTATAACACCGTGAGACCAGGACGATGGGAATTTGCCGGTCCAATAGGCGCTGAATGGCCGGTAAGGTTTGCGGTGGCAGGTTTCCTGCGCCTAGACCTTCGATGACTAATCCCGTGGTCCGGTCGTTGTCGAGAAAATCAAATAAACTGCCATCCATCCCCGCGTAGGCCTTCAAGAGGTATACGCCGGCCGTGACGTGGTCGATGTCGCAGGTGTCTTGGCGAATTAATTTTTGGAAATACACCGCGTGATCCTTGGCGACAATCCCAATCGGGCCAAAGGTCGGTGTCCGGAACGTGGCCACGTTGGTGGTGTGGGTCTTGGTCACGTAGCGCGCCGTGTGAATCTCGTCGTTCATCACGACCATCACGCCATTGCCCCGTGAGGCGTCGTCTGCGGCCACTTCGATAGCGGATTGAAAATTATACAGGCCATCGGAACCGACCTCGTTAGACGAGCGCATAGCCCCTGTCACCACGACAGGAATCGTACTGGGTAGCGTCAGGTCTAAGAAGTACGCCGTCTCCTCCAACGTGTCGGTCCCGTGGGTGATGACCACGCCGTCGATGCCGTCACGTTCGGCCTGAGCGATGCGTTGCTTGATTTGCAGCATTTCCACGGGCGTCATATGCGGTGAGGGCAGATTGAACATCTCATCGGTAAATAACTCGACGCGGCCAGCCAGGATGGTCTCCTGTTGGGCAATCGGGTTCTGGGCGTTGGGAACGACCTCGCCTTGGTCATTTTGCGACATGGAAATGGTGCCGCCGGTGTGAATGGCTAAAATTTTCTTCAAAACTGTCAGCTTCTTTCGTCAAAGGATCAGAGTGGTGTTGGGAGACTGAACCGCGTGGCAGCTCTCTCAAACTCGTTATCCACATTGTACCTTACTTGCGGTAAAATTAAGTTAGAATTCGGAGAGGATGACTCATAAATGTCAAAAAACGAAGATCGCGACAAAGTCTATGTTCCCGGGGTTCACGTCCATCCCAAGAAGTACAGTTCATCGGGCGGAATGGCCGACTGGGGCCCGGTGCTCCACTGGTTCGGCGACATTCTGAAAAATCTCTGGCACAAAATCCGGAAATGACAACAGGGATTGTTTTTTTCAGGAGCACGTGGTAAAGTAAGTGTCATTCTAATTTAAAAATATGTGATTGCCTATATAATGCCATAATAAGGTTGGCGAGTTTCTACCCAGAACCGTAAATTCTGGACTATAAGCAAATTGAGGACGAAACTCTTTTTGCCGATGAAAAGAGTTCGTCGGCGAGTTTTCAAAGCCCCCTTTTTGCAAAGGGAGTTTTTTTGTTTTCATCAACCGGGCGAATAGACATCACATCAAGGAGGAAATTGTCTTGCAGTCCAAATCAACAACGTCCACATCATCAGCGACCAGCCAGCCACTTTCCACATGGCGTGCGGCCATCTTAGGGTTTCAGCATTTATTAGCAATGTATTCCGGCGACGTCATTGTGCCCCTCCTAATTGGGGGCGCGCTTCACTTCAACGCCATGCAAATGGCCTACCTGATCAGTGCCGATATTTTCATGTGTGGGGTCGCGACTTTGTTGCAGCTCAAGCGCACCCCGTTGACCGGGATCGGCCTGCCTGTCGTGTTAGGCTGTGCGGTACAAGCCGTGACGCCATTGAGTGCCATTGGTAATCAGTACGGGGTGGGCGTCATGTACGGGGCCATCATCAGCGCCGGTATCTTCGTCTTCTTAAGCGCTGGCTGGTTCTCGAAGATCAAGCATTTCTTCCCGCCAGTCGTGACCGGATCTCTCATCACCATCATTGGCTTCACCCTGATTCCCGTGGGCTTTCAGGACTTGGGTGGCGGCGACGCGACGGCTAAGAGCTTCGGTGACCCCAAGATGTTACTGGTCGGCTTCTTGACCATGGGTATCATTTTGGGCCTCAACGCCTTTGCAAAAGGCTTCCTGAAGTCATTGTCGATTCTGGCTGGTATCTTGATTGGGACGTTCATTGCGGCGGCCATGGGAATGGTCTCGTTGAAAGCAGTCGGCCAAGCCAGCTGGTTCCACCTGCCCCAATTCTTCTACTTCGGCACGCCCAAGTTCGAGTGGTCCTCGATTCTGACCATGATCTTAGTCTCGTTGACCACCATGGTCGAATCGACCGGCGTCTTCTTTGCTTTAGGTGAGATCACCGGCAAGCAAATTGGCGAAAAGGACCTAAAGCGTGGTTACCGGGCAGAAGGCATCGCCGTGATTCTGGGCGGCCTGTTCAACACCTTCCCTTACTCAACCTTCTCTGAAAACGTCGGCGTCGTCCAACTCTCCGGCGTGAAGACGCGTAAGCCGCTGTATTTCTCCGCAGCCTTCTTGATGCTGCTGGGTCTCTTGCCTAAGATTGGGGCATTGGCAACGGTCATTCCCGATCCCGTCTTGGGTGGTGCGATGATCGTGATGTTTGGGATGGTTGGGGTACAAGGCATCCGGATGCTCCAACAAGTTGATTTCAAGGACAACAACAACCTGTTGGTCTCCGCCATCTCGATTGGCTTGGGCTTAGGCGTCACGGTCTACCCACAGATTTTCCAAGCCCTGCCCCAGTCCTTACAGATCGTCATGAACAACGGCGTGGTCATCGGTAGTTTCTCCGCCGTCTTGCTCAACATCATCTTCAACATGCGTCCGGCCCGTAAAGTGGCCCCGGCGCAAGCGCAGGTCAACAGTACTGCGCAACCGCAGAATAGAAAGTAAAAACGTTCAAGACGACCAACCGGGCCCCTTTGCCCTGGTTGGCCGTTTTAGTCTCTCCCCCGTATTATAATTAATATTATGGTACAACGCGCTTAGATGACAGCAACCTTACAAAGTGTCTACCCGCCTTTAGTTTCCAACCCAGGTATGCGTATAATAACAGTATCAATCGCGATAGGAGCGAAAATGCCATGTTAAGCATTCAGCACATCAGTAAGGAATTTGGCCCCGTCAAGGCGCTCAATGACGTGAGTTTTGATGTCCCTGACGGCCAGATACTAGGCTTGATCGGTCAAAACGGCGCCGGTAAGTCCACCACTTTTCACAGTATTTTGAATTTCATTGACTACAACGGTCAGATTCAGTGGCAAGGCCACACCTTGTCCGCTGAAGACTTCGACCAAATCGGCTACCTGCCAGAAGAACGAAGCTTAATGCCGAAGCTCACCATTGAACAGCAAATCGTTTACCTGGCCCGGCTCAAGGGACAATCGGCCAAGGCCATTCGGCCCCAGATCGACGACTGGCTACAACGCTTCGCCGTTAAGGGGACCCGAAAGAGTAAGATCAAGGACCTTTCCAAAGGGAACCAACAAAAGGTCCAACTGATCTGTACGCTGATTCATGAACCCAAGCTCATCATCTTAGATGAACCATTTAGTGGGCTGGACCCGGTCAACGCTGACTTGTTGAAGCAGGCCATTTTAACCGCCAAGCAACGGGGGGCGGCCATTATTTTCTCCAGCCATGACATGGAAAACGTCACGGCAGTGTGCGACCGGCTGGTGATGCTACGCAAGGGCAACGTGGTCTTGCACGGCACCCTCGATGACGTTCGCGAACAATTTGGCAAGACCGAACTCTTCGTGACCACCAGTTGGTCGACCGAACAACTGGCCGCGTTACCCGGTGTTGCCAGCGTCACGCACCGCCATGGTCACCGTTACATCCTGCACCTGACCGCGGCCACCGCGGGCCCCGCCATTTTTGACGCACTGACGCAGGGCCACTACATTGAAGAATTCAGTCAACAGCCGCCGACCCTGGACGAAATTTTCCGCTTGAAAGTAGGTGAGGAACATGTCTAAAACCTGGGTCGTCACCTTTGAGACTTATCTGCGACAGGTCAAATCCTGGAGCTTTCTGTTCATGATCCTCGGCCCCTTTCTGATGATTGCCTTAACGGCCGGTATCAGCTATATCAGCGCCAATAGCAATCAAAGTAGTAGCCAAGTCGCCGTAATCAGTAACACCAAGGCCCTGCGTACCAGCTATCTGCAGCAGCATTCGGACAACATCAATACCAAGATCACCACGGTCTCCACCGCCAAAAAAGCCGTTAAGGCCAACCATTTGGCCGGCTACCTGACCCTTAGTAATGACGGTGCCCGGTTACGCGGCGATTATCATGGCAGTAAGTCCATGAGTAATGGGCTACAGGCGCAGGTCAAGAACTTCCTGACGCAATACCAGCAGGTCAAAAACTATCAAACGGCCAACTTATCGCCGAAGCAACAAAAGGCCCTGGCCCAAACACCCGTGTTGAAACAACACGTCGCCACTAAGGCCGGGACCTCCAACCTGGTCAGACTGATTTCCTTCTGGGTACTGGTGACCATGATCTATATCATCCTCATCACCTATTCCTCGATTACGTCCCAGGAAATCGCCTCGGAAAAGGGTACGAAGATTATGGAAATCATCTTCTCCAGTACCACGGCGACCAGCTACTTTGTGGGTAAGATTACCGGGATTCTCCTGATGATCATCACCCAAATCGTCATCTACCTGTTAGGTGGCTGGGCGGGATACGCCATCGCCATGAACTACGCTGGCATTCACCGGCTGGTCGTCGCGCATCAAGCCCTGGTCAGTGGCGTGTTCCACAACCTGTTTAATCTAAACATGCTGTACCTCCTGTTCGGCGTGGTTATTTACACGATTCTGGCCGCCTACAGTGGGGCTTTGGTTGCCAAAGCTGAGGATGCCTCTAAGGCCGCCCAACCGGTTGTTATGTTGGGGATGTTAGGCTTCTTTGCCACCTTCCCGTTCCAAAACAATATGGATGCGCTGGCCGTAAAAATTCTGTCGTACGTCCCCTTCTTCTCGTCATACTTCATGCCGATGCGGATCATCAATGGTACCGCAGGTTGGGGCGAGCAATGGGGATCATTGGCTATCTTGATTGTGGCAACGGCCCTCTTCGCCATTTATATTGGTCGCCAATACCAGCGGTTGATGCTACAAACGGATAGCCAAAGCCTTTGGCAACACCTCTTCGAGAAGTTCAAGCACTAAATTTTTAAAGTCAAAATCCACTTTTGCATTAACATTTTCAATCATCGTGATATAATGGAAAGCATAAGTGGTATGGGCCCTTAGCTCAGTTGGGAGAGCGCCTGCTTCGCATGCAGGAGGTCGTCGGTTCAAATCCGGTAGGGTCCATTGAAGAATGCCCGTAATGAGAACGGTGGCACCAAGCGTGGCTACGATAACGTTCTCATTTTTTTATGGCAACTTCGCGTACACTTGCCTTCACCGCAGATAGTCGCCTTTGCGCGGCTATCGCTGAAAACACACCTTGGCAGGGGCAACATGGAACTGTTAGCTTAGCGGCTGGCAGTTTTTAATTTTCATATTTGTTCATAGGATGACTCGTTTTGAGCCTGCCAGTTGTCATCTATGACAATTGTGGTATACTTAAGGTACAAAAGAAGCTTGTAACACTGGATTCACCAAAGCCCCCGACTATTGGACTAGTCGGAGGCTTTTTTATACGTCAAATTAAATAAACGGGTGGGTCAGAAGTCACCTAAAGCTACCTATGCCGCCTACGTTCCAACCAGTCCGTAAAGATGGCAACCAGGAGTCCAACAACGAGTGGCGCAAAAAAAAACTTGCAACATAAGGATTCACCTCCCCACTGTTGCTAGTGTGGGTAGGAAACCTCTTAATTATCAGGTATAGCTGTTACGATTGCAACATTTTGTGCGACTTTTTTCACTATAAATTGAAAGTATTTTTCTCTGCAACCGCCATCAACAAAAAGTGCTATATTCAGCGTAACCTCAAGCATCAACTGCTGCATCCCCTGTTAGCCGCGGTCGCACATTCAACCGTGTTGTGGGCCACCGACCGCGGCTAACTCGTTGGGATAGTTCGCGACATCACCGATCAGCACACCGCAAACTTACGGACGCGCCTTCGTCTTAGAACGACGGTTTTAGACGGTCCGCTTAATTTTAGACACATCCACTAGCCTGACGATGGTCTTTGTTGTCAGCGCCTGTTAGGCTATAGGCAACATCCCACGGTCGGGGCCATTGGTCTCGGCCGTTTTTGGATAGTCTCTGCCCTAAATCTCACGTCTAAATTAGCTGATTCAATCGCCATCTTTTTTCGTTTCATTTTCCCGCTAAACCCGCTATAATCAAAAAGGTTGCCCCGTTACGGCCGCAACCAAAATTATCTTAGAGGAGGTCGCCTGATGTCCCAATCGATTATTGAATTGCGTCAAGTCACCAAGCGTTACGGCTCCCATACGATTTTGAAAAATATTAACCTGACGTTGGAGCCCGGGAAGTTTTACACCCTACTCGGCCCATCAGGCTGCGGTAAGACCACGATTTTACGTACGATTGCTGGTTTTACCGATGTGACTGAAGGTGACGTGCTGTTTGCCGGGAAGCGAATCAATGCCGTGCCCGCCAACAAGCGCAACGTCAACACTGTCTTCCAAGACTACGCCCTCTTCCCCCACATGACCGTGGCGGAAAACGTGGCCTTTGGCTTAACCTTGAAAAAAACACCGAAACCTGAAATTGAAAAACGCGTGACCCAAGCGCTGAAACTGGTCCAACTTGCCGATTACGGTGACCGTGAAATCAGCGCGTTGTCCGGGGGGCAACAACAACGGATCGCCATTGCCCGTGCTATCGTCATGGAACCGCAAGTCCTGTTGCTAGACGAGCCCCTGTCCGCACTGGATGCCAAGCTGCGCCGCCAAATGCAATACGAATTGCGTGACCTCCAGCAACGGCTGGGCATCACCTTCTTATTCGTGACCCACGACCAGGAAGAAGCCCTCGCCATGAGCGATGAGATCTTTGTCATGAATCAAGGCGAGGTCTTGCAGAGTGGCTCGCCGGTCGACATCTATGACGAACCCATCAACCATTTCGTCGCCGACTTCATCGGCGAGAGTAACATCTTACCCGGTAAAATGATTGCCGATTTCCAAGTGGCGTTCGGCGGCCACCAGTTTGAGTGTGCTGACGCTGGGATTCCCGTCAACGAACCGGTCGAAATCGTGATTCGCCCTGAAGACCTGACACTGACCGACCCTGACCACGCCAAGCTAACGGTAACCATCAACACCCAGCTGTTCCGCGGCGACTACTATGAAATCGCGGCCACCGACAATCTGGGCAATGACTGGCTGATCCACTCAGTCAACCCCGCAGAGGACGGCGCGGCCGTGGGCATTACCTTCCGCCCCCAAGACCTGCACGTCATGCGCTTTGGCGAGAAGGAAGCCGAATTCGACGCGCGCCTGGAGACTTACGAAACGGAGGATGAGACCCGTGACGAAACGTAAGACCTGGCTATACTTCATCCCCTACGGCCTGTGGCTGGTGCTGTTCGTCATCGCACCAGTCGCCTTGATCATTTACCAATCCTTCTTTGATCTGGGCCACCACTTCACGTTCGGCAATTACAGCACTTATTTCCAATCCGCCACCTATCTCAAGATGACGTTGAACTCCGTGTGGTATGCCTTTCTGATTACCCTATTTACCGGGCTGATCAGCTACCCCACGGCCTACTTTCTCCATCAATTGAAACACCGTCAGTTCTGGCTATTATTGGTAATCTTGCCGACCTGGATCAATATTTTATTGAAGGCCTACGCGTTCATTGGCATCTTCAGTCAGGCTGGCCTGGCGAATCAGTTTCTCACGTTCATCGGCATCGGACCGCAACAAATTCTCTTCACCAATGCCAGCTTTATCTTCGTGGCCACCTATATCCAGATTCCGTTTATGATTCTACCGATATTTAACGCGCTCGACGACCTGAATCCTGCGTTCGTCAACGCCAGCCGTGACCTCGGTGCCAGCAACTGGCAGACTTTTCGGCGGGTCATCTTCCCGCTGACGTTGCCCGGTGTCAAGGCTGGGGTCCAAGCCGTCTTCATCCCCTCGCTCTCCCTCTTCATGTTGACGCGCCTGATTGGCGGTAACAAGGTCATCACCCTAGGGACGGCGATCGAAGAACATTTCCTGACCACCATGAACTGGGGCATGGGATCTACGATTGGGGTGGTCCTGATTATCGCCATGATTATCGTCATGACCCTGACCGGAGATCAACGGCCGAAGGGAGGGACACCACGATGAAACAACGATTGGCGAAGGCCTACCTGATTCTAGTCTTCATTATTCTGTACGCGCCGATTATTTTTCTGATCGTCTATTCCTTCAGTCAGGGCGAGACCATGACCAATTATCACGGCTTCACCTGGCGCCATTACCAAACGCTGTTCAGTGACGCGCGGATGCTGGCAATCGTGGCTAACACGTTGTTAGTCGCTCTATTGTCCTCATTGATTGCCACACTGATTGGGACCCTGGGCGCGCTGAGCATCAACCGAACCACCAAGCGGGTCACGCGCGACTCACTCCTGACGCTGAACAACGTCTTGATGGTCTCGCCCGACGTCATCATCGGGGCCAGCTTCCTGATTTTCTTCACGATGCTCAAGATTCCCCTGGGCTTTGGCTCGGTCCTGATGAGCCACATTGCCTTTGAGATTCCCATCGTGGTCTTGATGGTCCTCCCCCGGCTACGGGAAATGTCGTCGTCCATGCTGGATGCCGCGCAAGACCTCGGGGCCACGACCCGACAACTGTTGTCACAGGTCATCATCCCCTTCATTTCGCCCGGCATCTTCGCGGGGTTCTTCATGGCATTGACGTATTCACTAGACGACTTTGCCGTGACCTTCTTCGTGACCGGTAACGGCTTCTCCACGTTGTCCGTGGAAATCTACTCGCGAGCCCGGCAAGGCATCAACCTGGAGATCAACGCGCTCTCCGGGGTCATGTTTTTATTTTCACTGTTACTGGTGGGCGGCTACTACTGGATCCAACAAGCCAGTCGCAAGCGTAAGCATCGTAAGCGGGAGGTGGCCTCATGAAACGTTTAGTGAGTCTGATTATCGGCCTGCTTGCCATCTGCGGCCTACTTGCCTATAGCAGTTCGCAACTGGAACGCTCCAGCGGCAGTACTGGTGATAAAGTCTTGAACCTCTACAATTGGGGCGACTACATTGATCCCAGCCTCCTGACGAAATTTCAAAAGGAAACTGGTTATCACGTCAACGTTGAGACCTTTGACAGCAATGAAGCCATGTACACCAAGATCAACCAGGGCGGGACGCACTACGATCTGGCCGTGCCTAGCGAGTACATGGTCGCAAAGATGAAACGCGCCCACTTACTTCAGCCGCTGGATAAAAGCCGTCTGACCGGTTGGCACAACTTCAACCCGCAATTTCTCAACCAGTCCTTCGACCGCGGCAATCGTTACTCCATGCCGTATTTCTGGGGCACCCTGGGCATCATTTACAATGACAAATTCGTCAAAGCCAGTCAGGTTCAGCATTGGCAAGATCTCTGGTCACCCAAGTTCCGGGACCAAATCATGTTGATCGACTCGGCTCGTGACATCATGGGCATGGCGCTGGTCACCCAGCATCAGTCGATGAACACGACTGACCCGCAGAAATTGCTGGCTGCCGAGAAGAAGCTCAATCAGTTGGCGCCCAACGTGAAAGCCATCGTGGCTGATGAAATCAAGATGTACATGGCCCAAGACGAGGCGGCTATCGCGGTGGACTGGTCCGGTGAGGCGGCAGAAATGCTGGCCAACAACCATCACCTCCACTACGTCGTGCCGAGTGAGGGCAGTAACCTGTGGATCGACAACCTGGTCATCCCCAAGACGGCGCAACACTACAACGCCATTTACGCCTTCCTGAACTTCATGAGCAAACCTACCAACGCGGCCCAGAACGCGGACTACATTGGTTACGCCACGCCGAACACCAAGGCTAAGGCCCTGTTACCCAAGTCAGTCCGCGACGACCGGCAGTTCTACCCGACGCAAACCACCCTTGACCACCTGCAGGTCTACCGTGACTTGTCGCCAGCCAAGGTCCAGCTATACAACGACCGCTACTTGGAATTCAAGATGCATCATTAAAAAACAGCAAGTCAACTCAGTCAACGCTGAGGGACTTGCTGCTTTTTTAATTGGTTAAGCTGGGTAGACCGTGGACTCGCTCATGAAGTACTGCTGCTTACCGACCTGGTAGCCGGCCGCAATCTCAATGGAATTCAAGACGTTCTTGGTCTTGGACTGATAAAATGTGGTGGCGTAATACTGTTTAAGCCGCTTAATCGTTATCTTGTAACGGTATTTACCACTAGTCTTGACCTTGGTCCCAATGGCCTTGGGCACCGCGCTCTTGGTGTACAGGGTCGTCTTGCCGCTCTTCCCCGGCCGCACAGCCTTAGTAATCTTGACCGATGTCGTGGGCTTGCCGTCAACTTTCTTATTAATAAAGGCACTGCGCTTATAATACTCCAGGTAACCATCCGGCGTGATGTGTACACGGGCCAGCTTGGCCTTCGTGTCATTCTTCGGATACTTGGTTCCCTTGAACAGATTACCATCACCCTTGTAGTTGCGCAACGCACCATCGGGATAGGTCTTTTGTGTCGCGTAAAATGCTAAGTATTTGGGCACGGAGACGTGTTTAAAATTCTTCGTGGTCGCCGCAATCGACCGGGTCATAAGGCCCTTTTGGTGGTCCGTCTTGCGAATGTGATAGCTCAACTGATTAATGTTCAGACCGACCGCCGTCTTACCATTGCTGGCACTGATGGCTTGAATCTGCACGACGGTCCCCTTGGGGATAGTGATGGTCGCAGTCTTCGCCGTATTTTTGGTCACAATCTTACGTTTGGTCTGTAAAAATTTGTGGGTCGTGACTCCCAGATATTGGGTGCTAGCATTGGCCGTCACCGTTCCGCCAGCCAGCGCGCCCAAGAGGGCCACCCCCACCATGCACGCTTTCCTATTCATCGGCAATTCCTCCCAAAACCTTGATATGTTCATTATACGACAAGCAAGGTCTTGACGGCACTCAAAAAAGCTCGTGGATCAGCGTCTTGTACTGACCCACGAACTCGATTAACCGAAGCTCCCGGCGATATAATCTTGGGTGACTGGAATTTGTGGATTGCTAAACATCGTTCCCGTCGGCGTGTATTCCATAACGTGTCCCAAGTGGAAAAAGGCACATTGACTGCTGACCCGCGCAGCTTGTTGCATGTTGTGGGTCACAATAATAATCGTGTACTTCTTCTGCAGTTCTAGCAGCGTCTCTTCTACCTTGACCGTGGAAATGGGATCCAGCGCGCTACAAGGTTCATCTAGCAACAGCACATCGGGTTCCATCGCAATTGACCGGGCAATGCACAGCCGTTGTTGCTGACCCCCGGACAGAGATAATGCGCTCTTGTCCAGTGAGTCCTTGACTTCATCCCACAGCGCCGCGCCACGCAAACTCTTCTCCACACGTTCTTCTAGTTCTGCTTTGTTCTTCAGACCATTGGCCCGTAACGCATAGATAATGTTTTCTCGAATCGACTTGGCAAACGGATTAGGTCGTTGGAAAACCATGCCGATGTGCCGGCGAATCTCGTAAATATTAACGGTCGGTTCATTGATATCAACGTGGTGATACCAAATCTTGCCGGTGACCGTGGCGATGCCATCGTTCATTCGGTTCAATGACCGCAAGTACGTCGACTTCCCAGAACCAGACGCCCCAATCAATGCGGTGATCTGATTCTTAGGAAAGGCCAAGTTGGCATCGTGCATGGCATGATTGGTCCCGTAAAAGACTTGGAGGTTCTCCGTCTTCATGGCCAATGGCGTCTTGTCGTCGAAGGTCTGCACCGCAGTTTCTTCAAATGAATATTGTTTTAACATAGCAGTCCCCCCTTACTTGCTGGCCGTGACACGACGGTAGAGGAAGTTTCCCAGTAGCCGTGCGCCCAAGTTGAACAACAGAACGGCAATGATCAGCACCGCCGAAGCCGCCGCGGACAATTGCGCCGCATTGGAGGCCAATCCTTCCGTGTTCACTTTCCAGATATGAACCGCCAACGTTTCTGCTGGTCGGAACGGGTTCAGCGGACTGGCCGCATCCATCGGGTTCCAGTCAGCGAAGTTGGTGACGGGGGCGCTTTGCCCAGCCGTGTAGATCAAGGCAGCGGCTTCCCCGAAGACCCGGCCGGCACTCAAGACGATCCCGGTCACGATTCCTGGCAAGGCAACGGGTAAGATGATACCGATTTCCGTCTTCCATTTGGACAGACCGAGTGACAGCCCGGCTTCCCGTTGGCTTCGAGAGACCGCACTAAGTGACTCTTCAATGTTCCGCGTTAACAGCGGCAGGTTGAAGAAGGTCAGCGCGATGGCCCCAGAGATAACGGAGAAACCAATCTTGAACTTCACCACGAACAGTAGGAAACCAAACAACCCAACGACCACGGATGGCAATGAGCTCAAGACTTCGATGGCGGAACGAATCAAGCTGGTCCGCCAATTGTCCTTGGCGTATTCCGCCAAATAAATCCCTGCTCCCAATGAAATGGGAATTGAGATCACCATAGTCAGAACCAACAGGTAAAAGGAATTGAACAGTTGCACGCCAATCCCACCGGCACCACTGAAGGCATCGGTCGTTCCGGTCAGAAATGACCAGCTCACGTGTGGCAACCCAGAAATTAGAATGTAAGCCAGTAGGAATACCAGAATTCCCACCACGGTAGCAACGATTAAGTCAATGATGACCGTCGCCAGAAAATCCGTTCGTTTAGCGTTCATGTTTGAGTTGCCCCCTCTTAGCAATGACCCGTACGAGTGCGTTAAAGAATAATGACATCAGTAATAAGATTAAAGCTAATGACCACAACGCGTTGTTGGGTAACGTCCCGTCAATGGTGTCCCCAATCCCGGTGGTCAATTGACTCGTCAGCGTTGAAGCCGGTGAGATCAAGTTTTTCGGCATAATTGCGGCGTTCCCAATAACCATTTGCACGGCTAAGGCTTCCCCGAAGGCTCGAGCCATCCCGAAGATAACGGCGGTCAGAATCCCCGGCGTTGCGGAACGTAGGATTACCCGCGAAACGGTTTGCCAACGCGTGGCTCCCAAGGCTAGTGAAGCTTCCTTGAAGTGCCGTGGCACGGCCCGTAAGCTATCAACGGTCATTGACGTAATCGTTGGTAAGACCATGACGAACAGGACGAACGTGGCCGAGATGATCCCGAAACCAGAACCACCCACGATACTCCGCATGAATGGTACCACGACGGCTAACCCAATGAACCCGTAAACCACGGATGGAATCCCAACCAGCAATTCAATCACAGGTTGCAGTAATTTGCGACCCTTGTTCGGTGAGATTTCCGTCATGAAGATGGCGGTTCCCACTGCGAATGGCGTGGCAACGATTGCGGCGGCGAAGGTCACCGCAAATGACCCCACGATCATCGGCAAGGCACCGGTCTTCCCTTGGTCAGGTGCCCAGTCAGTCCCGGTCAAGAACTTGCCCAGACTCACGTGATTTTGTGTGAAAGTGGCGATTCCTTTAGACGTAATGAACCACAACATGGATGCCACCACCAAGATGATGACGCCGATACACAGGTAACTGATACCTTTACCGACCCAGTCTTCTCTGGTGGCCCGGGTCGCGTGATGCAACCGAGCCGACCAGTCATTAGACTGTGTCTTTTGTTGTTTAAGTTGAAAATTTGTTTGCTCCATGAATTGACTCCCCCTTTAAAAAAAGTGAAGGTGCTCCATTCGCACCTCCACCCCTGTGACTACGACCATTAATAGCGATTACTTAGTTTTGGGTAACAGTTCCCTTAGCGTCCTTGGACACCTTCATGTCATGGATACTAATGTAACCCATGTCCTTAACCAAACTGTTTTGAACAGCCTTGGAATCCATGTACTTCAGGAAGGCAGTCGTGGCTTTATCAGGCGTGCCCTTCGTGTACATGTGTTCGTAAGACCAGATCTTCCACTTGTTGTTTTCAACGTTGTTGTCCGTTGGCGTGACGTTGTCGATGGAAACAGCTTGTAATTTGTTCGTGAAGTAAGAGAAGGCCAGGTAGCTAATGGCACCAGGTGTCGTGGCCACAATCTTTTGAACCGCACCGTTAGAATCTTGTTCTTGGGACTTCACGGCAGTGGCACCCTTCAAGACAGCATTTTCAAACGTTGCTCGTGTCCCACTTCCTTGGGCCCGGTTGATGATGACGATCTTTTGGTCTTTCCCACCGACTTCTTTCCAGTTGGTGATCTTACCAGTAAAGATTTGCTTAACTTGGGCCATCTTCAGGTTCTTGATACCGGCATCCTTGTTAACGACGGGTGCCATGCCGACAACAGCAACCTTGTGGTCAGTCAGCTTATCAGCCTTGATGCCGGCCTTTTCTTCAGCGAAGATATCAGAGTTCCCAATTGAAACGGCTCCTGCTTGGACTTGACTCAACCCAGTCCCAGAACCACCACCTTGAACGGTCAGGTTAACCTTGCTGTTCTTGGCTTGGAAATTAGCACCTGCCTTGGCTGCTAAAGGTTGTAAGGCCGTGGAACCCACTGCCGTCACCTTACCAGATAAGGCTTCGCTACTACTGCTCTTGCTGCTGGTCGAACTCGTTGCCTTGCCACAACCAACTAATAATAAACTAATTGCCGCAATCCCCATTGCTAACTTTGATCCCTTATTCATCTCTGTCACTCCATGTCTTTTAAGATAGTAGAATCACCACGACGTAAGCGAAGACCCAAATAACTTTCGCGGTGCTCCCCTTTAACTTACAACCCTGATTCTACGTGGTGAATATATATTTTCCGTCGCATTCGTGTAAATTTTCGGTAAATTTTGCCAAAAACCGATTTTTTTGACAATTATGCCGATAGTTAAGGGACAAACACGATTAATTGCTTAACAATGTGTGATTAATTGCGTAATATGCCGATAATGGCTAAAATTAAGGGTAAGAGGTGACCAGAAGTGGCAAACAAAAAAGAAAGAGTCTCACGGCACGCCATCATCGTTGATATGAATGACTTCCTGATGGATTATGCCGCTATTAAATTAGGGAAACAACCCAATTTAGCCGAAAAGGTCGCGGCTGCGGCCAAATCAGATTTAACCGGACTGGATCAATTGTTCAAGGACGATGGTGCTGGCCGACGGACCAAGTATTTGGACCTTGCCGAGGGCTTCTTACATGACGAAGCCGATGCCGACGAAGCGGACGCCCCCCACGACTTTACCGCTGCTAGCAACGCCTTAGCCAGTGAGGCTATGAGCTATCTGAGTAGCCACCCCAACGAATTCGACCGTTGGGAAGAAGAATAAATCTGTCTATAAAATTAGCGTCGTCAACTCATCAGGAGCTGCGGCGCTAATTTTTTCTGTTGATCATTGCCATTGCCATAAATCAGCCTTCATATTAGTCGCAATCATTTTAGATAAGAGGTCAATAAATTGATCGGGCATATAGCTTGCTGTATCGAACGTCGTGGGTTGATCGTTAATTTTCGTAATTATCAAGCCCTGGTGCTCCAGTGTCAGACCGTACTTCGGCGCAATCTGACAGAGACGTTCCACTTGTGCTTCATCCATAATCGTTCCTCCCTTAGCCGTTTGCTTTGAGCTTAGCGAATCGGCCGGCCATCGTCAAGCGCCAGTCAGCTACCGAAGGCCTGGCATCGCCAGCTGACATTGGCGCGACCTACGCAAAAACGAGGTCGCTTAGACACGGCGACCTCGCATTTTAATCCTTAACTTGTTAATAACAATACTTATCTTTGGCCAGCTGCTGATGAATGGCGGCCGCCAACTTAGCCTCATCCGGGCCGTCCGCAACGACCTGAACAAAATCGCCACCATACTCAGCAAGCTGCGCCACTTCATGGGCCAGCTGCGGATCCAGTTCAACGTTGGCGTTGACCCGAATCTTGGCTGTCCCGGCGTAACGCTGGCAAATTCGTTGCAGGGCTACCCCTTCCTCTTCTTGGATCGTGGGCATTTCTTCGTATAATGGAAATCCGATTGTCTTCATCTATAATCACCTCTGAATCCTATTGTAAGCGATTACATACGTTTTGCCAATCCTTTTACAACTTTTTCACAAGCTTTCCACTTTCCGCGAACACGCGTTCAAACTCGGCGGAAAGTGTGGTATGATATTGCCAGAAATGGAGGCGATGGCCGGATGCCAATTAAATTAGGCGTACGTGAGTTGGTGGAGTTCACCTTGCGTACTGGTGACCTCAGTGCCACCTCAGGCAGCCAGAACACCGCGCTACTCGGCGCGCAGATCCACCGTCGCCTGCAAAAACAGCGCGGCGAAAACTACCAAAAGGAATATTACTTAGAACAGGCGCTCACCTTAAACGGCGACGACTACCTGATTCACGGCCGAGCTGATGGCGTGACCCTGACGGAAAAGGCCGCCAGCATTGAGGAAATCAAGACGTCCGAAACCGTCTTCGACCAGCTCAGCGACAACACACTGACGCTCTACTGGGCGCAGGTCAAGATCTACGCCTACCTACTAATGACCAAGGAGACTGACCTCGACCAGGTCACGTTGACCCTGACTTATTTCCAGACTAATACGGAAACCACCACCCAGACGGACCAAGTCATCACGCGAGACGAGGCGACGGCCTTCTTCAATCAGGTCATCGCGGAGTATGTGACCTGGCTGAAATTTCGTTCTGACCTACGCGACCGGCGTGACCCGACCATCCAGCAGCTCGACTTTCCCTTCGGTGCTTATCGGCCAGGACAACGCGAACTGGCCGTCGCCGTGTACAAGACGATTCTCACCAGTAAACGGCTGTTTGCCGAAGCACCCACGGGAACCGGGAAAACGATTTCTACGCTCTTTCCTAGCATCAAGGCAATTGGCGAAGGCGTCATCCAACGCATTTTTTATTTAACAGCCAAACAAAGCACTCGGCGCGTGGCCGAGGAAGCCGTGAGCCTGATGGCCAGCCAAGGGTTAAAACTCAAGAGCATCACCCTGACGGCCAAGGATAAGATCATGTTTCCCGAAGAAGCCGACCTGACCCCCGAGGAGAATCCCTACATGCTGGGGTATTACGACCGGTTGAAGCCGGCACTACTGGATCTGATTCAGCACAATGACCAACTCACCCGCCCCGTTATCGAGGACTATGCTCGCAAACACACGCTGGACCCGTTTGAATTTCAACTGGACGCCAGCCTCTTTTGTGACGTCATCATTGGCGATTACAACTATCTGTTCGACCCCCAGGTCCATCTCCAACGCTTTTTTGCGACGGAAGACCCCGACAACTTTTTCCTGATCGACGAGGCCCACAACCTGGTCAGCCGCTCACGGGACATGTATTCGGCGGCCATTACCAGTCGCCCGCTGGACCATCTGATCGACGAGAGCCGCGATTTGGCCCAAGCCACACCCAAACTACGACGGCGACTCCAAGACTTGCGGGCCACCTTTCATGACGTGGCCCAACCGATGCTGGCTGACGGCGAGACCGACAAGACCTTTTTGTTGCCGCCAGAAAACTTTGACCACGACCTCGCTCGCCTGGTCGAAGCCATTCACGATTGGCTGGTCGACCAGCCGCAGACGCCCTTTACCCAGGCCATTCTGGACTACTATTTTGCCGCTATCAGCTACCAGCGTATCGGCGAATATTTCGACGACACCTACCGCATGCGGCTGGAAGTGGCGGACGGCAACATTACGCTCAAGGAACTGTGCCTGGATCCCAGCGCCTTTTTGGCCGACAGCCTGGCATTGGGCCACGGCGCCGTGCTCTTCTCCGCGACCCTGTCGCCCATGACTTACTACCAAACGGTGTTGGGCGGCGATCAGGACAGTCTGGCCTACCAATTGGACTCGCCCTTTGAACCCGAACACCAAGCCATCTTGGTCACCAACTACATCCAGACCACTTACAAGCAACGCGACGCCAACCTGGCCAAGATCCTGCTGGCCATCAAGACGCTGGTCGACGGCAAGACTGGCAACTACCTGATCTTCCTGCCGTCCTACAGCTACCTCTTAACCGTCAGTCAGGCCTTTCACCTGGCCTACCCGCACATCAAGACCGTCTGCCAAGAGGCGAAAATGGCCGAGGCCGACCGCACCGCCTTTCTGGCCAGCTTCACCGCCGACCCCAGCGAAACGCTGGTGGGCTTTGCCATTCTCGGCGGTATCTTCTCCGAGGGCATCGACCTCAAATCCGACCGGCTGATTGGCGTGGGTATCGTCAGTGTGGGTCTGCCCGGTATCAATCCCGAAACGGACCTGCTGCGCGACTACTTTGATGAACAGTCCCACCGTGGCTTTGCGTTTGCCTATCAGATTCCCGGGTTGAACAACGTCTTTCAAGCCGCCGGTCGACTGATTCGCGGGTCCAAAGACGTGGGCATCATTTTACTCATGGATCAACGGTTTGCCAGCCCCCGCTACACCGATCTGTATCCCCGGCACTGGCAACATTTTCGACGACTCTATCGGCCCGAACATCTGACGACCGCCGTGCAAAATTTCTGGCATCAGGAGGTTCCGCAATGAAAACCAAATTAACGTTAGCCCTCGAGGCCACACTCTACGCCTATTGCCGCGAAGCCGGTGCCTTTGCCGTCGAGGAAGTCACCATGCCCGATGACCAGGGTATCGTCGACACGCTCAGCTACCAGGAGATGCCGGACAAGTCCATCGAATGGCGCTGCTACGAGCTGAAGGTCACCAAGAGTGATTTTCACTCCAAGGCCAAATTGTCCTTCATCGGTCACTACAACTATTTCGTCTTGCCGCTCAAACTCTATCAGGAAGTTGCGGACGAAATTCCGGCTAAAATTGGCGTCCTGATCTACCGGCCCTTTGATCCCGCCCTGTTGGCCACCGCAACGGAAGCGCCCAGCACACCGGGCTATTTGACCGTCGCCCGTCCACCACGACGCCAGGACTTGCAGGTCCCCGAATCCGAGTTGACCACGCGCTTTATCGCTTCCCAAGCGCGTGAGGTCGGTAAGGCCAAACAGATGGCCACGGGCTTAAAACAATACAGCACCGAACGGTTATACCAGGAATTAAAAAAGCGTCATCAACATTATGATATTTACGACCCGGATGCCAATTTTTACGACCAGTTCATTGAAGATACCCAGTCCGCGGCGGTCACGGCCTTGCAGAGCGAAATTGACGCGCTGAACCTCGAACGCCACCAGCTCCAGCAACAGCTAAAGGAGTCGCAGTCATGATTTATTTTCCTTACTTTCGTGGGCGGCAGTATGACCTATTGGCTTTGAAAAATATTGCCCAGCAACATATCCTGCCACCCAACATTATTCCCATCATCGAACCTGTCCGTGACATTCGCGCGCTCCCCCAAACCGTGGCGGCCTTCGTCACGCACGACCAACCACTCGTGGTCATTGCCAATCCGACCGTCAGTGACTACGCCTTGACCCAGCAGAAGCTCTATGATTGGCGGCCCTACGCGACCAATCCCCAGCTCATCGTGGGCCACGTGCTCACGCCAACCACGATTCCGGATAGCCTGACGCCAACGGCTGACCACCGAACGCTACTGGTGGCGCGGCAATACGACGAACTGGTCGCCGCCAAACAGGCCGGTTGGCTAGCGGCCCCGACCTATTTGTTGGTCCCACCGGAAGCCCGGATTCGGCAGTTGATTGACCGGCCCAGCGTGAGTTTATTTGACCACGCCTGGCTGCCCGAGCACGACCGCAGCTACGCCGACATCACGGACGGCTTTTTCAGCGATGACTGGGCATTGGCTGCCCTCGATGGCTACCAAGGCGTCAGTGATTACACCATTGGCGGCGCACACTACAGCGAGCACGGCTATCCCGCTCGGGCCGTCACCCTCCATCTCACCTACTTTGCCGGCGACCAGTTGCGGATTCACCGATTCGTTTCCGACGACCGCGACGACTTCCGCCACCCCAAGGAAAAGTTCTTCCAGGCCGTGGCCAAATTGGCGCAGTGGTTGCCCGAGCAAGATGCGGCGGTCCAAACGCCAGCAGCCCAGGCTTTGGCGGCATACCATGACCAGCAACACTTCCCCGGCCTAGGCGTGGTCAAGCGCTTGAGCCTGGAGCACCACCTGCAAACGATGGCCGCTTACTTCAAAGCCCATTATCCAGTCTAGTGGCGATAGCGTTAGTCTGCCCGCCTACCAGTCATTGCTACTTCATTTCCTAAATTACGGATTAGCCTAGCCTGTCATAGGCGGACAGAGACCCCAACCATGACGTAAAAAAACCACAGTCAGTAATTTTCAACCGACTGTGGCTTTTGAATTAATCTTATTTAAATTAAGCGGGTAAGACGCTAACGCCTTCTGGAACCATGAAGTCCTTTTGAATCAGCGTCAACTTACCGCTCTGCGCGTCACGCTTGTACAACGTTGCGTTGTCTGAGTTTTGGTTGACCACGACGACCAAGCTTTGGTCTGACGTCCAGTTGAAGTCACGCGGGAAGTCCCCCTCCGTGGAGATGCGTTGTACCAACGTCAATTTGCCGGCGTCGTCACTGGCAAAGACAGCCAGCGAGTTGTTGCCCCGGTTGGAGACGTAAACGAACCGGCCATCGCTACTCAACCGAATGGCTGCGGCACCGTTGTGAGTCGTCCAGTCAGCGGGAATCGTTGAGGTGATTTCTTTCACAGCAAATTTGCCAGTGGCAGGATCGTAGCTTAATGTGGCCACGTTACTGCTGAGTTCGCCGACCAGGTAAGCCACACCCTTCTTATCGTCAAAGACGATGTGCCGTGGGCCGTAACCTGCGGGCATTTCCAATTGACTGACTGGGGACAGCTTACCAGCTGCGGACACGTCGTACACGTAAACGCGGTCTGAACCCAAGTCGCAGACGACTAACCGGTTGTCCGGCGTCAGGTCAGCGAAATGGGGGTGCGGGCCATCAGCTTGTTCTGGTGCTGGGCCAACTGGATCAGAATCAATGACCTTATCCGCTTCGGTCAACGTTCCGTCTTCAGCGATGGCGTAAACCGTGACTGCGGCCGTGTGGTAGTTGGCCGTGTAGACCAATTGCCGGGCTTCGTCGACCGCCACGTAGGCTGGTGACGACCCTGGATCCAAGACCTGTTGGATGGCCCGTGGCTTTTCTTCGGAAACGTCATAGATGATCAACCCACCGTGGGTCTCGCCATCCGTTTCCTTCTTGTTGATGACGTATAAGCGTTTGGCTGCGGCTTTGGCAATGTAGGTTGGGCTTCCAGCTGAAGCTAACCATTCACAATCCATGAGCTTAGGTGCTGCGGTGTCCACGCTGATCCGGTAGATCCCGCGACTAATGCGCTTGGTATAAGTTCCAATGTAAAAATCTTCCGTCATGTGTGCTGCCCCTTTCAACTTGTCACTATCACTTTTAAGTATAGCACAGCTCGCGGGTAAACACCGAGGAAGTCACTGGTAGAAATCTGTAAAGACCGGTACAATGAAGATAAACACTATTTGAAAGGACCCACCACACATGTCTAGTTTTGAAGGGTATCATCCCCTACTGACCCCCCTCTTTCGTTTCGATTGGCTGACTCAGTTCAAGTTGAAAAATGTTGCCGACCTGACTGGCAACGACCTCGGTGCCACCGCCGATTGGGTCAATACCACCATGCATGACACCATGAACCGGACGGCGTTGACCTGGGGTATCGAACGCCGGCGCATCCACAAACTGGTCGCCTGGGGCGGCTTTCGCGAATTGGACCTGACCGCCCACACAGGTAAGATCGGCTTTTATGGCAAACGCCTGCCGGCCAGCGAGCAACAAGAAATCGTCGACCGCCTGGTGCACTTTGGTCATGAAGAATTACAGCTGACCACGCTAACACTCGCCGACGCTGGCAAATTAGACACAGCCGTCCTAGCCGCCGCGGGCTTCCAGAAACACGCAGATTCCTGGCAGTGGCGCGCTTAACCCCGTCTCTTCTGGATTGCCTCACTGCTCACCGGCGGCCATGCAGTAATTTTTAAACAAAATAGTCATCAGGATGTTTGCCAATTGCAAACGTCCTTTTTTCGTTCAACTAACTGCGGTTTAAAAACTGGCAAGAAACGCCAGCTGACCGGAACGACACAGCTAGCGAATCGATAACTAAAGGTTGCAAGCTCGAAAGTAGCCAGATTTATGGTGACACCAGGGTTTACGGGGATAAAACTAGTCTTTGAATGCACCTTGGTCCGTGCTGGCCGCCTGACCGTTCGCTAACCTAACAAAACGCACCCCAAGAAAAAAGGCCGCCCCGTGGACGACCCAGAACGAGCGTCAGACCTAGTCCTCGCTCACCCGTTGATTTAATTCTTCTGCAATTTCAAAGGATTCACTGACATACGCATCCCGCACGCCCAGATAGTAACAGGCTAGACTACCGACCGCAACGAACACGAAGTCCAGTGGGTATGGCAACCAGCCCGCGCCACCGAACTCGTGGCTCCCAGCTAACGACATGACCGTTAGCCAGACCATTTCGACCAGCAACCAGCGACTGCCCTTGAGACTGGCGCGCAAGGCTTGCCACCCCGCGGGCCGGCGTACCTCGTAATACACGTAGAAGACCAGTCCCAGGGCAATCACGCCAAAGACTTCAATGGTCGTCGGCCACTTGGCCCAGTAAATGGCGAGACTCGCCAGGACATAAGCCAAGGGGGCCCAGCCACGCAGGCCGTGTAGGTGAAATGGCCGCGCGAACTGTGGCGCCTGTCGCCGAAGAGCTGCGACCGTCACCGGCCCAGTCAGGTAGGCGATCAGCGTCGACGTGGAAATCACGTTGGACAGCGCACTCCAATTCCGGAAGCCCGCCACCAGGACGACTCCCAGGAGCATGTTGACGACCATGGCGCGCCGAGGCGTTTGGTATTTGCGGTTGACTTCACCCAGCCGTGTCGGCATGTGCTTAGTCCCCGTCATCGCCGCTAAAGCGCGACTGGTCGTGGCCACGAATGAGACCCCTGTTCCAAAGGGCGACACGAAGGCATCCAGATAAAGCAACGTCGATAGCCAACCTAGATTCAAGAGAATGGCCAGGTCCGCAAATGGTGACTGGAAGTTGACCCCTTGCCAGCCCTGCAGCAATTTACCCTGTGGCACGGCCCCAATGAAGGCCACCTGAAGCAGCGTGTAGATCACGGTACTGATACCAAAGGCAATGACGATGCCCCAGAGAATGTTGCGCTCGGGATGCTCGATTTCATTGCCCATGTTGATAGTCGTTTGAAAGGCGTTGTACGAAAAGATAATCCCGGCCGCCGTGGTAGCTGAGAAGATCGAAGCCGTTCCCCCGGGCATGAATCCCGCAGTCTGACTGAAGTTGTGCACGTCAAAGCCGGTCCAGATCAAGACGATGATCGTGACGGTCGGAATCAACAGCTTAAAGATTGAGATAAAACTGGTGAATCGCGTCAGTAATTTCACCGACCAAAAGTTAAGCAGCGTGAATGCCAGGATGAACAGGAACACCACGATCAAGCCTTCGTTGGTGATGTTGCCCTGTCGAATAAATCCTCGCGTCCAGTTGGCCCACGCCCATGGCCACGACGCCATGTACTGCACGGCCGCCACGGCTTCGATGGGAATAATCGTCAGCAGGGATAGCCAGTTGGCCCATCCGGCCACGAACCCCAGTAACGGTCCGTGGGAGAAGGCGGCGTACTGGCTCATCCCGCCACTCGTGGGAAACATGGTCCCCAATTCAATGTAATTCAATGCAATCAGGCCAATGACAATGGCCCCTAAAATCCATGATAAAACTGCGGCTGGGCCAGCGATTTGGGCTGCCATTCCAGCCCCAAACAACCACCCCGAGCCAATGATGGCACTCAGCGTTAGCATGACTAGAGAGAATAAACTCATCTTGCGCTTCAAGCCAAATTCCTCACTTTCAAAAAATAATCCGCCAAATGGGACCGGGTCTGATTCCCCCGGTTCACGGTGTTTCCGAATAATAGCGCGTGGGGTCTGGGACAAAAGTCTCAGGCCCTTTGTGTCTCCGAATATCTGGTGTTGAAACCTGGGCCAAAAGGCAGCTGGTTCCGCTTATCAGCCTTAATGCTCGCCAACTAACCGCCTTTTGTCCCACTCTCCAAACGCACACACATTGGTTCACCCATTTGACGTGTTCGATACATTGTACACTTGCTATCTGACAATGCAATAAGAAAGTGAGAATAATCTGCTTAGAAGAATTGACCGACGTAGTAGTGAATAAACATGGTAATAATGCCGACGATCACGTTGCGGATAATGGCTGTCTTGACCAGACCGTGCCCTAATTTAGCACTCAGAAACCCGGTCAAGGTCACGGACAATAGGACTGCTACGATGGTTGCAGGCCACTGCGTCGCGGCCGGGAACAAGGTCATGGCCGCCAGCGGAAAGATACCGCCCATGGACGCCGCAAACAGTGAAGAAAACGCCGCGTCCCACGGATTCATGTAGTGCCCGAGCTGGATATCATCCTTGACGTTGACCACCGTACCCAAGGCGTCCTTGGCCATCAAGTCCTTAGCGATGGCTAGCGACGTGGCCGCGGTCACACCACGGTCCTCGTAGAACTTTTGAACAGCCGCCTGCTGATCGGCGTAATTGCTCTTCAACAGTCGCGCTTCCTTATCCACGGCCGCTTTTTCCGTATCCTTTTGCGTGCTGACGGAGGCGTATTCCCCCGACGCCATGGAAAAGGCACAGGCCAAGAGGTCGGACAAGCCGGCAATGAAAATCGTAAACTGATTGTTCGTGGCTGCGGCGACACTGAACAGGACCCCCACGACGGTCAGGATACCATCATTGGACCCAAGCACCCCGGCCCGTAACGTATTCAGTTTTTCATCCATCGTTTGGTGTTGCTTAACTTTTTTCGTGTGTAATTCTTGATTGGCTACCATTTAGAACCCTCCCCTAGGCAAATAATCGGCCGATGCCGTAAGTGACCAGCATGGTCAAGATACCGGCAATCACGTTACGCGCCGTGCCATTGCGCCGGTTAGCGTTGCCCAAAATGGCGGCCACGTAGCCGGTGATCGACAGTGCGATCACGACGGCCAAGAACGTGCCAATGATCCGCCAGCTCTTCGGCAAGAGACTGATGGAGACCAGCGGCAAGATCGACCCGGTTGGAAATGAGATCATCGAGGCAATCGCCGCGGAAAATGGATTGGTATACTCCCCCACGTTGAAGCCAAAGCGCTCCCGCACCGTGGTCTTCAACGGATCCTTGGTCATCATTTCGTGGGTCGCTTGTTCGGCCAGTTCCGGCTTGATACCGCTAGCCAGGTACTTGTCCCGAACAAAGCCATATTCCGTGTCGTAATCCCGGTCCAACGCATTGGTCTGCGTTTGAATCGCCTTACGCTGCGCATCCTTTTGCGTATTGACCGAAACGTATTCGCCCATGGCCATGGATACCGTCCCGGCGATCATCCCGGCGATTCCCGAAATAAAGATGGCATAGCTGCTCGTTGCCGCACCGGCCACACCAATGACAATGCCGGCCACTGATAAAATCCCATCATTTGCGCCCATCACGCTGGCCCGCAACACGTTGATGCGTTGTGCCAAGGTGGCTGGTTTCTTCGTTCTCTCCATTGCTATCCGCCCCCAGATAAGTTTTGTTACATCCTTTTTTATTCTAACACTGTTCGAAATAAAAGTTCGGGATAACTAATAATATTAGCTACTTTAGAATCATTATTATCTGTCGCTAGACCCATTGTAATCATCCACTCGGGAAATGTAAACTCTCAATTCCCATATTTTGAAATTAATTGCGATTCATTCTAAATAAGTCGTTTTACTGGAAGTCTCGGCCAGGTGTGGTTTAATAGAGTCAGGCTAGAGTGATTCTCAAAAAGCGCTTTGCGTTTGCGCCGGAGATGGTTATAATGGTCAAGTTGTCCTTTCCAGTGGCAACGCCCGTGACTGAGGGGTCATCCCCTCAGTAGTGAACCACTGACCCTTTACTGACAGTAACACGTTCAATCCAAGGAGGGATTTATCTTGGCTGGTCAGCAGCAGCTTCTTACTCATGCTTTACAAACCTTAAAAGACCACCACGTTCGGGTGACGCCACAGCGGCAGACCATTCTGACCTACCTGGTGACGCACCACAATCACCCGTCCGTGGATACGATTTTTAACGCCTTAGCCGTTGAGGCGCCTAACCTCAGCATGGCCACGGTCTACAACACCTTGAATCTGTTCGTGGACCTGGGCATCGTGATCGAGCTTCCCAACGACAACGGTGGGATTCGCTACGACTTTTACGGTCGGCCCCACTACCACGTGATCTGCGAAAATTGTGGTAAGATCACCGACGTCTTTACGCCTGACTTTTCTAAGATTGAAAATGAACTGAACCAACAGGCCAGCGCACAGACTGGCTACCTGGTAACCAGTAATCACGTTGAGGTCTACGGTCTCTGTCCGGAGTGTCAACAAAAGCTCCACATTGACCCGGAACGGCAAAAATGGGCTCAGGAGGCCAATCACCTCTAAGTCCGTCAATCACATAAACAATCCGTTAGGTGGCCAGGGCACTCGTCTTGGCCCCTTTTTTCGTGTGGCCATCACCGGAATAAATTTACTGAACCGTTACCAAGTCAAGGCCTGGTTCCTTTCACAAGGATTTTCATGAAAGAGCCATTCAGCCCCGCCACGGCAATGTTACAGCCACATTACAGGTGTCGTTAAGTTTTAATCTTTTTGAAAACACCCCGAACAAAAGCCGTGGCTATCGTTATTACCATCGTAATATTGGCCATGAAGCCCCGTCTGGCGCTTGTCGTGGCCGCTGATAATGTATATAGTTGATATCGGATATTAATCGAAGACGACTGAGCGAGAGTGGGACAAAAGGCGGTTAGCTGGCGAGCATTAAGACTGATAAGCGAATAATCCCGGGTTTGGATTGTTTGCTTATCAGTTTTAAGCGGAACCAGCTGCCTTTTGTCCCAGGTTTCAACACCAGATATTCGGAGACACAAAGGGCCTGAGACTTTTGTCCTAGACCCGTCGTAAAAATGACTAGAAAGATATGAGGGATGATCAGGGTGAAAATGCACAAATTTGTTTTAACTGCACTGGCCACGTTAGGTGCTGCCGGAATCTTAGGTTTATCAACGACGACGGCTTCTGCCGCTACTTCTAAGGTCAACAGCTATATTGATAGCCAAGACATCAAGCCAGCCAAGGTGACCAAGTCGATCTGGAGTGGCTTCCCTAAGAACAAATACCGTCACGGTAAGGCCAAGCCAGAGGGTGTCGTCGTTCACGAAACGGCCAACCCTTCCTCCACCATTTACAACGAAATCGCCTATATGAAGCGTAACTACAACAACGCGTTCGTCCACAGTTTCGTTGATGGTTCACGGATCATTAACATCGCCAACACCGATTACCTGGCTTGGGGTGTCGGCTTCCCTGGCAACGCGCGCTTCGTTCAATTTGAACAAGTCGAAGTTCACAGCAAGTCCGCCTTTGCCCACGAAATCGCTAACGCTTCTTGGTACACGGCTTACCTGTTGAATGAATACAACCTGAAGCCTAACGATGCCGCTTACGATGGCAAAGGCACGGTTTGGTCCCATGGTTCCGTCGCTAAGCACCTGGGCGGCTCCACGCATACCGACCCCGTTGGCTACTATGCCAGTGCCGGCAGCAAGTACTTTGGGCAAAAGTACACCATGGCAATGTTCTACACGATGGTTAAAAAGTACTACAACGCCATGAACGTGTCACACACCAAGCTGGTCTCAGCCAAGTACACCTCTGTGAACAAGCAAGCCACGTTAAGCAAGAAATACAAGAAGTACTACCTGTACAACCACCTGAAGGGTGCCAACAAGAACGCCAAGCGTCAAAGTTGGTCTAAGATCTCCCCTAAGGTTGGCAAGACGTACTACATCGACATGGTTGGTAAGAAGAGCACGGGCCAAACGTGGTACCGGATCAAGCCTTCCAAGAACACCAAGAGTAAGACGCGTTACTGGGTCTACTCCAAGAACTTGTCTGGCGTGAAGAATGTCCCAACCACGACCAGCGAAAGTTCCAGCTCCGCCAGTTCTAGCAGCGTTGCCACCGCAGCGGCATCCAGTGCCAGCGGCAGCACCACGGCAACTAGCAGTGCTAGCAGCAACTAATTTAACGGTTAAATCAAACGACCACTCGGAGTTTTCCGGGTGGCCGTTTTTTTGACGACAATGTTCTTTGGCTGCGACACTGTATCGCGCTGGCCGCCTTGCCGTTCGCCAAATTTGGACCGTGACGCTATGGTAAGGACCAGTCGAAGCCAAAGTGCGGTCTTCAAACTCGCTTCGAGCCGAAAACCACGTCTCGAAGACGCCCGTTTCCAAGTAGGTCACTTGAAAACGCCCACGGCTGAGTCCAAATTTAGCTCGCTCACGGCTACGTGGTAGACTACCCCACTAACGTAGCTGAACGTTGTCATTTCACAACGATAGTCTGATTAACTTCGTGAGCGCCCTAACCTGAGATAGCTAGCGGTGGCGGATGCTTAAGCCATAAGTCCTGGTCGAATGGCCTTCTAACCGCTAAACCAAAAGCTCTGTCTGCTCTAGGAAAATGGGCTTCCGGTTCACTTGCGCCACTGAATACCAGCCGACTTCAGCGAATCGGTACTTCTCGGTGAAACTGAATTGGGCCAGCGTTTCTGTAACCCACCTGCTACCCAGCATTAAACTGATTGGTGGTTAATCATCCCCATAGCCGGAGTTCGCCAAATATGGGTTCAGCCGTGGGAGTTTTAAAAGCGACATGGTTCATGCCGCTTTTAAAACTGGCGTCTTTGAGACGTGAATTTCGGCTCAAAGACGAGGCGTCGAGACCGCCCTCTGGCTCGACCCGTCCGCCCACCGCGTTCCGACCCATATTTGGCGAACGGGAGGCGGCCAGTTCGGACCATGCGGCGGCGAATAACCCGTCTTATCGCACTGAGTTGGACGACAATAATACTTCTCAGTTTACAATGCCCAAAAAGACGTAGACCAGCAATCACTATCACTCGCCTACGTCTTTCTCAATTAATTGGTTAGGTGCATCCCCTATTTATCCGCAGACGCATTTTTAGCCGCTCGCTTGCGTTGACCCGCGACGGCCCGCGTCATGACCCAGGTCGTGATGGGTACGGTCAGGATTACGCTGACCATGGCGAAGAGGATCATGAGGATTTCTGACACAAAGATTTTATCGTTTAAGATTTCACCCACTGAGTAATGGACGCCGGTGAACCAGATGAACAGCGCGAGGAAGCCACCGAAGAAACCGAAGAACAGGGTATTAAAGGTCGTCCCGATAATTTGTTTGCCCACGGCGATGCCATCCCCCAGCAAGCTCTTTAAAGTGACCTGTGGGTGCTGCTCAAGGATTTCACTGAGCCCTGCAGCAATTGCCATGGCTGCCTCAGCAATCGCCCCTAACGTGCTTAAAATGGCCGTAGCGGTGGTCACCTGGACAAAGTTGACGCCAACTAAGACGGACAGGCCTTCCAAGTCCTCACTATCTTCAGGGCCGAATCCCTGGACCAGCGCCCAGTGCTCGACCGGCACGATCAACAGGACCAAGACCACCAGGACCACCGCAGAGGCGATAAAAGCCACCGTGCTGGAGAGGTCGTCGCCACTGCTCATGAAAATGGTCAGTGCCAAAACCAGCATGCCCACGACCAACGTCACGATCAGCGGTGGAAATTGAAAGGCCACCAAGACGATGGCTAAGAACAATAGACCAAAGTTCAGCAGTAACGCCAGAAACGATTGGGCCCCAGCCTTGCCACCCACCAGAATCATCAAGACCAGTAACACTAGCCCCAACACATTGATCGTACTCATGCGCGCACCTTCTTTTCCATGAAACGACTGGCTAAGAAACTGGCAAGTGGCACGGCCAAGACGATACCGATCCCACTGATCAGGCTTTGGACGACCCCCATCGACATGTTCATCGAGAAGGTATAGCCCCAGCTATTACCATTCTTCAGATATAACATGGCCATCGGGAAGGTGTCGGCCACGAAGATGAAGAACAGCACGTTGATCAGCGGCCCCATGATGGTACTGCCAATCTGCCGGCCGGACTTGAACACCTGCGCGGCTGAGAGCTCCGGCCGTTCCCGTTTCAACGCGAATAACGAGGAAATGATGTCGGTCGACTCGTCCATGACCGCTCCCAGGGATCCCAGTAAGGTCTCGGCCAAAAATAGCGGCCGCGGCAATTGGGTGACGTACTGCATGGATTCGTAGAACATCCCCCGCTCATGGGTAAAATGAAAGACTAGCAACGCAACCACAATGGCGATGGCGGTCCCCCCTAGCGTCGTCGCCAGGGTGATCAGCATTTGCCGATTGGCACCGAGCACCAACCATAGCGTTAGCGCCGCAAAGACCACGGCCAGGCTACCGAAGATCCACAAGACCTGAGCGCCTTGCGTCGAACCATTTAGCAGAATCGCGATCAAGAACAGGACGCCGTTGGCCGCCACACTTAGAAAGGCCATGAAACCACTGAATTGCATGATCAACAACAATAAGCCCACGACTAGCCAGATCATGAAAAGCAACGGCGTATCCCGCTTCAAGTCTTTGGCCGTGGCCGTCAGGTGAGCACTCTGATGATCATGGACCACCACGAAGAGTTGGCTGCCCACGCGGTAACGCTGATCCATGGCGCCGGAACGCGAGTACGTATTGGTCACGGTCAGGCGTTGGCCACGATAACGGCCGTTTAAAATTTTACCGTGCAAGGTCTGCTTGGTCTGGGTATCCGTGTTGTGGAAATCATCGGTTTCCTTGCTCGGCTGCCCCGTCGTGACCTGTGTGACCTGCATGATCGGGTCGTGGTACAACGCCGCATCGTGCTGCGTCCCCCAGACGATCAAGCCGCCCAGTAGTAGCGTCACTAACCAGGCCAGCGCACGCCCCCGGTTTGTCTTTAAGAATTGCATGTTCCCGTCCCTTTCTTGCTATTTTGTGACAACGAATCTAATATACCACTCTCTGACAGGTTAAATTCCCGTTACCAAAAATTTTAATAAAATCACAGGAACCCGCGGGCTGTCAACCCTCCTGACCGGAAAAGTCTAGCGAAATCCCGTGAAAGCCTTGCATTTTGGCTTAAAAACCAGTACACTTACAGTCGATTGTTATTTTAATTAAGCGAGGGTTTTTACAATGAGAAAAGCACATCCAAATGGCGTACAAGGCCGTCGGAAGGTTAACCGTAAAAAGGACCGGAAGCGCCGCGACGAAATTTCAGACTTACAACGTTGGTTAAAGAACAAGAAGTAAGCTGAACGCCAATACCGTAAAACGCACTGACACTGTCGGTGCGTTTTATTTTGGGCCTAGGACAAAAGTCTCAGGCCCTTTGTGTCTCCGAATATCTGGTGTTGAAACCTGGGACAAAAGGCAGCTGGTTCCGCTTAAAACTGATAAGCAAACAATCCAAACCCGGGATTATTCGCTTATCAGCCTTAATGCTCGCCAGCTAATCGCCCTTTGTCCCACTCTCTCTATTTTGGTCTAAATTCAGTGTACCAAAAAAGGGACTGCCTCGTGTTCCTGCAGTCCCGGATAATAGCTATTTAATTAAGACACACCTGTTAACTGCTGTTAGTCCACGACCAAGACGCTGGTTTCGGAGTTGTGAACCACGTAACTGGTAGTTGACCCCATGATGGCGCGACCCAAGCCATGAACCCCGGAACGGCCGATTACCGTCAAGGACGTGTGCAAGTCAGTTGGCAACGTCTTGGCAATCGTTGGTTTTGGTAAGCCCACTTGGAATCTGGTTTCCACGGGAACGCCTTGTGCCTTGACCTCTTTGACCGCACTCTCCAAGAATTTGCTAGCGGCATCTTTGAAATGCGTCACGATTTCGCTACCGAATTCCGCGCCGTAGTGGGCATAGGTCTGATCACTGGCGACGGAAACGATGAACAATTTAGACCCCAGCTCCTTGGCTAATTTCGTGGCCTCAAGCAGTGCTGCGTGCGCGTTTTTACTACCATCCATTGGTACTAAGATCCGTTCATACATAATATCCCGTCCTTCCTATAGTAAACCATCCATGTGGTATCGTTTTCCACAACTTCATCATACCAATTCTGACCAGTGCCGGGAAGCCTTTTGCTTAATTTATCACGAGATTTTTAGGCTCGTCCACGAAATGTTAGCCAATTCTCATAGTCCCCCGTAACAAATTAGTGGCTTAGGGTTTGTCCCTACAAAATACCCCGGATTGTGGTAAGATAGTGCAAGTAAATTAATCACTGAGGGATGGATATCAATATGAAAAAAATTCTGTTGGGCGCCCTGGGTCTGCTTGCCTTGACCCTTGCCGGCTGCTCGAACAACGCTCTGACGACGAACAAGACCAGCTACCACCCAACGGCGATGACCGCGGTGATTAAAGGAAGCGCCAAAGCTAAGACGATCACTTACCAAATCAACGGTGGTGCCAAGCACCAGGTCAAAGCCGACGGGGGCACGTACTTCTTCCAGGTACCGGCGTCCACGAAAAACCAAACGGTCAAGCTAACCGCGGGCAACGCCACCAAGACGGTCACGGTCAAGAAGGTCAACGCACTGGCAACCTACAAGACATTTGCGGCTAAGTATAACCAGATGGTGATTGCCAGTCATTTGCCAACTAAGGTCCAACAGCAGCTACAACAAGCCCAAAAGACCCAAGCCGCTACTAAGAAAAAATTGACGGCACTGGCGAAGACGGACCCAGCCGCTGCGGCTGTCGCGGCTCAGCAACAACAGGCTACCGCCAAAAAGCTACAAGCACAAATGGCCACGGCCAAGAAACAAGCCAAAGATGAGCTGTTTCCCACCACGACCAAAGCGGGCCTAAAGAACCTGGTCGCTACCAAGGACGTCACCGTTCGGGGCAACGTGCAACACGGCAAGCTGATGGGCTTGTCCCTAATCGTGCCCACCAAGCAAATGAAGACCAAGGCTGGTCAAAAAGCCTTCGGGACGACCTTTGCCCTGTTAGGGACCACGTTGAAGGCCAAACCTAAGGTCGTTATCAACAAGTTTGAAAAGGTCCTGAAGGATGCCAAGAAGAACAGTTCCTCGACGACTACCAAGACGATTCGCTCCAATGGTATCCGGTTCAACACTGGCTTCTCAACCGACCATCTGTACATCTACATCACCAAATAATAGTCTACTTCTAAACGGGACTCGGCGTTGGCCAGTCTCGTTTTTTTGCGCGCCGAAACACCTGACCACCATCCCCGTTTTAGTGCGAAACAATCACTTACCTTTTTGCATCTGAATACAAACTGACTTATCTTATCCACTGTCTCCAAGCGCAATTGTTTTTATCTCCACTCGTCAGGCCGCATAATAACGGTATGCTGAGGTAGTGAAGATGAGCCGTCATTGACCTGCCCAACTTTACTAATCCGGCTACATTCGTTTTTCTAGGGGGAGTTTTTTATGCAAAACGAAGAAAGGGTATTTGAGACGTTTCTTCGCCAGTACCGCGAAATCTTTCGTGTGCTGATTAATGCGGCCGAACAAATTACCAGCCAATATTCGGTTAGCTTCGAACAATATTTGTTGCTGAAACAGATTCACGAGCAACGCAACATTACGTTAAGTGAACTGGCTGATTCAACGCGGACGACCCGTTCCGCTGCTGCCCGTAAACTGCGGGCGCTGTTGCTCGACGGATTCGTGGAACAGGAAGCAAAGATGGACGACCGCCGAGTTAAGTATCTGCGGTTGACCACCAAGGGGGCCAACGTGGAACACGAAATCCGGCAAGCCTTTCTGCAAAGTGCCACGACTTGGGAAGAAATTCCTTCCAATTTAAGTGGCGCTGACATCAATGAATTCTTTACGCAGTATCAACGCAACGTTGCGATTTGGGACCGGACACGGCCGAAGTTCCGTCGTCCAGTACTGCGGGCCAAGAAGAAGACCGCGGGGAAAGATTAACTTGCTTGGCTGCAACGTAATCACTATCGGGGGCGGGACAATACCCGGCCCCCTTTGTGTTACCCTGGGTTAAACGACCTTGGATATTGGTTTAACCTCCCGCAGTCCATCCCAACCCCGCCAACTAACCTGACAACCACGCTGATATTCACCCTTTATTAAAATTACGTGATAAAACAGTTTTCTTTTGCCCTTGAAAGGGTTAACCTGTTGTTAACAAATAGTTTTTAAGGAGGATTCTGTATGCGACTTGACAATTATTCGTCCAACCAAACCCTGCCGACCATGGCGAGCGGCTTTCCGGTGGACACCGACCGGCTGACTGATGATCTCTACGAGGCCGTCAACGGCAAGTGGGCTGAACAAGCCACCATCCCGGGGGACCACTCCTCGACTGGGGGCTTCATGGATCTGGTCGACAACATCGAACACACCCTAATGCACGACTTCGACGACCTGTTAGCTGGCAAACTCACGCCGGCCAATGATGAAATGGCTGAGTTCAAGAAGCTCTACACGTTAGCCCTGAACTTTGACAAACGTGAAGCTGACGGCGTGGCACCCTTGAAGCCTTACCTGGACAAGATTGAAAACTTGACCGACCTGGCTGACTTGAGTGCGCACCTCACCGAATGGTACCTAACTGGGCTGCCAACGCCCGTCACGATTGGTGTGGAACCCGATATGAAGGACACCGACCACTACGCCCTGTATTTGGACGCACCGAGTCTGATTCTGCCTGACAAGACCTACTACGCCAAGGACAATCCGGCGGCCAAGCAGCTCTTGCCAATCTTCACGTCAACCGCCGAAAAGCTCTTACAACTCTGCGGCTACAGTGAAGACCGCGCCAAGACCATCGTGGCCCAAGCCAAGGCCTTCGATGCCCAAATCGCCCCTCACGTGAAGTCTGCCGAGGAATCCGCCGACTACGTGAAGATGTACAACCCATTCCCACTGGCCGACGTCGATGCCAAGACAAGTCAACTGGACCTGACCGGCGCCATCAAGGGCTTGATCAACGATACACCAGCTCAAGTTATCTTGCCACAACCAACCTACTTCGACGCGTTAGACGGCTTACTGACGCCTGACAACTTTGAAAACTTAAAGAGCTGGATGTTAGTTGACACGGTCTTTGACGGGACCGGTGCCCTGACCGAAGAATTCCGTCAAGTCGGTGGCACCTACCGCCGGGCACTGTCTGGCCAAAAGGAAGCCCGTTCGCAAAAGAAGGCCGCTTACTACCTGGCAACAGGCACCTTTGGCCAAGTCGTTGGCGACTACTACGGCCGTAAGTACTTTGGTGAAAAGGCCAAGGCTGATGTCCGTGACATGGTCCTGAAGATGACGGCCGTTTACCAGCGGCGATTAAAAACCAACGATTGGTTGAGCGCCGCTACCCGGGAAAAGGCCATCGTCAAGCTACAGAAGCTGACCATTAAGGTGGGCTACCCAGATGAAATCGACCCGCTCTACCAACAATTTAAGATCGACGAGCACGCCTCATTATTTGAAAACCTCCAGCAAATTTCTGAGATTGCTATCAAGCATCACTTCGGCCACTGGGGGCAACCGGTCGACCGGAAGCGCTGGGATATGAGCGCCAACACGGTCAACGCCTACTATTCTCCTGACAACAACGAAATCGTCTTCCCCGCTGCCATCCTGCAAAAGCCATTTTACAGTTTGGAGCAATCCAGCAGTGCTAACTACGGGGGCATCGGGGCCGTTATCGCCCACGAAATCTCCCACGCCTTTGACAACAACGGGTCACAGTTCGATGAGTTCGGGAACATCAATAACTGGTGGACCGACTCTGACCTGGCCCATTTCAAAGACCTGGCCAAGGCCATGATCGACGAGTTCGATGGCATCGACTTCGCCGGGCAGAAGGTCAACGGCAAGCTGACCGTTTCCGAAAACATCGCCGACGCCGGTGGCTTGAGCTGTGCTCTAGAGGCCGCCAAGTCAGCCAGCGAAATCGATCTGAAGGCTTTCTTCATCAACTGGGCCAACGTTTGGCGGATGAAGGCCACGACGGAATACATGCAACTGCTACTGTCGATCGACGTTCACGCTCCGGCCAAGTTACGGGCCAACGTGCAGGTCAAGAACCTCGACGACTTCTACACGACCTTTGATGTTAAGCCAACGGACAACATGTACTTGGCACCTGACAAGCGGGTCAAGATCTGGTAAATTCAACTTTGTCTAAAATTAAAGGGTAGCTACGAGAAATTCTCGCGGCTACCCTTTTTGGTTTAAATGTTTTTAGTGGCTGACGACTTAGGCGCGTGCTGGCCGCCTCCCGTCCGCCAAATATGAGCCGGAACGCTGTGGGCGGACGGGTCGAGCCAAAGTACGGTCTCGACACCTCGCCTTTGAGCCGAAAGACCACGTCTCAAAGACGCCAGTTTTCTAAGCGACATGAACCCGCTTAGAAAACTCCCACGGCTGAGCTCATATTTGGCGGACTCCCGGCTACGCTAGTGGTTATCAGTACAACTCGTTTTCTCCCACCTACTGAAAATTTCTGGTAGTGGGTGAACTATAGTCTAGTTTGACCTGATCCAGTGCCACTGCTTAGCGCCGATTCATTGGAATTAGCCAGCCGTCAGCGACAACTATGTCCATCAAGTTAGATGGCGTTTTTTCTAGATTACTGGATAGAACAACCTGAGAGTCAGGCGAACTTCGCTGGGCTTTCAACCTCAATCCTTAGCCTTTTCCGCCGCCTTCGCCGCACGCCGAGCTGCTCGGGCGGCCTTTTGCTCCGCCTTTTCCTTGTTGCTTGGCACTTCTTGATAGCCATCCAAATGGTTGACGTACCGTGCCATGGCAAACAGATAATCGGATAACCGGTTCAGGTAATTTAAGATGGCCGGCTCCAGTGGTTGTTCCAGATTCAAGGCAACCGCCGATCGTTCCGCACGCCGGGCGACTGTCCGGGCGTACTGCAGTTGAGACCCTGCCGTGGAGCCGCCTGGTAGGATGAATTCAGTCAATTCTGGTGTGTTGGCCATGAAATAGTCCACCCGTTCTTCCAAATGGGTCGTGTCATCCAAGGTTATCTCTTGGTGGCGCTTGACACTAATATCTGCTTCCAACATGTAGAGCTTTCGTTGAACCTCACTCAGCTCATCGACCAGGTCTGGGTGCGCACTCAGACTGGCCACGACCACCCCTAAGTACGACTGAAATTCGTCAATGTCACCGAGCGTCACGATTTGGGCATCGGTCTTCGAGACCATCTTACCGCTGACCTGCTTGGTCATACCTTGATCGCCAACTCGTGTATAAATTTTCATTTTCCTGGGCCACCTTCATTAAATGTTTTCGCTTACAATTCTGATAATACAAGAAGCATTGATCAGATACAATCAATGCTTCCCAAAAAATCAAATTAATTTTTACCGAATTGGGCAAGCCCCACCGGCACAGTCGGATTGGTCGACCAGTTCGATATCCTTTTGGTCGTGGTTCCCGGTCATGGCCGCAAACGTTTCGGCAACATCGGCCGTGATTTCTGCGCACTTAGCCGCGTAAGTGTCAGCGGTGATAGGTTCCTTCGGTGCTTGCTTGAAGTCGGCGCCGCTGTATGGCAACAGGGACGTGGACTTGATGGTGTTGCGGTATTGGAGCAACAGGTCGCTGATCTGGTCGCCCTCTTCTGGTTGGAAGGTGACGGTGCAGCTGACCGCGTTGTCAGACCAGTACGTCTGCAGGAAGGCCTGGGTGGCAAATTGTTCAGCAATCGACACTTCCCCAGCGGACGCAAAAGCAGCGTTGTCGGCGTGAGCGGCCTTCACTGGGAATTCCACGCACATCGTGTTTTGGCTGTAAACGTCGGGTTCGACCTTGTAGCCACTGGCTTCCAGGGCAGGCAGTAAGGGGTCGCTGTCCTGGAAACGAATCCGTTGAATCAGGTAACGGGCGTAGTGGAAGTGCATCCCCTCGGAGACCCCGGCTAACTTGGCCACAGTCCCGGATGGCTTCACGGTCGTGTGCTTGATCGATGGTTGGCAACCCAACGTGTGTGAGTAGTCCTTGTCGGCTTGCACAACGGCATCGTAGAGGGCACTGACCCGCTTCACAGCCGCCTGGTTGTAAATTGGTGCCATGAACGTCTTGCCCGTTTCCGCGTCATGCTTGGCTTCAAAGCCCGTGACCACGCGTTGCTTGAAGGTCTTTAAGATCCAGTCTTGAATCCCGGACATGGAGACCCCAATCCGCCGGTTCTTTTGAATAGCGTCGCGTGAAACTTCCCAGTCGTAATGACTAAACGTGACGCGCTTGGTGTACCGGGCGCCCAAACCAAAGGCGTCTTCGAGCTGCCAGCCCTGTTCTTCGGCCACGCTCGGGAAGATTTCAAACAGGTTGCAAGGTTCCCCGTTGCTTAAGGAAATTTCACCACACGGGTTGGTCCCTTCCACGGCCTCATCAATGCCTTCTTGACGGCCATCGATCAAGCGGCCGTAGTTGCGAGACAGACCCAGGTTGACAATACCTGGTTCACCGTTGTGTTGGATGGAATCCGCAATTGGTTGGTAATCAGTGAAGGCACTGTCCACGGCCACACTGTTATTAGATGCCCACCGGTGATGGTAGAGCTTGTCCTTGTCTTGTTTCATGGTAATAAAGTCATCGTCTTCGGCACCACCGAGCGCCAGTTCAGCGGAGCGCCGCACGTTACCGGCCACGACGGTCTTGCCGATCATGTTGCCCATGTCCGTGCAGTCAACGGCCGTCAACTTGCGGCCCACGGCACCGTTCAGGATGGTGTTGATATCAAAGAGCATTTCAACTAATGGCATTGGGCCGGAAGCCGTACCGCCAAACCCATGAATCGGTGCATCCTTGGGCCGAATATCACTGATGTCTAAGACGACCTTGGTCTTGCCATCGGGATTGGTGCTGTCAAAGTGGGCATCGATCATGTTGGCGTTGGCCAAGACCCAGCCTTCACGGGTATCCGGCAAGCGGTAGTAACGCGCATCGGCTAAGGAGTGGCCGTGCATCCATTCGGACCGGTCCACGGCGCCTAATTTAACAGACGCATCGTAAGACTCGCTTTCAGAATCAATGACCACCGTCAGATCCACGGCATTATCGACTTTTGGCATTTGTTGTACATTATCTGGCGTTACGGAGAACCCAACGCCGCCGCCCTTCATCAATTGGTCGAACATGAAGGAAAATGGCATCGAAGCAGCGACCTGTTGCGGCTTGAGGTAACTTGGGATGATGTGGCTGTCGCCGTAGGGTTGTGGTCGCACGGCGATGAACCAGCAGTTGTTCAAGGCATCGCCATTACGGTGTTGGTAGTCGGTCCCAGAGATCCACAGGTTCCGACCAGAAGGCGTTGCGGCCAGACCATAGATCAGCCGGAACAGCTTTTGGGCTTCCTGCGTCAGATCAGCAATCACTTGGGGGTCAACGTCCTTGGCCTGCAAGCGGGGGTCTAAGTTGATATTCCCCTCAACGACCCGTTGAACGGTCTCTGGCCATTCTTCATTACGTTGTTGATCCGGGAGCCAGCGCGCGTAGGTCCGCTTGTAGGTCACCCAACCGAGTTCACCCCAATGTGGTGTTACCTCATTTTCAATTTTGGCGATAAATTCAGGCGTCAGACGTACTGGCGCAGCGGTTTCTACGTTCATCATATCAATCTCTCCCGTTCTTTAAGCTTGTACCACATATGGTATCGCATTCGCCAATCAAATACAATATATGGAAAAAGTAAATTGTCCCTAGACATTTTCAAACGAGCCGCTACTAACAAATTTGGCTTAAAATGCAACTTTTTTTGTCCGCCCAATTAATTGTAATTGGACAATGACGCTGCTCCCTACAAGAACGCCCCGTCTGGCCCAGACAAACGACCGACACTCGGCGGTAGTAAACTACCCACAGTCCTGGCCAATCAAGTTGGTGAATCAGCTGCGAACAAAATAAAAAAATTTTCGTCTGGTCAGTCAGCAACCTAACTGCCCCAAATATTGACGTCCACCTACCATATCTAGGGGCAACCTCCTGTCGACGCCTAAATATGGTAGTGGGTGGCCCATTCACTGGCGCGTCACGGGGCCTGACAAGCTGTGAGTCGCCGGACAGTCCCCGGCGAGGATGCTGACTAGTAATGGTAGGAAAATGGCTGACGCAGCCGCTGAGAGCGTCTGTGGGCAGTAGCTAGCTGGAGAATATAATTTTATTTATATAATTAACACCATTGACTTTCTTAGTTGGATATGAGAAAGTAGCTTTACCCCCAAAATACGAAAAAGCCTGGACCAGTTGTCCAGACTCCTTGTCTATTCAATATTCAACTCATGGTGTTAAGATTAGTCGTTTTCAGTTTCTTAGTGAGAACTGGCCGCCTACCCGCCAAATATTGGCTAATAACAGTCGTTTTAGCCTCAGTTAGCAGCTGATTTGGCAGCAGTCTTTAGCGGATACAGTATTGCTAAAAATCAGCAATCCGCTTGGAGACAGTCTCTTTTTCATTTCACAATAATCAAAAAGATTTACAACCACCAACACGCTTACTTGAGAATCTTCACCAGATATACAATCCATCCAACAGATACTCCAATGAATAACGCGTTTAAATTGAAGAGCAGAAATATAGCTGACAAAAATGTCCAAGTTAAAATCGACAAGATAAGCTTTTTCTTGTTAACTGTCATTGTTGACCATACTTCACTAACTTTGATTTGCTGAATTCAAACCATGCGCCTTTATTAGATGGGATACTTCCAAGTGCACTTCCAATCACAGCACCTACTGCCGCAGATGTTCCAGCTGACAACGGTGAAATTGCAACTAAATAGGCCGCTACCCCGATATAGCCATATTTAATACCCTTAACAATTGCACTGTTGATGTAGATGCGGTAATGACCATGTTTCTCTTTAACATATTTAGTCGTTCCCTGACGCATCATATCTTGTCGCAATAAACCTTGAATATAAGACTGTGGCATCTTACTATAGCCAATTGGATCTAATACTTGTAGTCTTTGCAACAATTCAGCGTTAGTCATATCAACCTGTTCAACATTGGAATCAATAGGTGCCACTACACCACCAGAACTATCGTCAACAATCGTTGATGTAACTTCATTGGTATTAACGGTATCTGCACTTGCTACTACTTGTCCGCCTGCACATACTAAGGTACTAGAAATTGCCAATACACATGCCCCTGAAACTAAATATGGAAAAACATATTTTTTACAAAACATATAATCCATCCCCCTTTTTACAGCATTAATATTATAACTATAAATCAATTTTGTCAATTATTTATGGATGCCTCATTCATAGCAAGATACTAATATTATCGCGTATTGCTAATATTAGTATTTCCAAAATTACCGAACCAATTTATTTGATGAGGTAATCATAGACAATCAGTTATTAGGTGCTTACCAACTTTCTATTTATTAGCATGCTTATATAATTAATACCGTTGACTTTATTAGCTGGGTATGAGAAAGTAGCTTTACCCTAAAATACAAAAAGCCCGGACCTGTAGTCCAGACTCCCTGTCAATTCAAATTTAACTCGTCAATAACTACATAACTAAGAGTGAAGTTCACTAACTGTCAAGACTGCTTCTCGACCTGTCCACCCCAGCGTTCCCAAACGGTAGGCGGCCAGCCTTCAATATGACGCTGTAACCCACTCATCTCATAGTTATGACTCCCGTGTACTCTCGCGCAACATCAGCTCAGTCCCCACAGTAACCAACTGCGGCGTTGTCCGACCAGTCTGCAAGCGGTTTTCGACCAAGTCCACCGCCGTTGCGCCGAGTAATTCCGTGTTCACGTGAACACTGCTCAACTCGGGGAAGACGTATTTCGCTATCGTCGTATCATTGAAGCTAAAGAGACTCACGCGTTGTGGCACATCAACGTTATTTTCGTGGAGCGCCTTGAGTGCACCCGCGGCCATTGGATCATTGGTCACGAAGAAGGCACTTGGCAACTGGTCCCCTAGCCGGGCAATCGCCGTCTGCATCTCCTGGTAGCCCGAGTGATTGGTGTAATCACCGGCAAAGACCAAGTCAGAATTGAAAGCGTTGCGCGCCGTCATCTCCCGTTTGAAGGCCTTGTAACGTGGGTCCACGACTTCTAACTTACCGTCCGTGGTCCATTCGGAACCGTACAACAAGCCAATCTGGTCATGTCCTTGTTTGGCGTAGAAATCAATCACTTGTTCCACGGCGAACCGGAAGTCCGTGACCACGCTGTCATAGCCGTGGCACAGCTGATCTTGGTCCACAAAGACCAGGTTCGGCGTCAATTGGGCTAGCGCGCTGACCTGTTGATCACTGAATTTCCCAATGGCGACAATCGCATCGACATCCGGATCAATGGCCGCTAAGTCATTTTGGAACGTCCGGGTCGCCAGAATACGCCGTTCCTCACAACGCTTTTCCAGTCCCAACCGAATCGACATGTAGTACAAATCATCCAGCTCTTTGGTTTTCGAATACCACTGGACGATGGCAATCTTCAACTGCTTACTTGGTGTGGCCGTGCGGTGTTTCATCTTGGTATAGTTCAGTTCTTCTGCAACTTCAAAAATCTGTTTACGGGTCGACTCACTCACTGATAGCGTCCGGTCGTAGTTCAAGACCCGCGACACGGTGGCCAGTGAAACGCCCACGGACTTGGCAATATCCTTTAGCGTGGCTGCGATTGCCATCACCCCCTTCATTTCTTCATTTCATTTTACCATAAGACGTCACATGGGGTTGATGCCGCTCGGCACGGCTACTGCCACACCCAGCCACGACAACCCCATGGACAAGAATCAATTTAATTCACGTTAAATTTGGGCAATGAACTTGTCCAAAGCGGCTTGACCAGTTGCGTCACGCTTGAAGACACCGGCATCAGCCAGTACCCGAGCGAAGACGTTACCAATTTCTTGGTGCAAGACCTCAGTGACGTTCTCTGGCGTCAACTGGTGGTTTTGCTTGATCTCATCGGCCCAAGCCTTGTGCATGTCCGCAATTTGGTTCGGTTGGTCCAGCAAGTACTTGGTGACCTCGGCCATTTCAGCCTTCAGTCGGGCTGGCAAAATGGCACGGCCCATGACTTCGATCAATCCAATGTTTTCCTTCTTGATGTGTTGGACATCCTGATGCGGATGGAAAATGCCGTCAGGATACTGCTTGGACGTCTGGTTGTCTCTCAAGACTAGATCCAAGACGTAGTCATCACCATCACGGTAAGCGATTGGCGTAATCGTGTGGTGACGCGTATCACCCGTGTAGGCCCGCACATCAACGGATTCATCGGAATAGCCGATCCAGCTGTTTAACACCTTGGTAGCGGCATTGATCAGTGGCTCCGGTTGACTCCCGGTCAGCCGAATATCGGTCATTGGCCAAGCGACGACCCCAGCAGTGACGCCAGCCACACCCAAATCAATCTTGCGGTCGATAGGTGCCTTCATCATTGGGAAGTTGTGCTTGCCGCCTTGGTAGTGGTCATGGGTCAGCATAGACCCACCCACGATTGGCAGATCAGCGTTACTACCGACGAAGTACGTTGGCAGGGTCCGCACGATTTCCAATAGGTTGGTAAACGTATGCTGGTTGATGATCATTGGCCGGTGTTCCTTGGCCAAGAAGATGGCGTGTTCGGAGAAGTAAGCGTACGGCGAGTATTGGAAGCCCCAGGTCTCGCCACCCAGCGTCATCCGGATGATCCGGTGATTACTGCGGGCAGGATAACCCAAGCGCCCTTCGTACCCTTCGTTGGTCATGCATAATTGGTCCAACGGATAGCTGGTACTCTTGCTCTTCAAGGCAGCGGCAATCGCCTTGGGGTCCTTTTCTGGCTTGGACAGGTTGATGGTGATTTCAAGTTCGCCAGCAGGTGTCTGGGCAGGAAAGACCACGTTTTTGGCAATATTGCGCGTCTTAATGTAATTATTGGCCTGACTCAACTGGTAGAACCAGTCGGTCGCCTTGCTGGGACTTGATTGATACCGGTCCCAGAAGCCCCGGTTCACGGCGGATGGCAGTGGCGTCATGAAGTTCATCAAGTCGGCTTCCAAGATTTCCTTGGGACTTGGGGCGTCTTCAATCTTGCCATTGGCAATCGCCGTGTCGATCATGGCGTTGACTAGATCAATGGGTTCACCGGAAGCCGCCGCGCGGGCCACACCATCGCCAATCAAGGCAAAGATGCGGTTGGTGACGTACTGCCGGTCCAGCTCCGTGTATGGTGCTGGGGAGGCAACGACGTGATCAATGAAAGTTTGAATTGTGTCTTTAGCCATTTTTACTTCGTCTCCCGATCGTTGTAGCCTTGTGGATGCGTTTGCTTCCAGTTCCAGGCCGTGCGAATAATGTCTTCCACGTTGTTGAATTGTGGTTGCCAGTTCAAGACTTCACGGGCCTTGTCACTAGCGGCAATCAACGTGCTTGGATCACCAGCACGCCGTGGGGCCATCTTGGCAGGGATTTCCTTGCCCGTGACCTTACGAGCGGCTTCCAGCATTTCCTTGTTGGAGAACCCAGTTGAAGAACCAAGATTGAAGGCATCACTGTCGTGACCGGCCTTCAGGTATTCCAAGGCTAAAATGTGAGCATCGGCTAAGTCAACGACGTGCACGTAGTCACGAACGTTGGTTCCGTCTTTGGTTGGGTAATCATCACCGAAGATCGACAATTCCTTGCGTTCGCCAGCAGCGACTTGCAAGATAATTGGGACCAGGTGGGTTTCAGGATGGTGGTCTTCACCAATGCTCCCGTCTTCCTTCGCACCGGCAACGTTGAAGTAGCGTAACGCCACAAACTTGATGCCGTAAGCTTGGTCGGACCAGTGCATGATCTTTTCCATCATTAACTTGCTTTCACCATAAGGGTTGGTTGGAATCTGAGGATCCGTTTCCTTGATGGGAATCTGCTTGGGTTCACCGTAAGTCGCGGCCGTCGATGAGAAGACGATGCGCTTAACGTTGTGCTTGTTCATGACTTCCAGCAGAGAAACCATGCCGGCCGTATTGTTGTCGAAGTACTTCAATGGCTTTTCCATGGATTCTGGGACCACGGAGAAGGCAGCGAAGTGAATAACCCCTTCGATATCTTCTTTATCAAAGACGTCGTTCAAGAATTTTTGATCCCGGACGTCGCCTTCGTAGAAACGGGCCTTCTTGTTCACTGCGGCCCGGTGTCCTGTGACCAAGTTGTCGACAACGGCAACATCGTAACCCTTTTGTACCAAACGATCTACGGCGTGAGAACCGATATAACCGGCACCACCTAAGACTAAAACTGTCATTGATCAATTCCTCCTCAATTATGTAACATCACGAATCGCTTACGCACGACCCGCAATGTAAGTCTAAACTTATTGCTTATTTGTGTTAAGGTGTTTCGACCGGCCAATTGGCTGGCTGAAACGTGCCACTACCGGGCGGCCGGTTCCGTTTAACCCCACTAAGCCCGAAATCCAAAACCAGAATTTCTGACTTAGTGACGTTAATGCTCGCCGGCTAACCGCCCTTCGTACCACTCTTTTACTTCGTTAATTCCTTAGGGCCGTCCGCAATTTCTGCAACGTAGAATTCAGCCTTGTGGCCGATGGTATCTTCGTAGACCTTACCGACCTTTGCTTCAAAGTCCTCGACGTTTTCCTTCTTGACGATGGCAATCGCACAGCCACCGAAGCCGGCACCAGTCATCCGGGCACCTAAGACACCAGGTTGCTTCCAAGCGGTTTCAACTAACGTATCCAGTTCCTTACCCGTAACGGCAAAGTCATAGTTCAGGGAAATGTGAGAAGCGTTAACCAAGTGGCCAAAGGTTTCCAGGTCGTTGTCTTGTAATGCCTTGAAGGCCTTCAACGTCCGTTGGTTTTCGAAGACGGCGTGACGGGCCCGCTTGATCAAGGTTTCGTCGTTGATCAAGTAAGCGTTTTGATCGAATTGGTCTTCGTTCAAGTCACCCAAGGTCTTGATGTCCAACTTCGTTTGCAGACGACGTAAGGCTTCTTCACATTGGGCCCGACGTTCGTTGTACTTGGAGTCGGTCAATTCCCGGCGCTTCTTGGTGTTCATGATGACGACCACGTTGTCGCCCAATTCTAGGGGTGCGTATTCGTAATCCATGGTGTTAGTGTCGAGCAAGATGGCTTGATCCTTCTTACCCATGCCAATCGCAAATTGGTCCATGATCCCGGTGTTCAAACCGAAGTAATCATTTTCAACTTGTTGGCCAACCTTAACCATTTCAACTTCATCCAACTTCATCCCGTAAGCGGCGTGAAGAATTTCGCCCATCAACATTTCCATCGAAGCGGATGAGGATAAGCCGGATGCATCTGGCAGGTTCCCATGAACGAAGAGGTCAAAGCCATGGTCGATGGTTAAGTTCTGCTTAGCCAGCTCGAACAACATCCCCTTGAGGTAGTTGGCCCAGTTGTCAGCCTTGTCAAATTCCAAATTGTCCAATGAGAACGTCAACATCCCGGCGTCCGGCACGTTAGCCGAGTAAACACGGAATTGCTTGTCATCACGCGCTGAGTAAGCGGCGTAAGTTCCCATGCTGATGGCAGCTGGGAAGACGTGACCACCGTTGAAGTCGGTGTATTCACCGATCAGGTTGATCCGGCCGGGGGAGAAGAACACCCGTTGTGGTGCGACATCAAATTTTTCTTGGTATTCAGTTGCTAAGCTGGCGAAATCCATGGCGATTAACTCCTTAATAAATTTTTAGTAAAACTTTACTGTAATTATCATAGTCGTTTGACACGACATTGTCAACGATTTTGTGAAGCGCTTTCTTGTAGACCAGTTCTAGCATCCAAGCACCCCACCCTACACAAAAGCCCCAGGCATTTATCCTGAGGCCCAATTTTAATTAGTTAGCGGAATCAGCTTTTTCTTCGGCTTCTTCTTCAACCTTTTCAGTTTCCAACTTGCTTTCCAACTTCTTAACGATTTCCGCGTGCTTCTTTTCGGACAAGGTCACCTTGAATTGGTAGATCAAAGCGGCAACGACCAACAAGATCATTGGCATGTAGAAGATGAATGAGTGGAAAATAAACATACCGTGGCTGGTAATGTCACTAGGCTTAGCGTTACCAGTCATGCCCGCGTGAACGGCGGCGATAACGACGATCCCAGTGGAGAAGGCACCGGCTAATTTATCAATCAAAGGCCGAACTGACAGCGTCACGGATTCGTTCCGCGTGCCGTTCTTCCATTGCCCGTATTCCACACTGTCAGTGATGGTCATCAAGGCGGCCAAGAAGATCATTGGGTATGGGAAGAAGAAGATCGCATCAGCGATATACATCATGATGGCACTATCACCGGCGAAGTTAAACAGAATGTAGCCGACTAACATCATGCAGATACCGCCGACGTAAACCCCACGCCGCGTAATCTTAGCAACGATGATTGGGAACAGTGGTACAGAAATGATCCCGAGAATGGCGGTAACCACCCCGATAACACTGTAAGCCGCCGCGTTACCGATGACGTAACGGAAGTAGTAAATCAACAGCGAGTTCGTAACCACGTAGCTCAAGGCAAACAGTAAGTAAGATAGCCCTAACCACATCAATTGGTCATTTTCACCGATAACCTTGAAGACATCGCGGAACCGGGTCCGTTCAGTGTTTTCACGAATCAAGTTCTTGGTTTCTTTGGTACCAAAGAAGGTAGCCAAAGCCCCTAACAGAGAAACTAACCCGATAACGGTCGCAAACCCTAACCAACCGGCACGGGTCTGGGTACTGCCGTGCGTACCAGAGAATTGTTGTGAGAAGTAGATAACCAATGGGGTAACCACGATGATGACCCCTTGAGAACCTAAGGTAGAACCGAAACGACCAACTGTCCCAAACCGGTTACGAACCTTGGTATCAACACTCAAGGCAGGCAACATGGACCAGAACGAAATATCTTTGAATGAATAGAAGATATCCATGATGACGAAGACGATCCCGAATACCAGGAAGTAAAGCGAGGCGTTGGAGTCCGCTAAACCAAACAGACTAGAGAACATCAGAATCAAGCCGACGGAACTGACAATGGCCCCGGCCAGTAACCATGGCTTGAACTTCCCCATCTTGGTGTCGGTGTTATCGACCATCCCACCAATCATCGGGTCAAACGCGATTTCAATCAACCGAATGACAACAACCATCGTAGTAACGATCCCGGCCTCAGCCGCTGAACCTTTACCGACAAACAAGGCACTGGTAACAAAAATAGCAAAATAAGTATTAAGTGTTGCGTAGAAGGCATCGTGTCCGAATGCCCCTAAAGCATATGAGAGATATTGCTTAATCATTGTGTTCTTCCACACCTTTCAACGGGAATCTTAGCTAACAAGTAACGGCCACCAGTAAGGACTAGTGATACCGGCGTTCAATAATCTTAGAGAGAACGTCTTCCCGTTGTTGGGCCTTGGCCATATCAAACTGGGATTCTTCCAGCTTGTTGAAGTCTTGCGCCAGTAACGTGGCTTCCAAATAAAGGGTCAGTTGCCGTTTGATGTACAACTTGTTCTCCTCATCGGGATATTGCGCGTTACCACCCAAAACAGCCGCAGCGAACTCAGCGGGGTCTAACGTAATCTTGTCATTCTTAGCCATTTTGAAACACCTCTGATTTCTAAAATAGAATAATAAATTCGGTAAAATCGCACTTAACTTTAACTAAAATGTAAGCGCTTTACAGTCATTATTCTAAGGACCTATCCGGATAAATGCAACCTTTTTCATTGTGAAAAATATTCTAAATATCTCGTAGCAACGCAACTGTAAGCGATTGCAACCGGTTGCTTTTTCTTGATAAAAAATTTAGTAAAGGTTGCAATAAAATGCGAAGATTCAGCTTTTTGCCGTTATTGCGCGACCCCACCCGCATGAAAATCACTGAAAGACAACAAAAAAGCAGCCAACGACAAGGTCCACGTTGGCTGCAATCAAGCATTATGAATTTATTTGACGGAATCGACGTACTGCTTCAACGCTGTTTCGTAACTGGCTAACCGCTTTTGGGCTGCGGCGTCCGTTTGGTCACTGGTCCCGATGTAGAATTTGACCTTGGGTTCAGTCCCAGATGGCCGGATGCAGATCCAGGTGCCGTCACTTAGCCAGTACTTCAAGACGTTGGATTGTGGCAGATCAATCGTGCTGGTCGTGCCATCAGCCTCAGTCTTGGTGCTGGTCGAGAAATCTTCGACCGTTTCAATCTGGCTGTCAGCAAAGGACTTAGGCGCGTTCTCACGGAATTCGCTCATCAGGTGGGCCATTTGGTCAGCGCCATCGACACCAGGGAATTCCTCAAACGTGGTCTTTTCGGCAAAGTAGCCGTAGGTCGCGTAGAGTTCTTCGATGCCGTCGTACAGGGTCATCCCGCGTTGCTTGTAGTCCGCCGCCACTTCGGCCAACAGGACCGTTGACTGAATGGCATCCTTGTCACGGACGAATGGCTTGATCAGGTAGCCGTAGCTTTCCTCGAAGCCAAACAGGAAGGTGTGGTCGCCGGACGTTTCGTACTCGTGAATCTGTTCGGCGATAAACTTGAAGCCGGTCAAGACGTTCTTCATTTCTACGCCATAGGCCGCCGCAATCTTAGTCGCCAGTTCGGTCGACACGATGGACTTGACCACGCGACTGTTAGCCGGCAATTGGCCAGCTTGCTTGCGGGCCTTTAAAATGTAGGCCAGCAAGATCGAGGCAATCTGGTTCCCCGTCAATAGTTGGTACTCGCCATCAGGTTGACGCACGGCGGCACCCAGCCGGTCAGCGTCAGGGTCAGTGGCAACTAGCAGGTCAGCGCCCTCTTTCTTCCCCAAGGCAATCGCCATGTCAAAGGCCTGAGCGAACTCAGGGTTCGGGAACGGCACCGTTGGAAATTCCGGATCGGCGATGGCTTGTTCGGGCACCATGGTAAAGTTCTGGAAGCCAGCCCCCCGTAAGGCCCGTTCGCCGATGACTTTCCCGGTCCCGTGCAGTGGCGTGTAGATCAGCTTCATGGTCTTCCCCACGGACTTGACCAAGTCATGGTTGATGGTGACGCTCTCAACATTTTGCAAATAAGGTTGGTCGACGTTTTCACCAATGATCTGGAGCGTCTTGTCCGCACGTAAAGCCTGTTCGTCGGCCACGGCAATGGCGAAGACGTCCTTCGCTGACCGCACGAAATCCGTGATCATGTCAGAGGCCTTCGGTGGCATTTGCCCGCCATCGGGCCCGTAGATCTTGAACCCATTGTATTGCTTCGGGTTGTGGCTGGCCGTGATCATGATGCCCATGGCCGTGTGCAGGTGCCGCACGGCAAAGGACAATTCAGGCGTGGGCCGCATGTCGTCGAAGACAAAGCTCGGAATGTGGTGGGCACCCAAGACGTGAGCCGCCTCGTGGGCAAATTCCCGAGAGTGGTACCGCGAATCAAAACTGATGGCCACCCCTTGTTGCTTGGTCGCGTCATCCAAGGTGTCCAAATAGCGGGCCACCCCTTCGGTCGCTTGACGGACAGTGTAGACGTTCATTTGCCCGATTCCTGGGCCCACGACACCACGCATCCCCGCGGTCCCAAAGCTCATTGGCGCACTAAAGGCTGCCTTCTTGGCGCTATCGTCATTGGCGATGGCATCCAAGTCATGCTTAATGTAAGGAATCATCGTTGGTTGTTGTTGCCAAACTTGATAATTATCTTGCCAACTCATTGTTCAATCTCTCCTTGTTTTTTTAATGTTCATTGATAATAAATTGTGGAAACCAGTCGCCTGCGGCTGTCAGGGGTTCCGCCTGCTATGGGGGACACCTTCAGCCAAAGTGCGGGCTTCCGGTTCGCTTTGAAGCCTGACAAAGCCCGCCAGTCTCCAAAGCCGCCCCACGCTGTAGGCTGAGACAAAACCTCAGCCAACACCGTCGACACAGCTGGCTCCACCCCTGACCTCCTCCGGCTCAAGTTATCGTTTTCCCATTGAAGTAACCTGAGCCCAACGACCATCAAAGGCCAAAATGAGACCCAAGGCAGAGCAGCCACACCTAATCATAGCATGCTCCCAGCCAATGCCAACTCATAAGTAGCCACGAGGGCCAAATAGTTAAGCCACCACCATCCAGCCCTCACTACTCAGCAGATCAAGCCAGCATCACCCACGAAGCAGCGGACCACTATTGTAAATGACATACACTAGTCTGAGCTGCTGGTGGGTAGGTGCGGATGCCTGTGTCGTGTTTCTTAGGTCGGGTGATTTCCCCGGCCTTAGAAACAGGGACGTCTTGAAGACTCACGGGTTTAGTGAGGCTTCAAGCGCCTCGGAAGACCGCTTTTCGGCTTCCGGGGTTGCCCCACAGGGTGGAGCTACCTGGCCGCCGAAGCGGTAATTCGCGACTAGCCGTTATTTACGCACGTATTGGTAGCTGATGAAGTGGGTGACGGGTTGGTTGGCAGGTAAGATGACGTCGCCGAAGTCGGCATGGTGAATCGCATCCGGTAAGGTCTGTGCTTCCATCGCCAACGCATTGTAATCCCGTGCATCGGCCCGCTTAGCATCCGTTGGGTTGGCCGTGAAGACCACTAACCCATTGCGGTCAGAGAAGACTTGGACTTCGCGGTGACCGGCTTCATCGCCGACCGTGGCGATTGGCGTATCCTTGCTAGGTTCCACGACAAAGGCATCATCGTATTCGACCTGACCCGTTTGATGCAACTGGTCCAAGCCATCCTTGATGGTCCGTGGCTTACTGAAGTCGTAACCGGTGCCGGCCGTCTTGGCCATTTCACCAGTGGGGATCTTTTCGCTGTTCAAGACCAATCGCTTGTCACCAGACAGCTTCAGCCATTGATCATCCAGGCTGTGTTGGCCGTCGGTGACGTTAAAGTAGGTGTGAATCGTTGGGTTGAACAACGTAGCGGCATCACTCTTGGCGTCAAAGGTGATGTCCAAACGGTTTTCTTCCGTCAAGGTATACGTGATGGTCGTGTCCATGGTGCCAGGGTACTTGTCGTCGGCTTCCGTAGACGTATGGGTCAAGACCACGCTGGCCGTGTCGGCCGTTTGCTTCGTCGTGGCGTCCCAGTTGGCAAAGGTAAAGCCGTGTGGGCCACCGTGACTGGCGTTAGGCTTTTCATTTTGGTCGAGGTGAACGGTCTTGCCGTCGAGGTCAAATTGTGCACCGGCGATTCGGCCAGCGACACGGCCTAAGGCTTGGCATAAGTAATACGGGTTGTGATCGTAACCCTTTAAGTCAGGCAGGTTCACGATCAGTTGGTGCGTCTGGCCATCTTCAACTACGCTAAATTCTTGCAAGGTGGCGCCCCAAGTCAGGATGGCCACGCGGGTCCCCTGTTGGTTGGTCAGTAAGTATTTCGTGACTTCTTGCTGGTTCAAAGTCCCAGCGACACTCTTCGTAATTTCCATAAATGTTGCACCTCCATAATAGAATCCGCTTTCATTGTAACCTAACTGCGGCGTGAGCACCAACATTTTTACTAAATTTTTCTAGAACTTTTACCAATCGCCATGCCTGGCAAGAATCCATTTTATTCCCGCCAGGCATGACGGATATTCAACAATGATAAATTTTCACTGGACTTATCAATTGATTATTCGCTATACTGGCCTCAATCGTGCAAGACTACACAAAAAGTGCTCGCTAAGGAGGAAATATTTATGCCATCTACAACTGCTGCCGCCGAGAAACTGCTCTTACAAATGGTCGACAACTACACGGAACGGGAAATCAGTCCCTACGATATGTCTATGGACGCTGCACAAGACTTCCCAGAAGGGTTTATCACCAAGTTGACTGAAACCGGTTTCTTAGGCATCATGCTACCCCAAGAATTCGGTGGTGCCGGCTTTGGTCCTGAAGTCACCGCCACGGTGCTCAACCATATTGCGCGGGGCAATGCTAGTACGGCAGTGACCCTCGAAGGGCATTTTAAAACGATCGATCAGATTCTGAAATTCGGGACGCCGGCCTTGCAACAACAATTGTTGCCCAGCGCGACCGACCGGATCTTTGCCTTTTCCATGACCGAAGCTTCCGGTGGGTCCAACCCCATGGGAATCAGTTCCACCGCTACTCGTGAAGGAAATCACTGGGTCTTGAACGGCGATAAAATTATGATCACGAATGGTGGCTTGGCCCAGGTCTACTGTGTCCTGGTCAAGACTGCCCCCCAAGAATTATCCGTCTTCGTCGTGGACCAAGACATGCCTGGCTTTTCATTTGGCAAACGCGAAGACTTCATCGGTCTGCGCGGTACGCCCGTTGGTGAAATCGTGATGGATCACATCATTGTCGACGATGACCACCTACTCGGTAAGGTCGGCGATGGCGGTCTCATTGGCGACTCTGCCCATGACGACGCTCGGATCCTGATGGGTGCCGTTCTGACCGGTATCATGGAACACGAATTGAAGATTGCCACCGACTACGCCAAGGAACGTAAGGCCGGCAACACACCGTTGACCGACCTGCAAGTCACCCACCGCAAAGTGGCTGACATTGCCCTGCGTAAGGAAACGACCAAGCTGTTGTATCAACGGGCCGCTCAACTCAAGGCCGCTGGTCAACCGTACAGCGAAGAAGCCGCGATGGCCAAGGCCCACGGTTCTAGGGCCGCCGTTAGCGCCGGTGACGACGCACTCCAAATTCTCGCCGGTTATGGCTACAGCCGTGAATACCCGGTCGAACACCTGATCCGCGACGCGCGGGCCATGGAGATTGCTGAAGGGACCGTCGAAAAGATGCGTTCCGCCATTGCCACCGCTGAATTTAACAAATAGGAGGTTCCCCATGAAAATTGTGGTTTGTATCAAACAAGTCCCAGAAACCAACGACGTTACGATCGACCCGGTCACCCATAACTTGGACCGGCGCGGTCTGGCGGGCGTGATGAATCCCTTTGACAAGAACGCCATCGAACTGGCCTTGACCCTAAAGGACAGCCGTGACGACGTGCAAGTCGCCCTACTGACGATGGGTCCCGACGATTACGCGGAATCCCTACGTGAAGGCATGGCCATGGGGGCCGATGAAGGCTACCTCTTGTCTGACCGGGCCTTTGCCGGTGCCGATACTTTGGCCACCGGCTACGTGATTGCCCAAGCCTTGAAAAAAATTGACGATGCCGACTTGATTTTATTTGGTCGCCAAGCCGTCGATGCCGATACCGGTCAAGTGGGTCCCATCGTCGCCGAATTTCTCCAACAACCGCAAATCACCTACGCGGCGAGCCTGCGTCTCAGCGGTGCCAACGAAGTCACGGCTGAACGCTTGTTAGAAGACACCAAGCAAACGTTGGTCGCCCAACTCCCCGCTGTTGTCAGTGTCCGTAGCGAGCTCAACACCCCACGCTACCCCACGCCGCGCAACATTCAGTTGAGCTTTGATAAGCCCCTGACCATTTGGCACCATGACGACTTGGACCTCGACGATTCACGGTTGGGCCAAGCCGGCTCACCGACCATCGTCACCAAGGTCTACGCGCCAGAACCCGTCAAGCGGGAACTGACCCCACTGACCGGGACGCCAAGCGAGGCGGCCAGTCAACTGATCACGGCTCTGAAGAACCGGCAATTAATCTAAGGAGGAAGCTGCTATGTCAAAACCAGAATTATGGGTCATTGCGGAACGCCGCTTAGATCACGTGGAATCCACGACCCAACAATTGATTACTAAGGCCAAAGGATTAGCCGGCGACCATTTCAGCGTCGTCACGATTTTACTGGAAGCCACGACCGACCATTTGGAAGACGAACTCAGCGCTTACGGTCCGGATGAAATTCGGATTGCTCGCGATGACCGCTTCCCAACCGCCACAGATGCCGAACTCGCCGATGCCCTCAAGCAGTTGGTCGACCAATACCAGCCCAACTCGATTCTCTTCGGTGCCACCATCACCGGCCGCTCCATCGCCCCACGGCTCCAGGCCAAGCTCCAGACCGGTTTAACGGCCGATTGTCTGGACCTGCGTTTCGATGACGAGACCTTAGTCGCCACCAAGCCGTCTTACGGGGACAACATCATGTGTGAGATCATCTGCCCTGACCACCGGCCACAAATGGCCACGGTCCGGCCCAACACCTTTGTGGCGGCACCCGCTGCTGGTGCGGCGACCGTGACGGACAGCCCTGTGACCTTCCATCCGGTTAGCCGGCTTCACGTCACGGCGGCAACACCGGTAGTCAATACCGCCACCACGGTCGGCGATGCCAGTCGCGTTGTGGCCTTAGGTCGAGGCGCAGCTAGTGCCGCCACCGTTGACAGCGCTACAAAATTGGCGGAAAAGCTCGGCGGTCGTATCGGCGTTTCCCGACCACTGACTGACCAGGACCGCTTCACTCACGACGATCAAATCGGCCAAAGTGGAAACACCATCCATCCCGAACTGATCGTTAACTTCGGGATTAGCGGTGCCGTGCAGTACTTGGTTGGCATGCAAGATTCCCAGACCATCGTCGCGGTCAACGCCGACGAGAATGCGCCAATCTTTGACGTGGCGGATTATGGCTACGTCGGCGATGCCCAGGCATTCATGACGGCCTTGCTGGCACAGTTTAACTAAGCTTCAAATTCGTTGGCGAAACCAGACGCCTGCGTCAGCTAGGGGTTCCACCTGCTATGGGGACCACCTGCAGCCCCAGAAACGGGCTTACGGTTCGCTTCAAAGCCTCGCAAAAAACGCGAGTCTCTGAAGTCGTCCCGCCCAGTAACCTGGCAAAAAACGCCAGCTAACTGGGCCGACACAGCTGGTTCCACCCCTAGCTGACTCCGGCGAGACTTAGTGCCTATCATGATGGTCCGGTATCCAGCAGGTCATCAAGATTTCAAATTCTAATAACATTTAAAACGGTAGACGAACGAGCCCAGTGGCTTATTCGTCTACCGTTTTTTCGTGATCCTGGCTCATTGCTTCCCGGAATCAGGAACCAATAAATTCCCAATCACAAGCAATGGTGCGGCTAAAAATACCAGCGCCGCTTTTATGACATACCGAACAGTTCGCGAGCCTGACGCTTCGGTTCGCTGGTCTGATTGGGTTGCGACCTCGCGCTGCCACCGTTGCACCCTGTCAGCGGCCCACGGAAATGCCAAGTAGCTGCAGACCAAGTACCAAGAAACTTCATTCCAGGCAAATAGCCCGCGACTCAAGACAAGCCGTCCCGTCACCCACAAGGATACGGCTAACCAGGGTAACGCCCGCGCATCCCAGACCAGATAGCGCGTCAACCGATTCGTGTTTCGCAACGCCCTCACCTTCTTAGATACCTTCAGCATAGTCCCACTTGCTTGCATTACCAGCATTCTGAAATGGTCAGCGAGCGTTCGTTTAGTCAAAATAATAATAGTGGATTAGTGATTTAGGGGCATATTTGTTTAACACATCTTGGCCAACTTTAAATAGCCAACGCGTGCTGAATCGCGGCCGCTCTCATTCAACGAAAAAGAGCCCGGGAACAGCTCCCAGACTCATGGTAAACCTTACATTTTCAACAATACTTGCAACAATTCCCGCGCCGATTCATTCAGCTTGTCTTGGGACTTGTCATTGCCCAGATGGGTAAAGATTTCGCCCACGTAGACGTCGTCGTGGAACAGCTGGTCAAAGACCGCGTCGATCACGGGCTGGGTTGCGGCTTGTTCCTGAACGGGGCCGAATGGATTGGCGAAGAACGTTGTGCTCATCCCCACTTCATCCGTGGTGCCCAGGGCCTTACGTTTACCAGCCACGAAGGTCGCCTTAGCCGATGCTTGGTCCTCGAACCGATGAATGCCGATAGCGTCATCGTAGTTGTTCGCGTAGACCCACATGTCGATTTCGTGGTGCGCCACGATCCGCGGCCAGGTGTTGGCCGGGATGATGACCCGCGCGTTCTTTTGTTCAGGGTTCATGTACACCCCACGGTCCATGTTGTTGAAGGCCACTTCGCTGCTCAGGTCATCCAAACGGACAAAAGCCCCAGTCTCCGTGCCTTGCGCGTAGAGCTTGCCGTCAGCCAGCGTGAAACTCCCCATATCATCGAAAATCGTTTCGATGTTGACAATCTCTTCGTCGGCCACGTTTTGCAGCGCCTCGATGGATTCGGACTTGCCGGCCCCGGAATCGCCGAAGAAGACCACCGTCTTGGTTTTCCCGTTGGCAAAGGTGATCTTGACCATCGACCCGTGGATTGGCAGCTTCTTTTCGGCAATCATGTGGAGGTTGTGCAGCGTCAGACACATCTTCTTCATGTAGCCGAAGTAAGTCGTCTGGTCGTTGTACGGCACTTGACCGACGTAGATGCCATTGGCGGCGTCGTAGAAATAATGGCCGTTTTCCGGCTGGTCGTCACTGGCCACACCGGGAGTCCCAAATAACAGGACCAGGTCCGGCTTTTGCCCAACGATTTCCTTACTGTCGGCAAGCTGGAACAAGTTGGCCAGCGCAATCCCGGAGGCCAAATAATCCCGGTGGAAGTAAATGTACGCCAGGCTCTCGCCAATCTTAGCGGGGTAACAGAACCAATCATCCTCGGTCCCCTGGAAATTCTCCAGCGGGTTGACCTTCGTCGCGGTGAACAGGCCCTTACGCTTGTTGCTCTTGGTGTGCAGCATCATTGGTGGCCGTAGCATCAACCGATTGATGAAACGAATATTTTTGAGCTTTTCGTAGCCGGCGGGTTCTGGCCACTGAATCTGTTCTAGCAAGACACACGCACTGGACCCAGCGCTAATTTGCCGGTAAACGTGGTTGGCGTGTCCTTGTAGTTTTTCTTCAATCGTCCGGTACAGGCGAATGACCAAGTCATTGAATCGTTGGTCGATCGTCATAAATTCACTGCTGACCACGTCGTTTTGCCGGACCGTCATCGTGGCGACCCGCAGATACGTCCGGTAGTACGAGTACAGGTCTTCGATGCTGGCCAGAATCTCGGCCGCCGGGAAGTGACTGTAGGCGTCTGGGTGGTCGGTCAAGATGGCTTTGACTGTGTTCAAATACGTTTCCGGTGAGACCAGGTTAAATGTGGCGGCCGGATCTGCGTCAGCCGGCACCTTATCGCGTTGTTCATCCAAGAACAACCGGACGAAGCTGGCCAGCTCCTGACTGTTGACCAAATCAAAAATACTGGTAATGAAGCGGGCGTTATAGTTCAGCACCGCCACACTCCGGTCTGGGTTCGCGTAAAACGCGGCTAAATCAATCGGTTTTGGTGTTTGCATGCAAAAACCCCTTTCAAATTATGTAAACCTATCGGTGCTGGCAAAATATAATCGTTGGCTAAGTCATGCCTGCGGCTGCCAGGGATTCCACCTGCTATGGGGAACGCCTGCAGCCCAAGCACGGGCTTCCGGCTCGCTTGAAAGCCTCGCTAAAACCACGAGTCTCCCAAGTCGTCCCACACACTAAGCTGACAAAGGACGTCAGCTAACTGTGTCGTCACAGCTGGTTCCATCCCTGGCCTCCTCCGGCGTATACGACTAATATTAACAGATATTGACCTTAATACATTATTCTAGCGTAATTTTACGCCAGTGGGAAGCAACTTCATTAGAATCAACTTGTATCTTAAACTCATTAGCCCAGCGTACTGCTATGATTGCTGCATGAAGTTGGCCGCACTTTGATTCGCCTCGCCGCACACCAACCTCTCTCTAGCGAACGAAGACGGCCAGTTTCCCACCACATCACGGTCATCCCCTACTTTTGCCCCGCCGCCTGAAACACCCGAAACAGCTGGCGTAAGGTCTCGTGTTGCGGATTATCCGCACGGTACATGGCGTAAATGACCCGTAAGTCTTCGGGCACATCGACCGGGATCTTGACCACGTCGAACGCTTCCAGATACAGCGTGTCCGCAACCAACCCGACCGCCGAGCCAGATTGGACCATCCCCGCAATCGAGATCTCATCCGGATAGGCCGCATCGACCTGGAGCTGATCAGCCACGCCCTGCCGGTGCAAGGTGCGCTGAACCTTTTGCCCGATCAATAGGTCTGGCGTATAGGTCAACACTGGATACTCCGCCAGGTCCGCTAAGGCCAACCGTTTCTTGGCGGCCAGCGGGTGGTCGGGGGCCACGATGACGATGAAGGCTTGCTTGAGCAGTGGCTGATACAGTACGCCCGCTGCCCGGCTGTCCGTGGCGGCGATGCCCAAGTCGTATTGCTTAGCCGCCAGCCCCGTCTGGATTTTTTCGGTGGTCACACTGTGGAGCTCAAAGCGGACTTGTTGGGTGTGGGCCTGTTCAAATTGATGCAAGACTCGCGGCAAATAGGTCCCAATCACCGTGGGGATGCAGCCGACCCGCAGCGTTACCGGCTGTGTAGCGTGGGCCGCCTGAATGCGCGCCACCCCGTCGTCCAGTGTTTGTAGGCTCTGCTGGACCACCTGTAGGAGCTGGTTACCTGTGGCGGTTAGCACAATGTGGCGTCCCTGTTTGACAAATAAGGGCAAATCCAACTCGTCTTCTAGCTTATGAATCGCGGTCGTCAAGCTCGGTTGACTGACGCGTAACTCTTGGGCCGCTTGGGTGTAGTTCTCCAGCCGTCCAACACATTCAAAGTAACGTAATTGATTTAGATTCATCTTCGTCCCTCTGTTCTATATTTCACAATCTATAGTCATAGACTATGAATCGTTGACCAATCAGTAGTGGTATTTTCCTCTCCTCAACCTTAACATAAAGGGCGTAGAAAACGTTTTCTAATTCGAACTTATTCATCCATATTCTATTCAAGGCGGTGTTCTATCATGGAAGCAACTCACACAACTCCAGTATCCGGCCACCGACGGCTCATCTTTACCGCGGCCTTTATCATCATCTTCTGCTGTTCCGCATCCGCAGCCTTTTCCGTTTTCGCCGACACCCTGGTGAAAGCCACCAGCGCCACGGCCTCACAAGTGGCGCTGACCCTGACGATCTATCAATTCTTCATGGCAGCCTTCGGAATCCTGTCCGGTCGCATCATTGACCACTCCTCGCCCAAGAAACTGATGTACGTCGGCGGGTTCATCTTCGGGCTTGGCTGGTTCCTCGGGGCCTTCGCCCACAACATTTGGTTCCTATACTTCTCCATCGGGATCCTCGCCGGTAGTGGGAACGGCCTGCTGTACAACCCGTCTCTCCTGACGACGTTGAAATGGTTCCCCGAAAAACGCGGGACGATTTCCGGTCTGTTGCTAGGGGCCGCCTCACTCGGGCCGCTGGTCTTAGCGAAGGCTGGCGCTTGGCTCTGTGATACCATGGGCGCCAACGGCTTGATGCCGATTGGGATTGCCTACTTGGCCCTGATCTGGTTGGTCGGCTGGTTAATGGCTTCTCCCGAAACGCCCACGCAAGACACGGATCAACCCGCCCCAGCCACGACGGGCAAGTCACCAAAGCAAATGATGTGGTCCTTAAACTTCTGGCTCTTGCTCCTACTCTTTGCGATTGCCTGCACGGCCGGCATCATGTTGATCGGATCGCTGTCCTCCATCGCTCAGATTCAGCTCCAACTGACCCCTATCGTGGCGGCAAACTTCGTGGTCGTCAACACCCTGGCGAACTTCTTCGGCCGGATGATCACGGGTCGGGCCGTCGATAAATTAGGTGAGACGCGCACCCTGCTGGTCATCTTGTGCCTGACCATCATCGGCTTGGCTGGTCTGCGCTTTGCCACCAACATTACCATCTTCACCATCTTCTTGATCATCTTGGGCGCATCCTTTGGTGGCGTACTGGTCGTCTTCCCAACCTTAACCGGTAAGACGTTTGGCCAAAAATTCTCCGGCACCAACTACGGCATCATGTTCTTCGGTTATGCCATCGGCGCACTGATTGGCCCGCAGATTGCGACGCTCTCGATGAACGCCGGTGCTGGCACCCACGCCTACTACGGTTCTTACCTGGTCGCTATTGGCGTGGCCGTCATCGGGATTCTGATCGACCTGTACCTGATCCACCAAGGCATCGGTAAGCACACGCAACCCGCCACAGACTAGTTCTGGGAATCAACGCGTTCGGTCTACTTTCAAGCTTTTGATGCTAACTGTAAAATCAAAACCAATTATAGAAGGAAGTCATCTTTCATGGAAATCGATGGACATACGAAATTAGTGGGCTTAATCGCCCATCCAGCGGGACATTCGAAGTCTCCTGCCATGCACAATGCGGCCTTTGACCTGGACAATATCAATGCGCGTTTCTTGGCGTTTGACGTTGAACCGGATCAGCTACCCGCCGCCGTTAACGCCCTGCGCGCCTTCAAAATGCTTGGGGCCAGTGTCTCCATGCCATTCAAGCAAGCCGTCATCCCTCTGCTCGACCATCTCGACAAGACGGCGGAATTGGTCGGTGCCGTCAATACCGTGGTCAATCACGATGGCGAGTTGACCGGCTATACCACTGATGGTATTGGCTTCGTGGAAGCACTAAAGGATGACGGCGTGCAGTTGGCCGGTCAAACCATGACGCTAGCCGGTGTCGGTGGTGCTGGGACGCCGATTGCGATTCAAGCGGCGCTCTCCGGCTTAAAGACGCTCAATGTCTTTAACATCAACGACCCATCCGTACAAAACGCTAAGAAGATCGTCCAGATCATCAATGACCAGACTGATTGCCACGCCACCTTCTATCCACTGGAAGACCGCGATCAATTTAAACAAAAAATCAGTGAAAGCGACGTCTACACTGATGCGACCGGCTTGGGGATGGGCAAATTAGTCGACCAGACCTTGGTGGACGATCCCAGTTGGTTCCATCAAGACATGACCGTCTTTGACACCGTCTATGCGCCGAGCGTGACCAAGCTGATGGGCGTGGCCAACCAAGCCCACGTGGCCCACGTCATTAACGGTCAGGGCATGCTCCTGAACCAAGGGGCCGCAGCCTTTAAGTTGTGGACGGGCCAAACGATGCCCTTAAAAGATATGGCACTTTAGAGGAGGAAAAGCACATGGCAGATTGGTTAGGATTAGCAGAAAAAGTTTGTGTCGTCACCGGCGCGGTCGGTGGCATGGGCACTAAGATTTGTGAGGCACTGGCTGGGCAACACGCCACGGTCGTTGCCCTGGATATGGATCAAGACAAGACGGCGGAACTGGTAACCACCCTGATTAACGATTACCATATCGCTGGACTGGCAGTCACCTGTGACGTGACCAAGGAAGCCAGCGTGCAACGCGCCGTTGACCAGGTCAAGGATACCTTTGGTCACGTCGACGTAGTTATTAACACGGCTGGCATTTTAAAGTTCGACCCGTTAGAGGACCTGGATTACGCCACCTGGAAACAGGTTTTAGACGTCAACCTAAACGGCTATTACCTGATCACCCACGAATTCGGCAAGTTGATGATCGCCCAAAAGCACGGCACCTTCGTCCACATCTCGACGGTAGCCAGTGACATCCCCGAGACTTACAGTGGTGCTTACAGTACCAGTAAGGCCGGTGTCAACATGCTCTCTAAGCAGGTGGCCGCAGAATGGGGGATGTTCGGCATTCGCAGTAACGTCCTCGAACCGTGCCTGGTCAAGACACCGATGTCGGCGGCCTTCTACGCTGACCCGGAGGTGGAAAATGGCCGTAAGTCCCTGACCGCCAGCAAGCGCATTGGGACCACGGATGACATCGCTAACGCTATCTTATTCTTAGCCAGCGACCGCTCCAGCTACATCAACGCAACCGGCCTGGCCATTGATGGCGGCTTCAGCGTGATGATGCAAAATCAAATTCCCAAGCCCGGTGGCCGCCGCGGCTTTGCGGAAACCCATTAAGAAAATTGAATCGAAAAATCCCGTTGATGTTGGTGTAAAGCCAGCATTGGCGGGATTTTTTGCGTCATATGGCAGAATTGTCGCAGTAAATTAGCACAAAAGCGGCATTCCCCCAGCGGAAAACGCAATGCTCTCCGGCTTATTATGATAACGTACCAAAGAATCAAGAAAACTTGAACTCACCTTCTAGCAGTGAGTACTCGTCTTCTTAGAAAGGAGAAAATGCATGCATCCGCTTGATTTCACAACTACCAGTCTAGTCTCATTAATTACAGCTGTTGTGTTTACTAGTTACTACGCTATTAGACCGTTACTGCTTGCAAAAATCAAACTCACGCAGCATCACCAGCTCTTACAGGCCCTGAAGGTCACGGAACAATTAGCTAACTTTATTGTTCCTGAATTAGCTGTTATGGCTGAGCTTGATAATGCAGGTCGAAAGGCAGAAGCGATTCGCTTCGTAACTGCTAAGCTCAACGAACAGGGTATCATCGTCAAAGCCGCTACAGTCTCAGCAGCTGTTGAGAATGCTTATCAGCTCTACAAGCACGTCATCAACGGCGATCAGCACAATGCGTAACTTCATCTAAACAAGCATCTCACTGAACCATCTCAGCGGGGTGTTTTTTTGTACCCAAAATTAAGAAAAGAAGGTTAATAATTATGTCTATTGATGTTAGTAACACTCCCGACATGTACAAAGTCTACACGTCCGGCCGCTTTACCTTTAATACCAAGTGTCGGGTCCGCAACACTCCTGATATGAGTGACCCTGGGATTGTCACTTATCAAATCGGTGAATCTGTCAATTACGATAGTAAGGTCAAAAACGGCAATCACTTCTGGCTATCCTACATGAGTAATTCTGGTCAACGCCATTATGTGCCTTATGCCAATACCGATAAGGAAACTTACTTCGGCAGTGATTCTAATCCTGGCAATCCAATTAGACCAGCTAACTCTAATACCTCTGATGGTAACGCAACTGATCATCCCGGACACTTACTGGGAACCTTGACTGACCAAGCCGGCGCAGATGTCGCCGATCAGACACCCGATGGCACCCTTCTGGTGATGAAAGGCTCATTCACTTTTGATGAGCCAGCACGTGGTCGTGACCGTACTAACATGACAACTGCCAACAAAGTCGATCGTTTCTTGTCTAGCCAAACCGTCTATTACAACGCCAAGATCAAAGCTGATGGTCATTACTGGTTCCGGTACATTCACACTAGCGGCGCTACCTATTACGTCCCTTATGCAACAATCGAACCGTTCCGATACTATGGGACCGATCATAATCCTGGTGATCCAGTTCTTACGCAAGATAGTTCTGGCTCAATCAGTACTGGCGGCAGTGACGGTGATTCTGGAGATGTCAATTCCGGAAATACTATCTCAGAAGGCAATCGTCCACAAGGTGGTCAGGATACTGGTTACCCTACCTTTCAGAGTCAAACGACGGACTTCGACATTGCCAACAACTACATGCCAGCTCATGGGAAAGCAACACTGGTAGACAACGGGGCTTGGTCGCGAAACCAACCTTACATGTCAGCTACCAAATTAACGCACTATGCTAAGGGCAGTACCGTAACCTACACTGGCAAGCTTCACTCCGATGGTCGTATCTGGTGCATTGTTAATGGTCAATACTTGCCAATTGGTAAGTTATCGACCCCTATTCACGAACTATTTGGCCCAAAGGATGGGATGAAACATCACCACTCCAAGTTCAGCTACACGGAAGACACCAACGAGCATCAGCCTTGGTCAAATATCTGGCCTTACACTGGCGAAGATGCTAATCGTGATGATCGGCAAAATATGCTACAACACAGTAGCCCACGTCAAGAACTACAACCCACCAGCTATGAATCTCAAGAACTGGCCCGCGTGCATGATGTTGTCCAATCTGTCTCGGCACCTGACGCTGTCACGGTAGGGTTCATTACGGATACCCACTTTAGTAGCTACAATACTCCCGCCACGGCACGAGTCCTTCGTCAAATGAAGACATTTAGTTACTACGCCAAACACTTTGGGATGGATCTCATGGTCCACGGCGGCGATTTAAACGATGGTGTTACTGAAAAGAAGTACGAGATTGAAGACGTCAAGCGTGGCATGGATGCGCTTCGATTAGGACAACGTCCACTCCTGGTAGCGCAAGGAAACCATGATGATAATTCTGGATATGCCCGTGATAAGGATGGGTATTATCCGCGAAACATTATCACCAATACTGAAGTCTATCCCTATCGCCTTGGGTCTTTTGCGCATTTACTTGATACGCGTGGCAATACTGCTAACCGGGCAGCCTATGGTAAATACAAGATTCCAAATAGTAAGGTCAACGTTATCCTACTGGATGGCTTCGATCAGAGTGATTACTACACTACTCCGGTAAAACTTCGCCGACAGTTCCGTCATGGTTGGATGCACTTCAGTGTGCAACAACAGAACTGGTTACGGAGTACCTTAAATGCCATCCCCAATGACGAGTTTGCTTTAGTTGTGACCCACATCATGTTCAAAGGCTTGAAGTTCTCTAAAAAGAATGACTTTGCCGAAGCTCCTCTCGACGGAACTCCTGCCCCTGGTACATTAGAGAGTGAAAATATTCGTAATATTTTAATTGACTACAACAATCGTACGAATAACCTAATTGCAGTCATGGGTGGTCACACGCACCATGACGATTACTCCAATCAATTTGGTATTCACTGGATTGTTTCTGACTGTGCTCTTAGTGACCGAGGAGACGGAAAATCCAACACTCTGTTACACACCAAGGATGAGCAAGCATGGGATACCTTAGTCATTAACACTTCTGAACGCAAACTGCATCGAATCCGGTACGGTCGAGGAAAGAAGAAAAAACAAGCCTATGCATTTTAGCGAGACTCAATCTATTCAATATCTTTACTGCGACTAAATTATCCAGTATGTAGAACGCCCCGGAAAATCTCTCCTTGATTTTCTGAGGCGTTTTCTTAAGCAATTCGTCTAACTAAAATTAGTTGGTGGTACTAAAATCACTTCATACGTCATGGGATGTTCATCTGGATCCCTAAACGAATCATAGTTAATATTACTGTGATCTTTTTCATCGTCTACAAAGTTCAGGCCAATATACCATCCCTCAAACCCCCTTCTCTTTTTCTGAGTTAAACCTGCAGTGTTCATTCGCTCTGTAATCCATTTAATTCTTGACGACATTGGCAGCGTCTCTGTTGATTCAAACTCGCTCCACAAATTCCCAACATGCCAACTTACAATTCCCTTTGTATCAGTCAATCCTTCTTTTTCAAAGCCCTTGAAATCTTCTGGTTTAGTTGAATCCATCATGCTACCGTATGCTGTCATCTGTGACAACCAAAGATTTAACTTAGTTCCGGGAAACAACGCCCACACATGCTTAGCTAGCGCATAATAATCCTGCGTTTCAATTGCGTTTTGATATTCTGCGGTGCTCTTGGCGCTAAAGAGCGTTACCTTCGGATAGGTTTCTGTTGTTTCCGACTCGTTCGTGCTACTTTGCTGACTAGCCATCCCCGCTGTCAAATATCCCCGCCAGATCCAACCACCATGCTGCCCATCTCCACTTTTCACATGGTAGTAAATGGCGGCTGTGTGCTTCTTCTTGTTATACAGCTTCTCGTGGGCTTCTGTGTACCAGGTCACATCTGGTAGATCATCATTGGTACTATACTTGACGCCAAGGTGTTTTGAATACCGCGCGCCTTTCACCGTATGGTAAGCGTGACGTCCCATATGGTGCCGCCACACTAGCCGGACCGAGTTGGCGCGTCTGGCGGAATAGTTACTAGCAGATGCTGTAACAATGCCGCCGAATCCCAGCCCCACGAAGGTACTGCTCAGTAACAGACTCTTGATCAGTGGTCGCATGTGTCTCTCCCCTTCTCCAATTGCCATCAATGACTAACAATGGATTAAGCATACCGCTAAAGCCACATTTAGTCTAGTGCGTATATTATTAATATAGTTATAATTATGCTATAACAAATATAATATTGGACTTACCCTTCCCAGTGGCGTACAGTATTCTCAATACATACGAGGAGGCCGCCCCATGGACGCAGAAACTTTCTGGCAACAATTTAAAGCCACACATCCCGAAGTCACCACTAATCATCACGACACCTATGCGTTTGGTAGTGATGACGTCGATGAATTAGCTCACCTGGTCAAGATTGGTCGCAAGACGGCCACCACTTCGGCGCTCGACCTGTATGAAGTCGACGAACCGCTGCCCTTCGTTGGTGAATACAACGTCATCTTAGATGGTCATGATCAGCCGGTGTGCATCACGCAAACGAAGGTGACCGAGGTCGTTCCCTTTGATCAGGTCACCCAAGAACACGCCTACCACGAAGGTGAAGACGACCGGACCTTAACCAGCTGGCGCCAAGCCCATCGTGACTTTTTCACCGCCGCTTATCAGAAAATGGGCCGGACATTTAACGAGCAGATTCCTTGTTTCTGTGAGGTCTTCGAGCGCGTGGATTAGGGTAACCAAAAAGGAGCGGATCCCGCGTGGGGTTCGTTCCTTTCTATTGACGTATCTATTTTACCAAGCGTTACGCTTTTTGCTTTCGCCCATCGCGCAACATGGCCGCGAAGAGCCAGCCCACCACGGCAACGACCAGGAAGGTGGCAAAGACAGCATGGTAGCCGGCTAAGTCAGCGGCGGCGTGGCCCGCGACCTTGAGGTGATTGGCCGTGACCATCGCGAGAATCAAGGTGGCAACGGCGACCCCGGTCGACCCCAAGATTTGCCGGACGGTCGTGATGACCGCCGTCCCGTGAGAGATTAATTGGTCGGGCAATGAATTGGCACCTAACGTGACCGCCGGCATCATGACGAAGGCGTTGCCCCCTTCAATCAGGGCGGCCGTGAGAATCATCGCGACCAATGACTGTTGACTGTGGACCAAAGTCAGCCACAGCCAGCCCAGTACGATCATGGTCATCCCTGTTAACATGGTGGCCTTGAAGCCAATCTTATCAGCCAATTTCCCAGTCAACGGATTTAACAGGCTCAAAACGACCGCGCCGGGAACCAGTGCCATCCCGGAGGCAAACGGCGAAATGCCCAAGACTTCCTGATAGTACAGTGGGAAGATGATGGTGACGACGATCAAAGCAATGTATGACGCCCCCGTCAACAGGACGGCCAAGTCGAAGTTAAATGTCTTTAAGACCCGCAGATCCAATAATGGTGTCGCCACGTGGAACTGCCGGTAAACGAAGTAAGCGACTGCCAACAAGCTGACCACCAGCAGGCCACCCATGGCCCCCCAGTTCACAGCTGTCTTGCCAATTTGGTTGACGACGTAAAGAATGCCAATGAAACCGACGCTACTGAGCACGGACCAGTAATCCAAGTGAGCCTTGTGTTGTGGCATCACATCTTTGATGGTCTTTAACGCGATCACGAAGACCACGGTGATGATGACCATGAAGACTACGAACAGCCCTTGCCAAGTGGTATAACGCAAGACGATTCCGGAGATGATGGGACCGACCGCTAACGCCGACCCCATGACCAGGCCCGCGAAGCCCATGACACCGCCCCGCTGTGCCTCCGGCGTGATCCGCAACATGACCGTTTGATAGGACGGAAACATGATGCCGACCGCCATGGCCTCCATCACCCGCCCCAGCATCATCAACGGAAAGCTGGTGGCCAAGTAAATGATGAACGTCCCCACATCGAACAATGCCAAGACACTCACGAACAAGACTGGAAAGCGGATGTTATTTAACAACCAGGGGCTGACTGGCATCATGACCACCATCACCAGCATGAAGCCGGTGGTCAGCCACTGCACCGTCGACGCCGGAACGTTAAAGTACTTCATTAACGTTGGGTACGCGGTCGATAGCGATGATTGACTGATGGACATGGTGAACGTCCCCGCTAGCAACGTCCAAATAAAGGCCAGGTGGCTGTAGGGCCGCCCCTGTAAATCGATTGGCTGTTCTGCCATGTAACTCACTCCTCATTCCCACTTTAGAAACATTATCAACTAGTTTCTATCCTAGTCCTTTTCCACGTTGCTGTAAACCAAATGAACGCTAGCTGTTTAACGAAGTTACTTATTGGCTAATCTTTGTTACAATGGGGTTAATCACCGTAACGATTCGTTGCGAACTACGGAAAGAATTGAGGGCAAAACCATGGACTTAGTAGCATATTTAACCGATGAAATTGATTTTCTCACGGAACAAATGGACCGGGCCAAGCAGGAAAAGGACAACGCCATGAATTTCTTATGCGATGCCCGAATTACGGAAGCCAAACGCATCTTAGACCAAGTCAACGCTGGCAAGATTACCAGTCTAAAGGCCTAACCTGTCCGAGCCGAGCGCCAGGGGCGTTGGGCTTTTTTGATTGGTCGCCTTCCTGTGACCAAAAGTTTTGGCCCAGTCATTCGCCGAATGGGGAAAATAGGTGTACATTAGAAGTAGTTAAAAATTTTTAGGAGGTCACACATTGATTACAATTAAATCAGACCGTGAAATTAAAAAAATGGCGGAGTCCGGTGCCGTTTTAGCTGGTGTCCACAAGGGCTTACGGGACATCATCAAACCTGGTATCTCCAGCTGGGAAATCGAACGTTTCGCTAACAAATACATTGAAGAACATGGCGCCACCCCTTCCGAAAAGGGCTTCGAAGGCTACAAATATGCCACCTGCGTTAGCGTGAACGATGAAGTCGCCCATGCCATCCCCCGCAAAGAACTGTTGTTAAAGGAAGGCGACATTGTGGCCGTTGACATGACGGTCAACCTGGATGGCTTTGAAAGTGACTCTTGCTGGACCTACGCGGTTGGTAAGATCAGTCCTGAAGCCCAACACCTGATGGACGTTACCAAGAAGTCCCTTTACCTGGGCATCGACCAAGCCGTTGTCGGTAACCGTATCGGTGATATTGGCCACGCCATCCAAGCCTACACGGAAGGCCAAGAACACATGGGCGATGTCCGTGAACTGATTGGCCACGGTATCCAACCAACCATGCATGAACAACCGAACGTGCCGAACTACGGGGAAGCTGGCAAGGGCCTGCGGTTACGCGCCGGCATGACCATCACCATTGAACCCATGATTAACTTGGGCACTTGGGAGATTGCCTCACGGGAAACGGCCGACAAGTCCTGGGAATACTACGTCACCGCCGATGGCTCACTGTCCGCACAATACGAACACACGCTGGTCATCACGGATGACGGTCCGAAGATCTTAACGTCTCAAGGCGACGAAATCGACAAGAAGTACCTGCTGTAAAACTTAACCATTGGCGTCAGGATTTGGTTCATTTCCTGACGCTTTTGTTTTACACTAAAGATTGCAAGGCAGAAATTGGTTAGAATTATTGTCATCATGCGACTCACAGTGAGAGCTGACCGCCTACCATTCGCCAAATATGGGTTGGAACGCGATGGGCGGACGGGTCGAGCCAAAGTGCGGTCTCGACACCTCGCCTTTGAGCCGACGTTCACGTCTCAAAGACGCCAGTTGTCTAAGCGGCCTGAACCATGCCGCTAAGGCAACTCCCACGGCTGAACCCATATTTGGCGAACTCTCGGCTACAAGGCTGATAATCAGTAACGATTAGTTTAGCCCTTGATAGCACCTAATTTCTGTCACTGTAGTGTTGCTGATAGGCCCAACTCGCCGGGGGCAACTAGGGGTGGCGCCAGCTGTGTCGACGGTGTTGGCTGAGGCCTTTTCTCAGCTTACAGCGCGGGGCACTTTGGCGACTTGCGGGTTTGTCAAGGCTTCAAAGTGAACCGGAAGCCCGCTTCCCAGGCTGGAGGTGTCCCCCATAGCAGGCGGAATCCCTAGTTGACGCAGGCAGCTGGTTTATCCAATCTTACTCATCAGCAACTTAAACTTATTTAGGGGGCATCACCATGACTTTAACCAATCACACACCGGAAGACACGGTGCAAGACATTTTTAACCGCATCGCACCACAATATGACCAGATGAATAGCGTGATCAGCTTGGGGACGCACCGTTTGTGGCGCCAGCAGGTCATGCGTGCCATGACGCTTCATGCCGGCGACTTTGCCTTGGACCTGTGCTGCGGGACCGGCGACTGGACCTTGGCCCTAGCCAATGCGGTCGGCCCCAGTGGCCACGTGGTCGGTCTGGACTTCAGCAGCGTCATGTTGCGCGAGGCCGACCGTAAAGTCCGCGACGCCAATCTGGCCAACCGCATCACCTTGCGCCAAGGAGACGCCATGCACCTGCCCTATCCGGACAACCACTTCAACGTCGTCACGATTGGCTTTGGCCTGCGCAATGTGCCTGACGCTAACCAGGTCTTACGAGAAATGGCCCGGGTAGTCAAGCCCGGCGGCCAGGTCGTGTGTCTGGAGACGTCGCAGCCGACGAACCCCGTGATTCATGCCGGGTGGCAAGTCTACTTTGGCCACGTGGTTCCCCTGATGGGCCGGTTTGCGCACCATTATCAGGCCTATAACTACCTCCAACAATCCACCCACCGCTTCGTGTCCGTGACCGAATTGGCGGACATGTTCACGGCAGCGGGCCTGACCCAGGTTCACTACCAACAGTTCAATCTGGGCGCCGCAGCGGTACACTTTGGGGTTAAGCCTTACTAAACCGCCTACCGGTCGTCAAATATGGGTCGGCATCCGGTGGGCGTCGGGCCACAGAATGGCCGCAATCCTCTGGCGTCGCAAAAATCACAGACTGGTGCCGCGCTTAGGTCCTATACTATTACTAACGAAATAGAATCAATTTTGTGACCCCTTCAATCCGCTTCTTAACCTTTTCTTTAGAAATCCCCCAATACCTGAAAAAACTCAGTACCGGCAACCTGCCAGAACTGAGTTTTTAGTCTTGCGGAAATGCCGCAATCTGCTTTAATAATTTTTCATTGCTGTTCAACCGGGCAAAGGCCGCGGCATCTTGCAGGTCCTGCTTGATCTTTGCCGGGTCACCAGCCTGTTGCTGCGCATTGCGAGCCCGCTGGTAGAGAATCTTTGCCAGGTAATACGTCACGTGGTAACGGGCACACACGTCTACGCCGTAATTCAACAGCTTGTCGCTGGCCTGCAGATCCCCCGTTTGCCCGTAGAACTGACCGGTGTAGTAAATAATGTTCAGTGACCGCCAAATGCTGTGGCTGTTCTTGAACGTCAGGTTGTGGATTTCACCAGCCACCTTGTTGAAGTAAAATTCCGCCCGGATGTGGTCGCCATCCTGGTTGTACGCCACGCCCATCCCCGTGTAGGCTAACAGCGAATACATGGAGTGGTGGCCCTCATCGAAGCGGTTCAGAATCTGTGAAAAGTCGTAAAGCGCATCGGCAATCGCGCCGCCGTTCAACGCCGTGATGTAGCCGCGGATGAAGTAATAGCGCATTTGAAAGTTGAGCGTGCCGTTGGCGGGGTCGCCCAGCTTATCGAGACTGGCCTGGGCCTGGTCGTATTCGCCCACCAACAGCTGAAATTCCGCTTGTTCCAGCGCTTGAGAACGCACCGAATCCTCATCATGATTCAGCGGGAAGAGGTCATTTAACGTCAATTCGAGACGGTCGCACAGCTGCAGGAGAATCTTGAGTGACGGCACCTTGCCGTTTCGTTCGAATTTACTCAGTGTCGCTTGGGTACAGATGCCTTGCGCCAATTGGTCTTGGGACAGATGAAGTCGTTTTCGCGTTTCAATAAAGATATCAATGTTCATGAATTTGTGCCATCCCTTAAAATATTATGGGCCTATTATAGCAGTAAATGATGCGCAAGCCTAGCTGGTTTCTGTCTTTCTGCTGGCTTGGCAATATTATCCCCAAAACAGACGCAACACGAACGAAATGAACTGTTCGCTTGACGTCTGCTTTTAGGCCCTTGATGAACATCACCCATCATTCTTTTCCTTTCCCACTGGTGGTACTTCACGCGGATTGTACCCCAGGTCCTGAAACTCCTCGTTAAGTATTTCAGAATAATCATAATCGTTAAATTTAGGATCTGACCACAAATCGTACATCGCCTACTCCCGCCAGCCATGCTGTTCCCGGTCCCAATCGCGCTTGCGACTGCCGGAGACAAACGGATTACCAGCCACAATGTAGCGTAGTGGGCGTTCCTGCCAGCTACCGGCACTGACGCCGACCCGCGATGTGGCCGCAATTTCCTTGGGCTGACGCGTGACTTGTTCTGTGATCGTCAGGTTCTGTGCGCCCAGCATCGTACGGTTCAGGTCCTTCGATTGCAGGCCCAACGCCGCCGTTAATTTACCCGGGCCATTGGTGATATCCGGCACAGGCTTGGCCCGGTGCTGTTGCATGAGGTCCAGGCCCTGATGGGGTTCGATTCCCCGAATCAGGATTCCTTGTGGGGTGCCCGCCGCTTGGGTCGCCACGTCCAACATGTAGTACCCGCGTAGGATGTAAATGTAAATCGTCCCGGGCGCATCATACAGGGCCGCATTGGCCGCCGTGTAGCGACCGTTGAAGGCGTGAGCCGCGGTATCCTGCTCCCCTAGATAGGCCTCGGCCTCAACAATCCATCCGCTCATGGTGCCCGCTGGGGTCTGGTAGATCAATTCGTGGCCCAACAAGTCCTGGGCAATCTGGGCCGTGGGGCGGCCGGTAAAGAATTCAGCTAACGCGGTAGTCATGGTTTTTCTCGCTTCCCTTTCACTATGGTAGAATTGACCCATGGAGATGGTCAATATGGCAATTAAACTTGAACGAATTTATACAAAACCCGCAGATCTAGACGGTTATCGTGTGTTGGTCGACCGCTTGTGGCCCCGCGGTATTTCTAAGGTCAACGCCCAATTGGCGTCCTGGGAAAAAGAAATGGGCCCATCGACTGAACTACGGAAATGGTTCAATCACGAGCCGGAAAAGTTCCCCGCCTTCAAGGAAAAATACTTAGCGGAACTCGCAGCCAATGCGGCCCTACCGGACTTCTTAGACCTGGTCGCAACGCAACTGGCAACGCAAGACGTTATTTTCCTCTATGGCGCCAAGGATGAGACCCACAACCAAGCCGTCATCTTAAAGGAACTGGTCCTTAAGCGTCTGGCTGACCGAGTGCCCGCAACACGGCTGGCAGACTGAGCTCGCGCGTGCTGGATAACTGCGCATCGGCACCGGGTAGCGGATCAACGTTGATGGCCACAGTCAGGCACCCCGCTGTCTTGGCGGATTGTACGCCGGTCACGGTGTCCTCCAACGCTACGCAATGGGTCGGCGCCAAGTGTAAAAGCTTGGCGGCCGCCAGATATACGTCGGGGGCCGGTTTACTGGCTTTCAGGCTGCCGGCGGCCACGATGTGGGTAAAATAATCGGTTAGTTGGAGACGCGCAATCTCCGCTGGCGCATTGGTCGAGGCCGACGCTAAGGCCATGGGATAACCCGCAGCCACCAACTCGTCTAAAAAGGCGGTGACGCCGGGCAAGCGATTGGCCGGGGTCATGGCCGCGACGTATTGGCGGTATAGGTCGTTTTCGTGGTCGGTGATGGCTTGCATTTGTGTTGCAGTGAACTCGCCCTGACGATTGGCCGAGGCCAGAATCGTTTGTAACGACCCCAACCGGCTCATCCCCGGCAACACCTCCGCTAAGGCTGCGGTCCATGGAATGTGTAGCTCCGCAGCAATGGCTTGCCAGGAGGCCAAATGATACTGCCAGGAATCGGCAATGACCCCGTGCAGGTCGAATAGAAATCCTTGAATTTTAGACGTGGGCATGCGCATTTCCCCCTCTAATGACTGACTAGAATGCTTTAATTATACCACGTCCACTGTGACGTATGACATCGACTGACGTCTGGGGCCCAACTGCCCAGGCGCCTTTTTTGCGACATTTTGTTGGTAAAAAAAGATTGGTCCTTGTAGGCACCAATCTCATCTTTGACTATTCTAGCGAATCACGATCACCGAAACATCAGCCTTCTTAGTCAACCGCAAGCCAATAGCACCGGGCTTACCGTGGCTGGCAAAGTCAACGTCGGCGCCACATACGATCAAGTCGGGCTGGAAGTCAGGCACGATCTTTTGCAAGATCACGTCGTCCACGTCCCCGCCCTCAGCGATGATGGGCCGCACTTGTTCGACGCCAAAGGCCTCCGCACGCTTCGCGTAGTCCTGAACGACCTGGCGCAAATGGTCGCGCTTTTCATTGAGCTTATCCGGCATCAGTGATTCATAAATACTGATGTCATTGCTTTCCAAGACGGAAGCGATTCCCAGGTGCGCGCCGTAATCCTTCGCCTGGGTCATCGCAAACCGGAATGCCCGAGTGGTCGATGGCCGGTCATCCTCATCGATCGTAATCAAAATACGTCGGAAAAACAGCGGATCATTACTTTCATCTGCCATAATTAATTTAATTCCCTCCAATGGATGATTCGGCCCTCATTGTATCATATTTGGCGGCGGAACTGGGGGTTAATCTTTTGGTTTTTGATGTATGTGGTCAGGACAATCGCTGTTTAGCTTATTCAAATAGCTCTTTCTTACCTTTTTTCTGCCAAGATTCTCCAGCAGAGATTCTTCAGAAACCATTGCTAGACTCAATTTAACAACTAATCTAGTAAAAAAGGCCAGGACACGCGGTCCCAGCCTCAGTCAATTTCAGTTAATTAGTTTGCGTGGTCCGGTGACAAGATCATTGGTCCACGGACAGCCCGTGGTAATTCGACGGTAATGCGGCGCACCACAACGGGTTGCGGTACGACCACCGGTGCTGGCTTGGGTTTGGCCGCCAGCATGTGCCAGATGGAATGCAACAATAAGATGCAGACAAACATCAATGGGAAACCGGCAATCGTCGAGACGGTTTGCACGGTCTTGAAGCCGCCGACCATCACGATTCCAAAGGAGAAGATGATGAAGACGACCACCCAGATCATCCGGTTCCAGCGACTTGGTTCTTGGCCGTCATCCAAGTGCAGACTTGTAAAGGACGACACGATGAAGGCGGACGACGAAATCGTCGTGGCCAAGAAGATAAAGCAAGAGATACAGTACAAGGCCAGAATGATCATCTTAAATGGCAGCGTCGCAATCACCGTGGCAACTACGGCAGCTTGTCCTTGGGTATTTAAGATGTGGACCAAGTTGACTGCGCCAGTCCGTTGGAGCCACAGGGAGTAACCCCCGAAGATAGCGTAAAAGCTCATGCAACCTAATGCCCCATACGTTAACATCCCGACTAAGACCTGACGAATCGTCCGCCCCTTAGAGATACGGGCGATAAACAATCCCATGACCGGCATGTAGGACAACCACCAGCCCCAGTAGAAAATAGTTTCCTGCTGCGCGGTACTGTCCCCACCATTAGGCAAGGTGTTGGTCGACATCGAAATGAATTTCTGGGCCATCAACCCTAAACTATTCGTTTCAGAATTTAAAATATAAATCGTTGGTCCAATAATTAAAATAATGGCTAACAATCCCAGCGCCGTCCAAATGTGGGCGGAACTCAGGCGGTTGATTCCCCCGTTTAACCCGTGGAAAACCGTGACCGCAAATAAAATAAATAGGACAATGAAGAGCTCGATTTTTAGCATCAAGTTATCTTGCACACCCGTAAGCCGGCTCAGCACTTTAGAAATAATCGGAATTTCCATCCCAACAGATGAGCCAATTCCGCCCATGATGCCAAAGACGACCAGGAAGTCAACGACGTGGCGGGCAATCACCTTGCCCTTACTATCGCCTTGCAGGCTGGTGATGGCGGCACTGACACGTTGGACCTTGGCGTGCTTCACGTAGAGCACGTAAGCAATCGCAATCGTCGCGGGCGCAAACATCATCCAGGCCATGGGCCCCCAGTTGAACTGTCCCAACATGTGGGCCGCCCCGTATGCGTTGCTAGAAAATGGCTTGAAGCCAAACGCGGGGTGTTGCAGATAACGCAATGGATCCACGATGGACAGCATCAAAATGCTGGCATCGATGGCCGTTGCAAAGACCATGCTCCCCCACTGAAAGTTGCTGTAGTGGGGTTTGTCCTCGGGGTCACCTAACTTTACCTTACCAAACTTACCGAATGCCAGATACATAAAAAATAAAAAGTTGACGACGTACACCATCAAATAGGCCCATGACATGCGAGTATCAATCCAGTTCAATAATGAACTGAGCGTGGCCTGTAACTGGCCACCGCCTAAAATAAATAGCAATGACGCGAGTATAAATAAAACGATGGTTGGTACGAATACTAACTTATCAATATTTTTACGCGCTAAAATAAATAATCCTCCTCATTTGTTTCCTGCGAGCCAAGCTCCCAGCGGATGGTACTTCAATTAGATTGTACGAAAAAAGCGCGTGTCCAGGGTCGTTATCCGAGCTACCTGTACAGCGCGCTACCGTTAAATACAAATTGCTTTCGAAAATCTTTTTAAAGCGATATCCAAAATCTATTATACGCGGTCATTTAAATTAGTAAAATCTTGCTAGACGATAAGTTTTTTCTGTCGAAAATAAACCGGTTACAAGCCACGTCATGTTAGTAATCTAAGAATTTGATTAGAATTTAGATTGGCGGCCAAAATTACGGCTATTTATCCAATTTATCCGGCCACTTGGCCCGAGCCGCTGCGTCGCCAGTCTCGCTGTTATCAATTTCCTTGATGACCCGCGCTGGGTTGCCGGCAATGACCACGTTGTCGCCAAAAGACTTGGTGACAACGGAACCCGCACCGACAACCACGTTGTTGCCCAGCGTGACGCCCGGCAGAATCGTGACCCGGCCACCTAGCCAAGCGTTATCACCAATCGTAATGGGCGCGCCCATTTCCACATCGTTGACCCGCGCCATGGCGTTCAACGGGTGAACTGGCGTGTACAGCCCAATGTTGGGGCCGAAGTAGCAGTGACTGCCAATCGTGATGGGACAGGTATCCAGGAAGGTCATATCGTAGTTGCCATAGAAATGGTCGCCGATATGAATGTTCCAGCCGTAGTCAAACGTGAAGCTGGCCTCGACGAAGAAATCATCACCGGTGTCCGCCAATAATTGTTTGTAGGCCGTGTTCCGCGCCTGATTGTCCGGTAGCTGATTAGCCGCCTGTAAGGTCTTGCGGGCCAGTACACGCCGGTCGATCAGTTCCTTGTCGAATTGATTGTAGGGTTGCCCGGCTGTCATTTTTTCTCGTTCTGTTGCCATGATTTATCAATCACTCCTCTTGGTTTCATGATACCACTGATGGTGAGGCGGCGACAAAAGGTCAGTTAGCCGGGAGACGCTAGACTGGCCAAAGCAGATTCTGGCATGTTGCCAGCAAGACAGTGATTTGGCAAAAATCTGGACGCTCTGAGGCGCCTTCACCAATCGCTTGGTATCAGCGTTCCAAAGGATCTGAGAACCGCTGTTACTCAAAAACGCCGCGGTAACCGAGAAGTTATTCGGGGCACCGCGACGCTTTGCTGATTGTTCAAAATTAACAGATGCTTTATTCGGCCAGCCAACTGCCACTAGTAGCTAAAAACCAGTGCTGACCCATTGCGACCAGTGTAGCCGAGAGTCCGCTAAATATGGGTTCAGCCGTGGGAGTTTCTTTAGCGGCACGATTCATGCCGCTTAGGAAACTGGCGTCTTTGAGACGTGAATTTCGGCTCAAAGGCGAGGCGTCGAGACCGCCTTTTGGCTCGACCCGTCCGCCCACAGCGTTCCGACCCATATTTGGCGGACGGTAGGCGGTCAGTGTCGCCAACTGTCTAAGCTTCGGTAGTTGCTTCGCTAGGCTGAGCGGGCCAGGCTTGTTCGCTGAGAATCCAAGTGATGCCATAAGCATCCACAATCTGCCCCATTTTGCCGCCCAATGATTGTTTGGCAAAGGGACTGATCACCTTGACGTCGGACTTGACCAGGCGCTGGTACAACGCGTCCAACGCCTTGACGCTGGCACTGTCATCCTCATCGACTGCCAACATCAGTGAAATCAAGGTGGAAGACGTCGGTTGCCCCATCAAGGCATCCGCACATTGAATATCCAACCCCATGACTTGAAAGCCACCGCGCATCGTCATCTTTTCCAGGTCAACCGCGGGATCCAGGCCAAAACGCTCGGCTTCATCCACGGTTGGACTGACACGGTAAGCATTCGTTGCGCCAAAGACACTCTGATAATAATCAATTGCCTCTTTGGCATTTTCAAACTCCAAATACGGAATTAACTTTGCTTGCATCGTCGGTACCCCATTCAATCCTTAATATTTGCTGGACCTAGGCTAGCCCCTAAATCCTTGGGTGCTGGTTCCCCCAATTAGATAACGTCTACAATCTCTCTAGTTGTCATTATACCCTTAATCATCTGTAAACGGTAGGTCCCGTAAACTACGCGCGATGTCAGCCACGGATTGTTCGGCTGATTGGTGCGTCATTTCAGAGTCCGGTTTAGCCGCTGCGGCCTTGGTAGGCCGGGCTTTCGGTGCAGCAAGTGTGGTGCGCGACCGTGACGCCGGCTTCGCACCAGATTTGGTCATCTGGTCCATCGTTTGATTGAGCAAATGATCGACGAAGACGTTCCCCTGATTAGTGGCGTGGCCCTTGGTCCAACGATAGTGAAGGTCGGTAAATTGCGGCAACAGCCGATCCACATCTTGCCAGAGCTCGGCGTTGACTAGTGGTCCTGCACTACGCTTCCAACCGCGGCGTTTCCACCCGGCCAGCCAGCCCTTGGTGACGGCGTTCAAAACGTACTGGGAATCCAACACGAACAAGATGCTTTCGCGCGTCTGTCCCAAGTCGACCAGGTGTTGCAGGGCATTGCGAAAGGCCATGATTTCCATGCGGTTATTAGTCGCGCCAAATTCACCGGCCGACCCCGTTTCCACACTATCGGGTAATTCAATTCGGTAGGCCCAAGCGGCCTTGTCAGCGACGCGGACGTGGCCGCCAGCGACGTTGCCCGTGTTACGGGAACCACCATCGGTATAGACCGTAATCGTTGTCTGAGCGGCTGTGGTGGCCGTTGACGCCGACTTGGTGTGTGCGAATCTGGCATGTGCCGGCTTGCTCGGTGACTCTTGCATGAAGGCCTGGGCAGCCGCTTCAGTCGTAAAGCTCTTGTATTGCGCGCCGGAATAGCCGTTGACTTGCTTTTGCGTTTCTGGCCAGGTCCGGTAGATCCCCGGCTGTTTGCCTTTACGGACCGCATAGTATTTTTGTGCCATCTTCGTTCCTGCTTTCAAAATTTGTTTTGGATAATCAATTGGGTGTTAGTTATCATAGTCGGCGAATTGGTCTTGGTGATTCTGGCATCGTCCGGTCGGACAGTCACGTGATTGTCGCCCAGCCAACTGGGAGCCGACTGCGGTATCACCCGCAATCACGACGGTTTCGCGCGACCAGTGCCCAGTCGTCTAATTTCTTAAACTCGCCCTAGTTTACCATACTTTTTCGTCGATTTTTTAAAATCTGCTATTACCAAATTTATGAATACGACACCAATGCCAGTAGGTTCTCGCGCAATTTTTTGCGAAAAAATTAATAATCCGGAAAATCCAGAATTTCTAAGGTTAAATTGTTTCCATAACTTTTAGATTATGCTAATCTAGAGGGTGTGAAATAATGACCGGAGAACACTGTTTTTTCCTGCATTTTTTAAATTTTTGAGGGGGTTTTCGTTTTTCATGAAGAATCCGATCCGTGCGACCATTATAACCGTCGACCAAGCCCGTGCCATGCTGAAGGACCAGCGTGACCAACGCGACGAACGTTTTCCAGAGCTAGCCGCCTCCGGTCAATTCATCTTACCAGACTACCGGCTGACCCGTAAGCGTGAAGCCTTTAAGATTCGGCGCCACACGTTTTTGAAGAAACATTTCCGTTCCTACGTGGCGTTTGATTCCGACAATGGCCAGACGCTGTGGATTCACAACTTCCCCAGCCTCTCTGAAGCCTGCTTCTGGTTGAACACTGGCCTGAAGCCCACTGACACGGACTCCACCAGTTCCTATCAGGAATGGAAGACCAAGCACACTGACGAAATCGAGGTGTTGAAGGCCCAATTGCGCGCCCAACACCACGAGAAGAAAAAGCCCGTCGCCGCTGCCAAGCCAGCGCACGTCTCGGCCGTTAAAAAAGTTAAGCACACTAAGAAGTAATGCCAACGCCGCCACTCCCACAGTGACCGGCGTTTTTTGTTTGGACAAATGGTACCTGCCAGGGATTGTGGAAACTGGCCGCCTACCGTTTGTGCATGCCCGTTGCCTGCGGCTGCCAGGGATAGCAACAACTGGCCGCCTGCCGTTTGTGCATGCCCGTTGCCTGCGGCTGCCAGGGGTTCCACCTGCTATGGGGGACGCCTCCAGCCTGAGAAGCGGGCTTCCGGTTCGCTTGAAAGCCTCGCCAGAATCGCGAGTCTCTCAAGTCGCCCCACGCTGTAGGCTGAGACAAAACCCCAGCCAACACCGTCGACACAGCTGGCTCCACCCCTGGCCTCCTCCGGCATGATAGTGGCCCTCAGTCAGCAACACAGCGTAACCGTCGGCCAGTCTAACGACTCCTTCGAGAAACTAGCGTTGACATGATTGTCAGGGTAAGCACAATCGTAGCCGAGAGTTCGCCAAATATGAGCTCAGCCGTGGGGTTCCCTTAGCAGCGCTTTTCGCTGGTTAGGGAACGGCGTCTTTGAGACGTGGTCTTCGGCTCAAAGCGAGAGTCGAGACCGCCCTGTGGCTCGGCCGTCCGCCCACAGCGTTCCAGTCTCATATTTGGCGAACGGTAGGCGGCCAGTTTCCACAACCCCTGGCAGCCGCAGGCAACGGTTTCCACAACCCCTGGCAGCCGCAGGCAACGGTTTTATACAATCTAAAAAAGCAGGCTGGCCATGATGCGCCAGTCTGCTGAGATTTGAGATGCGTTAATTTTAGAGATCCAGGTGAACCTGCTTCGGGTCGGTCTTCACGATGACCTTACCGTGGTGGATCGAGTACAGCACTTCGGAACGCTGGTTCAAGGCGTTGTAGAAGTTGTCATTGTTCATGACGACCAGGTTAGCTGGCTTGCCGACTTCAATGCCGTAGTGGTCGGTCACGTGCATGGCCTTGGCGCCGTGAGTCGTGACGAATTGGTAAGAGTTCATGATGTCGTCGTAGCCCATCATTTGCGTCACGTGAATGCCCATGTGTAGGGAATCTAGCATGTTGCCATCCCCCATTGGGTACCAAGGATCCTTGATGTCGTCTTCCCCGAAGGCCACGTTGACCCCGGCGGCGTTTAACTCCTTGACCCGCGTCAAGCCACGCCGCTTCGGGTAGGTGTCGAACCGGCCGCCCAAGTGGGTGTTGATCAGGGGGTTGGAAATCATGTTGATGTGTGACATCTGTAGGAGCCGCATAAGTTTATAAGCATAGGCGTTGTTGTAAGAGCCCATTGCCGTGGTGTGACTGGCCGTCACTTGGTCACCCAAGCCGGTCTCCAAGGCTAATGTCGCCAATGTTTCCAAGCCGCGGGAAGCTGGGTCATCGATTTCGTCACAGTGGGCGTCGACCAGTTTGCCGTACTTTTGAGCCAGTTCAACGGCGAAATGTAGGGATTCCACGCTGTATTCGCGGGTGAATTCGAAATGCGGAATGGCCCCAATGACGTCAACGCCTAACTTGGCAGCCTGTTCCATCAATTCCTTACCGTGCGGGAACGACAGGATGCCTTCTTGCGGGAAGGCGACCAGCTGCAGTTCAATGAAGTCTTTGACCTCGTCACGCACTTCAATCAAGGCTTTGAGCGCCGTCAAACTTGGATCCGTCACGTCAACGTGTGACCGCACGAACTGAATCCCGTTTGCGGCTTGGCGTTCCAAAGCTTGCCGAGAACGCGTTTTGACGTCTTCAATACTCAACGTCTTTTTCCGTTCCGACCAGATGCGAATCCCGTCAAATAAGGTCCCGGACTGGTTCCATTCGGGGTCCCCAGCCGTCATCGTACTGTCCAAATGGACGTGGGGGTCAACGAATGGTGGTAAGATCAATTTGTCCGTCGCATCGATCACCTGTTCATTATCCTTTGGTGTTAAATGATCGGCGATGGCGGTAAACTGCCCATCTTCAATCCGAATATCCTGTGGCTGCTTTGCATTTTCGATATGCCCTTGTTTAATTAACATGCACGCTAATCCTCCTAGTCGCATTTCAGTAAAATCCTGGGATGGTCAAGCCGAGCGCTAGCAAAGACCCGTCCGTGACGATGCCCGCGATGACAGCAATAATCGCCACCGTCGCCGGTACCAGGCCCCACTGTGGTCCCCGTCGTGCCGAGCGCACCAACCCATATAAGCTTATCACAGTTAGCGTCAATCCGAGCGCTAAAGTCAGCGGTTCATTGGGAATTAGTAAATAAAGCTGGTCAAAAGCCCCAGCAATAGCAATCCAACTCGCCGCAGCGCCCCCAACGCTCCAGAGTAAAACATTTCTGCCCCCAGTGGTCATGTTCCCCACTCCCTTTTCACTTTTGTTAAACTATCCGTGGCCTTTCAATGGAAATTTTCATGGGTTCCATGGTATGCTGAATGCAACTCAAGTTTAAGTCACGGAGGTCCGATCAAATAATGATAAATTCATATCCACAAGCCTTAACGATTGCAGGTTCCGACAGCGATGGTAGCGCCGGGATGCAGGCCGACCTGCACACCTTCTTTGCCCGCGGCGTCTACGGTGCGTCCGTCATGACTGCTTGCGTGGCCGGTAACTCGTATGGCATCCACGCCAGCGTGCCCATGCCAACCGACTTCATCGACCAAGAGTTTGCTGACCTGGCGGACGACTACCACATTCGCGCGGCTAAGACGGGGATGCTCGCCGATTCCGAACTAATTGAAGACGTCGTCAAGAATTACCAAGCCGCTGATTTCGGCCCACTGGTGGTCGACCCGGTCATCATGACCAAGCACGGCAATCAGCTGTTAGAGGAAAGTGCCTTTAACACCCTGCGGACCAAATTGATTCCGTTGGCAACGGTCCTAACACCGAACTTTTATGAAGTCCAAAAGATCGCTGAAATGACCATTCACAACGACGATGACATGATCATGGCCGCCAAGAAGATGCAAGCCATGGGTGCCAAAAACGTGGTCGCCAAGGGCAGTCACGCCGATGAACATCAGCCGACCGTCCGTGACTACATTTTATTGGCATCCGGTGAGGGCTTCTGGCTCAGCGAACCTTATCACCAGACTGATCGGGTCAACGGCACCGGCGACTCCCTGTCCGCCTGCATCACCGCCGAATTGGCCAAGGGCACGCCCATGAAACAAGCGATTGAAATCGCCAAGCAATTTGTCAACACGGCCATTGGCCACCCCATTGAAGTCGGCCACAAGTTTGGCCCCATCAACCACTGGGCGGCTCAGGACCGTTCTTACAACTAAACCGTTAACTAGAGGCCATTTGAGGGCCTCTTTTTTTACGACGTTGACAGCTTGTGCGTTAAGACGCCATTGGTCTAAACACCAATGACGGCCACCTGTTGCCACATATTGGGAAAATTCAACCAATTTATTTGACTGACACCACCGTAGCCGAGAGTTCGCTAGATATGAGTTCAGCCGTGGGAGTTTTCTTAGCAGCTTGCTGGTTAGAAAACTGGCAACTTGGAGACGCGGGTTGTCGGCTCCAAGTTGAGGGTCAAGACCGCTCTTTGGCTTGGCCCGGCGCCCACCGCGTTCCGACTCATATCTAGCGAACGGTAAGGCGGCCAGTGCGGCCAATGTGATGGCCACAAACAACCGCGGAGAGCATTACCACTTGTCTGGGCGCCAGGTGCGGCCATCGACTTCGCCGCTCAGCTGGTCATTGCGCCGGTCCTGTTCACGAACCATTTTCTTGAGCGCCAACCAGAAAGCCCGGTCGGTGAACTTCGACTGCTGCTCCGCTAACTTGTCGATCTGCAGTTGTAACCATTGCGATTGCTCAGTCATCGTCTCGCTCCTTAATCAAAGACAAGGTATCCGCCAACGCCTCGATGTCGTCCTGTTGTTGAGCAAACTCGGCTTCAATCAGCCGGCCCGTCGCCTGTTGTTCCGGCGGCAATTGGTCGATCATCCCGGGGAGCTTTTGGGCAAACCAGGTTTGGCGTGCTTGTAAGCTGTCCGGTTGGCCTTGCGTCAGGTAACGCTGATAATCAACAACTAGCTGGAGTTTTTCCGGCTCCTCCAGGTAGGCAAACTGGTGAATCGCAAACGTCGGTAACCAAGTCATTTTCGCGCGGTGGGCCACTGCGGCTAAGGGCGCCAAAGCGGCGTCTAACGTGAGCCCCTCGGCCCCGCCGCGTTGAAACGCCTTGGCTGGCATTCCAGTGGTGACCACGATCCCCAGTTCCTTGTCGGCTAAGGGGTAACGGTGGTCGCCGTAGACAAAGGTCCGCGTCAACACCGTGTCCTCCCAGGCTTTTAGGCCAGCGGGGGCCGCGTACCAATATAATGGAAATTGTAAAATGATCCGGTCCGCTTGCCGTAGCTGTGCCTGTTCCTTGGCAACGTCCAAGTGCGTTTGACTTTCAATGTGTTCCCACACGATATCCGTGTTCTCCGGCAGACTCGCCTTTAAAAATTGCTGGCTGGTCGAGTCGGCCAAGTGCGGATGGGAAACCAATACAAGGGTCGTCATGACCTCATCTCCTTTGACTTCTTCTCTAAAACTACTCTATCACAAAACGGCCAGCCAACGGATCTGAATGCCCAGTTAGTTTGTGACCTTTTTGTGAAATCGCTTACAAAAAGAAAAATAACGTGTATAATTGCTCGCTGATAAAACGATTAACTTATATCAGGAGGGACTACCTATGACAGTAAAATGGGACGTCGAAGGAAAAAGTGTGATCATTACCGGTGGCGCCGGCGGGATTGGTTTAGGCATGGCCACGGCCTTCGTCAAGGCAGGGGCACAGGTTTTGATCGTCGATGTTAGCGACGAACACCTGCAAGCGGCCGCTAAGGAGCTTGCACAATTTGGTACAATCGAAACGTTAAATCTGGATATTTCTTCGGTAGAAAATGACCGCCAGATTATCGACACGGCCGTCGCCAAATTTGGCAAGCTCGATGTGTTGATCAACAATGCCCACGCCTCCCGGCAGAAACCCTTTACTAGTCTGACGGACGACGACTTTGCGTTGTCCTTCAACACCAGTTTTAATCCGACGCGCCACCTGATGTCGTTGGCTCACGACCAACTGAAGGCCACCAAGGGTTGCGTCATTAATTTTGCCTCCGGCGCCGGCATTCGTGGTCAGCAAACCCAAGCTGCCTACGCCGCTGCTAAGGAAGCCATCCGTGGCTTGACGCGGGTGGTCGCACATGAATGGGCTGCCGATGGGATTCGGTTGAACATCATCTCCCCCATCGCTGAAACGGCCGGCGTAAAGCAGTGGCATCAAGCCGCGCCAGAACAATACGATCATCTGGTCAACAGCATTCCGCTCCACCGCTTGGGCGACCCCGAACACGACATCGGCGCCGTGGCCTTGTTCTTGGCCAGCAGCGCCAGCGCCTACATGACCGGGCAAACACTGATGGTCGATGGTGGCGACATTCAACTGTATTAAAATATGTGATTCACAGCAGGTGCTTGGGCAATTTTGTCTCCAGCGCCTGCTTTTTCTTGTCCAAAGAAAAACGCCCAGCCACAAGACTGGACGACCCTAATTCTTAACTTAACCGGCGATTGGTATCGTCGTGGAATTTACTGCGAGTGGCCAAATGCTTACTCTTCTTCCGAAAAGCCGCCCGGTTATTCAGGTACAATTGACCCACTCCGGCAACTACCAAAATCAGTAAAATGATCGCTACTGCATGCATAAGAATTCCCCCCGTCAACATTAGGTTACAAATATATTATCCTAATGTTACAGAAAGATTGCAAGCGGTCGACCCTAAAAATTAGACTTTCTTGATAATTTCGTGACGGCAATTGGTTAATGAAGACCATACCTTAATCGCCACGGCCGCCAGTCGCTAATTTACTTATTGCTTGATTGCTTAGCTGAGTCGCTTGATGATTTTTGCTGTGACTCTTTTTTCTCGGATTCTTTTTTCTGCTGATGCTTCTTCTGGACCTTACGCACCTGATCAGAAATCTGCGTTGACGGGTTCACGGTCTTCTTCCCGGATAGATTGGAAACGGGATAGGCAATGAACAACACGACAGCGAAAATGATTAAGTAACGGATATTTTTCTTGCGGTCGCCAAGCGCCTGTGTGATTTGGAAAAAATAATAAATTAATAAAATAGCTGCAAAGAACACGATGACTTCGGCAACGATATGGACAACACCCACTAGAAACCCTCCTTCACTAGTTTAGCCTAACTTTACTGGAACCACCGCCCCCTGTCAAATAACCGGACAGAACAGTGATTGACACGACCCGTTTGCTTCTCTATAATTAAGAAGTTATGGGATTTTGTCGCAATAGCTCAGCTGGATAGAGCAACGGTCTTCTAAACCGTAGGTCGAGGGTTCGAATCTCTCTTGCGACATAAGATGGGGTTCTACATGCTTCCGTATAACTTCAAAACAGCGTGAAATCAGCATTCTTGGTTTTTGCAGAACGATATAAAGGCATATAAGCCCAAAATGAAGTGGACAAAAAGTGGACAAGATTCCTAGGCGAGGAAGACAATAAAAGGTCATCACAAATTGTGGTGGCCTTTTATTGTCTTCCTTTTTGTGGCAGAGTATCAACCGACAGCAATTGTTTGTTCAGGTTAACTAGTTTCCAAATCGAATATCTAGCGGCTGATCTAATGCATCTGCAATTCGTGTTAACGTCTTCAATGAAGGATTGCCGTTTCCGTTTTCCACCCGACTGATTGCATTTTGACTTGTACCAACCAAGTCTGCTAACTGCTTTTGTGTTAACTGGGCGTTCTCTCTCGCCTTCATTAAGCTAACCGCTAAGTCTAGTTTTGCCTTCTTATTTAGCATATTTGCTTTAGTCTTTTCATCCTTCATTCTTTGCTCAATAATTGAATCAACATAACCTGTTTTCATAATAAGGATCCTTCTCTAAAAATACTTTAAATGTTATTGACTGATCATTCGCTCTTGTTTAGTAGCTTAAATATTCTTTCTAATCATCAGCAATATCTTACGATTGCCAACGTTTACGTACTTCACGTGCATGCTTCTTTTCCTTTTCAGGTGTCTTATTCGTTTTTTTCTTAAATCCGTGTGTAATAATATAACGACTGCCCTCAGCTTTAAAATATAGTCCTCTTAGCCAATGCTTATTCTGTTCCGTTCTAATCTCGTACAAATTATTTTCAATTTTGCTAACCCATTTTAGCTTTCTTGCGACCTGCAATCCATGCTCTTCAATTGCTCGAATAACCATCAAAAGTTTATCTGCTTCTTCAGCAGTCAGTGAGTCTAGAAAATCTTCAAACTCAGAGCTCCCATTAGCCCGCTTTGCAAATTCAAACCTCGGTTTCTCCATCGGTTTAACTTCCCTACGTAAAATTGAATTAATTAACAATCATGGTACCAATCTCCAATGAAAATATATCATATATGGTGTTAAACCACAACAAATTCACCCTAACTTTAACAATATCTGACGCACCTATTAGAGATTTTTCTTCCTGCCTCCCTTAAGACAGCTTTACCAAGGAAGCATCCTGCGAGTACTAATCTCTATGCTCACATAAGCTTAAAGGGGTCTTCCCAAGAAATCATACGATTTCTTGGGAAGACCCCTTTACTTTACAAGTTAAGAGTTTATATCAAGCCCTGATGTGCGTGTTTACTAAGTTCTTAAGATGACCTCACCGAGGAAGTATTCAGTCAGTAGGACAACTGTCACTCATTTGAAATCTGCCTAGCCACACCTTAGTCTTGATACTGACCAACGACTGGCAAGTTCTTTAACACCTTGCGGCCGTGGGGTGACTTGCCATCAATCACACTGGTCAGTTCTTGACCGGCCAAGTTGCCGTGATGCTTGCCGCCAGCCCAAGCGTCAACGCCCGTGACATCATAAACGACGCCGGCTACTGCCACGTAGGCGGGCTGCCCGTCTTGCCCATTAAACTTTGCTAATTCTGTTTGATCAAATACTTTTTCTGCACTCATTGAAAGCACCACCTTCATTATTTGCTTTTATCATAACCTGAAATAGTTCGGATAACAACTAATTCGTTTGTCACTCGATAAGCCAACTAGTTAGCACTGCTGATCACTAAAAATGAGCGCAAAAAAACCACTAACCGAAGTCAGTGGTTTTTACTAAGCACGATTTAGGCTAATGTAAATTAGTCAACTACCGTAACGTTAGCAGCTTGTGGGCCACGGTCGCCTTGTTCTACATCAAGGGATACGTGTTGGCCTTCTTCAAGAGTCTTGAAGCCTTCACTGTTGATAGCAGAGAAGTGAACGAAAACGTCTGAGCCGTTTTCCAAAGTGATGAAGCCGTAACCTTTATCAGCGTTGAACCATTTAACAGTACCTTGTTCCATAAGAATGAAACCTCCATGCGCATAGCGCAATAATATTTGCATTTGAAAGCTGGGGTAAAAAGGAGCCATTCTTAAAGAACGTCGAGCCTTTAAAACTTCCGAACCATAAATACATTAACCATAGGATAACAGGTATTTCCCAGAATAGCAAATGCAAAGTGCTATTTTTTGAAATGTTTTTTGGGACCCCTATAAAGCGTTTACCATTAGCCATTGTTGTGCTGCCAGCACCTCTTGCGGCGTCAGCTGGTGGGTTCCGCCGGTTTCTTCCAGCGTCGTGGCCACGCCAATGGCCGCCAAATTTGCCAAAACTTTTTTTACCGTGGCGACCGTCACCAGGGGATCATGCGCCCCCGCTGACAACCAGGCGTGATAGCCGGGCCGAGCAGCTGGCTGAGCTACCGGCAACAGTAAGGGGTGAAACAATAAGGCCGCCTGCCCAGGCAATTGCCCCGTTTGCACGCCGTACGCCGCCATGGCCGCACCGTTGGAGTAACCCACGACGACCAGCCGATTGCTGTCCCAATGGTTCTCCTGGCAGATGGCTTGCGCCTGCTGACCTAACCAGTCAGCCTCCGTGGCAATCTGCTGGGGATTGACGGGCCCGGCTGCCGTTTGCGAATAGTATTGCCGTTGTTGGCCCTGACCCTGGCGCCCACCAATCGTGATCAGCGGACTCTGTGGCGCCAACCGTCTACCAAAGTTCAGCATCTCTCGGTTCGTGCCACCGGTCCCCTGCAACAACAGTAACGGTGGGGCTGTATTGGCGCCCGGCATGGTTTCAATCAACTGTTCATCTGTCATTTGCCTGCTCCTAACGTGCCACGATGATTTCGATTTGCCCTTTCTGGGGGGCAAAGTTGAGACCCTCGCAGTGTTCCGTCAAAATCTTGCTGTACTCGGCCAACACGTCCGCGGGCAGCGGTGTGTGGGTCCGCAGGTGTTCAATCAGATCCGCCGCGGAGGCCAACTCGGTCAAGGTCACGAACAACAGCGCATTATTCATTAAATCATGTAATAGGTCCGTCAATAGGCCATTGGGCTTGCCAGCCGCATCAGTCACAACGACTTGCGGGCTCTCAACTTCTTGGTGATTCACCGAAATATGCTTCAACACATCAAAAATTGTTTGCACAATTGATCGCTCCTTCTTATTAATTCCGCCGTGCTGGGATTGTTGCTTAAATCATACAGCTTTTTGCCGACAACGGAAACTATTTCTTGGCAAATGCGTCCGGATAGCCCTGATTTTGAAATCTAGTCATGACTTTTTCCTGAACTTTGGGTAGTGGCAACGCCGCGATGTCGGCCCCTGCCACCCATTTCCCAGGGAAAAATGCCAATGACGGCGTCGTCGGGAGTTCGGCCACCAGTAATTTCACCCGCCACCGTTGATGGGTGTAGGTGTGACTCACCGGCTGACCACCGACGACCGTTAAATCCAAGTCAAGTTGGTAATCCGTTTTAAATTGCCGCGTAATGGCCGCCAGGTCCTGAGCCAAGTCATTAGGCTCAGTGGCCTTTTCAGGCGTCAAATCGGCCTGTAAAAGCAGTGGAAACGTCCAATAACCCGTTAACATCTGGGTTGCATCGCGCTGAACCAGCAAATACCCGACCGGTGAGTGGACGATGACCGCGTAATACGGCATCAGCTTGGGCCGCGGTGCTTTAGTCTTGACCGGAAATGCTTCGACCTGCCCCGTTTGGTAAGATGCATCAAACGCCTTGACTGGCGAGTGAGCCGGGTCGGAATTCTTGGCTCGCATGTAGCTGGACCCCAGATCCATGATGGCCTGGTTGAAGGCACCAGGCCGCTGGGGATCAACGATGGGCTGGATGGCCTGCTCAAACACCTTGCGTGTCTGTGGCTTGGCAATGTCATCGTCGATCAATAAGAGCCGGGCAAAGACACGAAATGCGTTGCCATCCACCGCCGGCACCGCCTCACCAAAGGCAATGCTGGCAATGGCACCCGCCGTGTAAGGCCCGATACCCACCAGGTCCGTCAGCTCAGCAGCCGTTCGTGGCCAATTGCCATGATAATCCGTAATGATCTGCCGAGCCGCTCGCTGCAAATTACGGGCCCGTGAATAATAGCCTAACCCTTGCCAGGCCTTCAACAGCGTTCCCTCATCGGCATTTGCCAAGTCGGTCACCGTCGGAAACGTCGCCATGAAATTTTGATAGTACGGAATCACCGTGTTGACCTGCGTTTGTTGGAGCATGATTTCACTGACCCACACGTGATACGGGTCGTGGTCCTGTCGCCAGGGCAAGTCGCGCCCCTCTTGATCATACCAAGCCAATAATGTCCGGCGGAAATCCCGGATCGTGGCCGCTGACCAGTTTTCCATCAGCTCGCCTCCTCGTTTGTTTTTTCTTATTCTAACGAATTCCGCTCCCCGCCACAAGTAACCCTTGACGCCGCTGGTCTAGTCCCCTATCATCAGGAAAGAATACCATCGATTACGACATGGATGCGTACCGCCGCCTACCGTTCGACCAATATGGGCCGGAACGCGGTGGGCGGACGGCAAAAGCCTGAGAAGCGGTCTTTTACCTCGCTTTGAGCCGAAGACCACGTCTCAAAGTCGCCAGCTCCCTAACCGGCCAAACCCGCCGCTAAGGGAACTCCCACGGCTGAGCCCATATTGGTCGAACTCCGGCTACATTGGTGGCTCGTTTACTCATAGTAAACTGAACCTGCCTATAATTTGTACGAACTAATACTTGAAAATTTATAAATGATTGCTGTACTAACCTAATTAATCGTCAAGTTACTTTACTGGCAACCCGGAGTTTTGGAGACACAGCTTCCGGCGCGCCTCACGTCTTTGACCCGGTCTGCCCGCCACGTTTCCGCTCATATTTGACGGACGGCAAGGCGACCAGCAACCGCATGACAGACACCATTACATAAAATTACTTTTAAAGAAGACTATCAGATACAGGAGTGGTAACCGTGAAACATTGGGGCTTTATACTAATTTTGTTACTGGGATTGGGGCTGACTGCTGGGTGTCAGATGCAGCCGGAGACCGAATCCGCCAGCGACAGCCAGGGGGTCATGACCAAACGCCAAGTCGTCACGTTGGCCACGTCACAGCCGTTGACCACCTTGGATACCGACAAGCTGTCCCAATTTGGGCGGCTGAATAACACGATTGAAGGCCTCTACTCCGCGACCGGTGAGGGGCAGGCGCAGTTGGCCCTGGCCAAAAAGGTTCACGTCAACGCGGATAAGACGGTCTATACGTTTACCCTTTATAAAGATTCTTATTGGAGCAATGGCGACGTTATCACGGCCCGGGATTTCGTTTACTCCTGGCAACGGGCACTGGCCCCGACGACCAAGGCGCCTAACGCGGATCTGTTCGTCGGCATCAAGAATGCCCGTAAGATTTTGGATGGCAAATTACCGTCCACACAGCTGGGCGTTAGCGCACCGTCCAAGTTCACGTTGGTGGTCCACCTAGATCATCCCATGGCCGAACTGCCACAACGGCTGACATTTCCCCTGTTCGGGCCGCAAAACCAACGCATCGCGCGTAAATACGGCAAGCGCTATGCCACCAAACCGCAGTATCAGGTCTACGCCGGACCATTCATGGTCGCATCTGAGGGCAACACGCGCCGACACTGGCACATGGTCCCCAATCCCCACTACTGGGACCGCGAGCACGTTTATTTGCAACGCATCAACGTCGATGTTTACCATAGTACGCGGCAAATGTGGCGGGCTTACCGCCGTGGGACGCTAGACGAAATGCGGCTGGTTGGCATCACCAACATCAAATCGTACGAAAAGCAAGCGGCCTACACCGCGCGGCCGTATTCGAAAATGGTCTTGCTCAACTACCGTCAGTTGGGCCGGAATCCGACCATCGACCACCTCTTGAACCAACGGCTCGCACGGCTGGCAATTTCCCACGCCATCAATCGCAAACAGTTGGGGCAGGACTCTTACGGCAACACTTCGCTAGTCGCTCAAGGCGTCGTACCGGCGGGTCTCAGTCGCGGGCAAAAGGGCACGGCAGACTTTGCGGCGGCCCAGCCGGACCAAGAAACGCTGACGTATAACGTTAAATTGGCTAAGAAACAGTGGGCCACCGCGCGTAAACGTGCCGGCCTCGACCACGTGACGCTGTCGTTGAGCTACCTGGATGCGCCTTACAGCAAGAAAATCGCAACCCTGCTACGTGACCAACTGCAACACACGCTCCCGGGGCTACGCATCAACCTTAAGACGCGTGAATGGACCATCAATCGCGCGGATGGCCCGGCCAACGCGGACCTGGCGCTAACCACGCAGCACGCGCAGTACGCCGACCCACTGGCCATGCTGGCCCTATTTACCAGCGACAACGCCGCCAATACCGGCTACTGGTTCAGTGAGCGCTACGATGAGCTGATCGCCCAGGCTAGCAATGCTCCGGCCTTCAACAGTCAGCGCTGGAAGACACTGCTGAAAGCCGAGGGTGAGCTGATGAAAGATCAGGGCGTCACGCCGCTGTTCCAGCCGGCCAGCACGTACCTGATCAACCCCAAGCTTAACGGCGTGCAGTACAATACGGTGGGTACGCAGTCGAACTTCAAGGGCGCCTACTTTGTGAAATGATTTGCCCCTAAAGTTTGCAAGTCGCTAGATAGTTGTGACACCAGGGCTTATGGCGACAGGATTAGTTCTTGAACGCCAGGTAGTCCGTGCTGGCCGCCTTACCGTTCGCCAAATTTGGATCGTGACGCTGTGGGAAGGACCGGTCGAAGCCAAAGAGCGGTCTTCAACCTCGCTTCGAGCCGAAAACCACGTCTCGAAGACGCCAGTTTCCAAGCAGGTCACTTGAAAACTCCCACGGCTGAGTCCAAATTTAGCTCACTCACGGCTGCCTGGCAGTTTATCCACAAAGTTAGTAGGACCGTTTTCTTCAGTTTACGTCGTGAAGCGTATTCGGAGATTGACGGGGTTTGCCAAGCTTCAAACACAGTCAAACCGCTTCTTAGGTCGCGAGCGTTCTCCCCGCAGCTACCAGAATCTCTGGTTGACGCAGATGTTGCATGCGACCTACTTTAATGGCCAGAATCCCTGTCAACTGGGTCTTTTTACACTCGCACCCCTAATACACTAAAGGCAGCGTCCCACCCGAAATCGGTGAGGCGCTGCCCTTTTAGTTTCCTTTAAATGGCGTTATCCACAAACTTGTCCACAACAACGCCGCTCAGTCGTCTATCTCTAGCGTTTGCCGGACCGTTTGGACCAGGTCCTCGCTGACAAACTCGCTAGTCAGCCGTTGCATCGGCGTGTAGTCGTGCCGTTGCTTATAATCCAGCGGGTGCGCGACGATGACGGCCACGCGCAGGTTGTTTTCGGTCAAGAATATTTGGCCAACGCCCTTGAACTTGCCCTTGCTGTGGCGGCCAGTTCGCCAGTCGTGGAGCTTGAAGCTGCCATCCGGATCGCGTTTGATTTCGTACTGGCCGGAGGCGTTGGTCTCGACCGGTACGCCGCTGTAGACATTCACGTCGTACTTGGCCTTCATTGGTGCGCCTCCCCCGTTAGAATCGCGGTGACCGGCGCAATGGCGTCTTCACCCAAGATGGCAACCGTCTCTGGTTGTTGGAGCACCGCACCGACTGCTTCAGGCGTGGCATCGATACCCGTCAGCTGCTCTGAAATGGCGTGAAGTTCCGCTGGCGTGCCAACCGCGCCAAAGAGCATGGCCGTCCGCAATTTGCCGGCGTGACGCGTGAAGTTCACGTGCAATTGACCCTTGGCGACCGTGAGCTTTTCATATTCGCGGAATCCCGGATTGGCGCCATAATTCCAGGCATCGGTATTGTACTTTTCCGCCAGGCGTTGGTCAATAACCGCCCAGTCGTGGTCGGTCAGGTGGTACGTGTCGATTTGGTCTAACCGGTCGACCTCAAAGATGTGGCACAGCAAGGCTTCCTTGAAGGCCTGAATGTCCAGATCTTGGTATGCCGGGGCCAGGTATTGCCGCAGATTAGTGATGGGAACGCGGTTGGAATCCACGCCCCGGTGTGGCCGCTCGCTGGCGGGCAAGAGCGCCGCGTGGGCAGCATCGACGTTCAGGTCGTACATGATGGTGCCACCGGCCGCGTAACCGTCACCGTTTTTGAACATGGTCATGCCGGAAAATTTCTTGCCAGCGACCGTCAAGGCACTCTTGTTACTGATGCCCAGGTCGGCGACACCCATGGCCTTGAGCGCCCGCAAAACGGGTTCAGCAAAGACCGTGTAGTCGCCAAATTTGGACCCATCTTGCGGATCACCATTGATGATGTGCTCAAAAATCAGGTTACGCTCGTCATGGTAGACGGCGCCCCCACCGGACGTCCGCCGCACCAGTTGCACATGGTGTTGGTCTAGGTAATGGAAGTCCACCTCGGCACCCACGGTTTGGTTGATGCCGACGATGACGGCTGGCTGATTGACGTACATCATGAGGCCGTGACCCGGCAATTTCAGGTCGTTCACGAGGTAATTGTCGATTGACTGATTAACGATGGCATCGGTGACCACTTGGCCATTACGGCTGGTATCGATTAAAAACATTTTGGGTAACGCTCCCTTCACGCTTAAACATCGGCAGCAGTTGACCACCGAATGAAATTATTTTCAGTGTAGCATAAGCCACCTGTAGCAACAACTTTCCGTGCCCGTGAGCAAGTTATTGTCAGCGGTTACATGGAAAGGGTATACTAGATGTTAAACACGACATACTAGGGAGGAATTCTATCATGGCTGCACAACAATCATTTTGGCAACGCCTCATTAATTGGTTCCGCGGTGACAAAACACCAGCCGCACCAGCAATCACGGTGAAAGATGGGGTCTGGCTGGAACAACGCGACCAGGGTCACTACCGCCTGGGATTATCCAGCGACGCCCTCGAACAGATCGGCGACATCAGCTTCGCCGACCTGCCCATCTTGAGTGAAGACGTTCTGGCCGCCGGCGACGACATTTTAGAAGTCGAAAGCGACAAGGCCGTGGAAAATTTCAAAACGCCATACGCCGGCACTGTGGTTAAGGTCAATGATGATTTGGTCAATGACCCAGCGAAGATCAACAAGAATAAGCAAGCGGATAATTGGGTGCTGGACTTGCAGGTGGTTTGATGCCATCAGTAGCTTTCACCCACAATGATATTCTTGGCTAGAACTTTGCTTGGACACAACGATTATAATAATCTAAATAGTAAGTTTCACTTTGACCATCCGTCGTAATTTTCGTAACACTCGCGTTATCTGGATCCATGATGCCCTGCGCCTCACCCCCGGATAACGCCATACATAGCACCATTTTAATTGTCCACCCATGCGTCACGATGAGTAAGCTTTCATCAGGATATTTCTGCGTCACCTCTGTTAAAAACGTCTCAATCTGTTCACTTTTATACCGCAAAGTTGGTGCGGGGACGACCCGAATATCCTGTGTGTGCGGGTCAAAGCACGCTGGGTGTTGATGCAATAACTGACGGGTTTCCAACCCATCCCCCGTACCATAGGACAGTTCTGCCAGCTTATCATCAACTAGGAGAGGCACCTGTCTCGTTTGATTCAGGATGGCCGCTGATTCTCTGGCACGTTGTAACGGGCTACAAATAATCCGATCAACGCCAACCATCGTTAGGGATTGCTGTAACCGTTGCATTTGTAGCTGCCCTTGAACCGTTAGTTTTGTACGGTCATCATTGAGCATGCCTTGCTTGATTCCTTGTTCATTTGCCCACGTCTGACCGTGGCGAACAAAATAAAGTACCGTCATCCTGCCTCTCTCCTTGCTGACGTCTATTTTCCCGTCGTTAGCTATTCGTATCGACTCATTCGGTCATTAAGTAAATCCTATTAAAAATTAACTATCCTCTTCCGCTATTTACAAGGAGCCTTTTGCATGTCCAACCAGCTTACCAGTGAAAAAACATTAGACAAAATATCAACCGCCCTTGACGACTTTGTTAAGCTGTCACAAATATCAGCGGTCTTTTTCAATCTTGACGGGCTGTTTGTCCATAACCAAACCGTCTACACGTCGTTTAAAGAATCTCAATTCAGCGTCCACTTTCCGCACCCCATCTTTTTCCCTTTAGCAGTCGACCATGAACTCATTGGTTTTGTTGTCTGTGAAAATAAGAATCTTCTCCCGCAACGCATTAAACTTTGCCGCCGGTACCTTGAACGCATCATTGGCACAGCATTTGAATCACATATTCCGGTCAACGTTTGGGCTGCCTTATCCCAAAGACAAGAACTCTTATTAAACTATCAATTCAACCAGATTCTGCAACCGACCACTGACAATGAGCTCAGTCTCCAACCGCATCTTGCCCCATCCACCACAGTAAATGAGGACGTAGAAGTCGTTCATGCCCCAACACAAGATGCGACCCAACGGATAATCTCCAAAACCATCCAATTCATCGAGAATCACTTGACTAAGTCCTTTTCCCTCGAAGACGCTGCTCAGTACGCCTTCCTGTCTACCTCTTACTTGAGCCGCCTCTTTAAACAAGTTCTCAACGTTAACTTTGGTGACTATGTGATGATTAGAAAGATTGTTTTCGCCCAAGAACTGCTGTTAACAACAGAACAATCTATCCAGGACATCTCCACCGCCTTGGGGTTTTCACAGACCAGTTATTTTACGCGGGTATTTAAGCAGCGTACTGGGATTACCCCATCTAAGTACCGCTTGCAAAATGGCAATACTTCTACGGTATATACCATCGCCCGACCTGTCACTTGTTCTGATTCCGACTCCGTCTATGATTTGACCAAACAGTATTTGACCACGCACCATATCAAATCGCTAACGCAATTATCAAACGGTTATCCCTATATTCAGTCAATCAATGGCTTAACGAACATCCCCCATCAGCGTGGTTGGGTATACCTAGTTGACGGCCGCCAGCCATCAACCCCTGCTAGCGAAGTTCTAATTGCCAATTGTTCCGTCGTGCAATGGATCTACACGACCAATATTTATTGATTTTTCGGGCTAGCATACGGTTTTGAGCCTCGGTAACACCTGTTTCAGTCAAGTTGTTGAAAACGTTTTAAATCAATACTTTTTCAGCTTAGTGGTCAAAGAAGGGCCTGGGACAAAAGTCTCGGGCCCTTTGTGTCTCCGAATATCTGGTGTTGAAACCTGGGCCAAAAGGCAGCTGGTTCCGCTTAAAACTGATAAGCAAACAATCCAAACCCGGGATTATCCGCTTATCAGCCTTAATGCTCGCCAGCTAACCGCCTTTTGGCCCACTCTCTTTTTTAATGCACCAACTGCGCTGACGACTAACTGACTACTCGGCTGCGGCGCACATCTTGTTAATCATTTGCCGGAGCACATCATGCGGTTGGCTTGGCATCACGACAGGCAATTGGGCAGACTGGATTACGGCCGCACTGGTATGGCCCAACACATAATAGGTTGCTCGTGAAAAAGTCTCCGGTGAAAGTTTCGCTTGAACCTGCCGCAATCCAGCAAAATTACTAGGACTCGTCACCAAGACTTGCGTGATTTGACTATCTTTCAGTTGTTGGACAACCTGTTGATTAGCGTCTACTGGCCAGTCGTTCCGATAAATCGTCATAACTGCATCCGCACGAATCGACTCGCTTCGATGTGCCAGATTACCCAACAACCAACAAATACGTCGATTTGGTCCCAGTCCCGCGAGCTGTGTGGCTAGCCCCTGCTGGGATTCGACCGTCGCAATTTGAATCGGGTTAGCCACCCGACCGACCAGGTAATTCGCCGCTTTCTTGCTTAACACGTGTAGCGTTGCCGTTTCGTTCAGCGTCATCAACTGTTGTAAATACACATGAATGCCAAATTGGCTCGTCAAGACTAAATCAGTACTGGTTCTAATCTTTTCTTGATCTGTCGGCGTAAGGAGTGTTGCCGTCAGCACCCGACAAGGACAGTAAAAAGTCGGCTGCAAGGCTTCTAGCTTAGTCTGTAGATCTGGTGGTACTTGATCTCGTGGATACGTCAATAAGAATGCCATTGTCCCATTTCCTTATACGTTTAACTTTTTTAACACGATACTTTTTCCGATAACCTCATAGTAAGAATAAGTGCCTGCGTCAAAATGAATATCCCAAAAATTAGTTTTGGGGCTGCATAGTAATTGATGCATCACCCGTAACGTCCCTAGATGCGCCACCAGGAGGATTTGGTCATTGGGCTGCGCATTGGCCAGGACCCTCGCCATTCCTGCTGCGACGCGGCGTTTAAACACCGCAAAGCTTTCGACTGTCGGCGGGGTGAACGTCAACGGCTCGTTCAGCCATTTTTGCCAATTCAATGGGTCCTTTGCCTGAATCTCATCAGCATCCAACCCCTCCCAATTTCCAAAACCTTTTTCATTCAGTTCTGAATACACCGTCACAGGCACCGCCGGATGTTGGATCGCAACGGGACGTAAGGTCTGCTCCGTCCGTCTCATCTGACTACGTACTAACTGCGTCAGTGGCACATCAGTAAGCTTGCGTGCCAGCATCTGTGCCTGTTTTTCCCCTTGACTGTCGAGCGGTACGTCATCACTGCCATAAAACTTTTTCTGACGATTGTAAGCCGTCTCACCATGACGAGCAACAAATAATTTCATTAGGAGAACCTCACGGCCACCAAGTAGCCCAACAGGAACACAACTTGTGCAAGATTCGCGTATGCCCCTACTGTGTCGCCGGAAAAGCCACCCATGATACGAATGATGTGGTGCCGATAGAGCCAAGCAACCACAACCACGCACACGTAGCCAACGATCCCCTGCCACTGCAAAGCAGCACCAATGACAATGATGGAAAAGAGCTGGGCAACGATGACCCGCCAAGTTTTTACGCCTGTCCAAATACTGGCCAAGCCGCCCTTACTTCCAGCATAGATCATTTTGTAGAACAATAAGGACACCCCGGTCTTGGTTAACATGATCATAATGGCTGCTAAAGCCATCATGGTCCACAGATCGAGATACGCACTCAACGCAATGCCACAACCAATCACGGCCATATAGAAATACAGCAGAGCCAGGCTGCCCATTGTGCCTAATCGGCTATCCTTCATAATCTCAAAGATGCGATCAGTGGTCCGCGAAGAAAAGAGTCCATCAGCTGTATCTGCCAAGGCATCTAGGTGAAAACCTCCCGTGACGAAGCCATCCAACACCCAAAAGAAACACCATGACAACCAAATTGGAAAAACTAGGCTCAATCCACCAAAGACTAAAGCTTCCAGAATCCCCAATAAGAAACCAAACAAGGTAATGTACTGAATGCTTGTTTTAAACTTATTCGTAACGTCATCAATTTCCACAGGAATATAAATCCGCGTGAAAAATTGTGAGAACAAAATTAATGACTTTATCATTGCGACCTCCTATTTAAAGCGTTGTGGCAGTCCGCTTATGACAAAGTAAACTTCATCCGCAACGTGCGCTAAGAACTGATTCACTTCACCATAAATATCACGCAAAATCCGTGCCTGCTTCGTCGCCGGTACGAGGCCCAACCCCACTTCATTGGTGACCATGACCATGGTCGTTTGCTTTTGTCTAACCGCTGTCACAATCTGGTGCCACTCCGTTAAAATCGTCTGGCGGATATTGTCCAACTCTTCTTTAGACATTTGTTCTAGCAAGCGATCAAAGTCGCCATCAGCAGTCAGTTGTTCACCCAAAATTGCATAGAACTTATTTGTCGTCAACATGGTCACATCATCTAACAAATAGTGATCATAGTTATTTTGCTTAATAAATTCCGGAACTTGCTGAAATCGTTCTTCTGTCACCCAAATATGCGGTCGGCGTTGTTGATGATGCTGAATCCGTAGTGTCATTTCCGCATCCGGCTGCTGCATCACCCCAGTGGCTAAATAACAGACAATCTGGTCGCTGGGACTTTGGGCTTCAGCAAAAGCAGACTTGCCACTCTTAGCGCCTCCCGTTACCAATACCAGTTTACTCATCGTTATCCCTCCAACCTAGCAATCCGCGGTAATTCAGGGAAGGCCTTCGCAAAGGCGGCTGCGGCCGTTTGGCGAACTGCAATGACGACAACCGTTGCCGGCCCCGCAGAAGCCGTGATTCGGGGATCATTGCGATCAATCAGCCATTGCAACCGCGTATGGCCTTGTGTCCGGCTAATTTGGGCAATCTCGTAACCCATTCCCTTTGACCCCACCGGCAGCATGTCTTGTACGCCAGTGAACGCCCGTATTTGCCGCACCGACTCGTACGAGAAGATTTCGGCCAAATGCGCCACTACTTCATTGCCGACGTAGGGCTGGCCTAACTGAAAAATTTCCAAAGCCTCAGTCGTTGCTGGCAGTAATGCGTCGTGCCGCAATTTTCCTAATAATGTCACCCCTACTGATGTTGTCAGGGTCGTCATATTATCTTCAGTACTGCCATTCAACGGCAGATCAGCGAGGCCCGCCAGTGCCAATTCACTGCGAATTCCTTGAATGACCTTCTGACCCGTAGGCAACATTTCGTTGCCCACGGTGTCCACCGCAGCAAATGGTTGCGCACCGAGGCATAACAGCTCCAATAACGGCACGCGAATCGTAAAGGCCGCCATAGTGGTTGGCGCAACCGTCACTTGATCATCTTGCTTCAAGCCAATGCCAGCACTGCTATCACATGCAATCACTAATTCATGAGTGGCATCTAATGGTAGCCTGGTCACATCACGGTATTGCTGTGCATTAGTCATGAGCCGTAACCACATCAAACGCCGCATCAAACGCCGCAATGGTCCGTTCAATGTCAGCATCCGTATGCTTGGTTGACAAGAAATTCGTTTCGTACTGTGAAGGTGCTGTGTAAATGCCCTGGTTCAGCAGTTCCTTAAAGAATCGTGCAAAGAAGGCAACGTCACTTTGATTCACGTCATCAAAGTTGTTGACGGGACCGGGATTAAAGAAGTAACTCCACATCGTGCCAACATGATGAACTGTCACTGGCACACCGTGTTTATCGGCAGCGGCCTTAATGCCTGCCGTCAAACGAGTAACCTTCTTATCCATGGCAACGTAAACATCTGGATTTAGTTGATGAATCGTACTAATGCCCGCCGTCATCGCTAATGGATTCCCAGACAGCGTCCCAGCATGGTAAATCTTACCTTCAGGCGTGATCTCTTCCATGATATCTCGCCGACCGCCAAAGGCGCCGACTGGCAATCCACCGCCAATGACTTTGCCTAGCGTTGTGAGGTCTGGGACGATACCCGTCAACCCTTGAACGCCATGATAGCCTGCACGGAATCCAGACATAACTTCATCAAAAATCAACAATGCCCCATTGTCTGTCGTTAATCGCCGCAGAGTCTTCAAGAAGTCCATCGTTCCAGGAATGACACCCATATTACCGGCCACGGGCTCAACGATGATGCAAGAAATTTCTTTACCGTGTTGGGCAAAGAGTTGTTCGATGGCAGGAATATCATTGTATGGCACCGTGTAGGTATCCAGCGCGAATTCATCTGGCACACCAGGTGACGTGTTAATGCCAAAGGTGGCGAGTCCAGACCCCGCATCAACTAACAGTGAATCGCTGTGACCATGGTAATTACCAATGAATTTCACAATTTTATCACGATGGGTATAGCCACGTGCTAAGCGAATGGCACTCATCGTTGCTTCAGTCCCGGAAGAGACCATCCGCATCATTTCCATTGAGGGCACAATCTTTTGAATGTCTTCGGCCAATTGTGTTTCCAATTCCGTTGGTGCCCCATAACTAGTCCCACGTTCAGCTGCTGATTTTAACTGATCAATCACATAATCATCAGCATGGCCTAATACCAGTGGCCCCCAGGACAGGACGTAATCAATATACGTATTGTCATCAATATCTGTAATGTATTGATTTTTCCCCTTCTTAATAAATAAGGGATCACCACCAACATTTTTAAAGGCGCGCACCGGACTGTTGACACCTCCTGGCATGAGTTGACTAGCCCGGGCAAAGGCTGCTTGTGACTTTTTAATCGAGCGCATTGACTTCTCCTCCTTGATTCATCCGCCGAGCAACATCTTTTGCAAAGTAAGTAATGATCAAATCAGCACCTGCTCGCTTCATGCCGACCAACGTTTCATTCACGATCTTATCTTCATCGATCCACCCATTCTGAGCGGCCGCCTTGATCATGGCGTACTCTCCAGAAACATTGTAAGCAACGAGTGGTAGGATCGTATGATCTCGGATTTCCCGCATAACATCTAGGAAGGCCATGGATGGCTTGACCATCACAAAATCGGCCCCTTCTTTTTCGTCACTGACAACTTCACGCATGGCGTCCAAACGGTTAGCTGGATCCATTTGATACCCCTTACGATCACCAAATTCTGGTGCGCTGTTAGCAGCATCCCGGAATGGGCCATAAAAGGCTGACGCATACTTAACAGCATAGGACATGATCGGTGTGTTCTTGAAGCCAGCTTCGTCCAAGCCGGCACGAATGCTAGCCACATAACCATCCATGGCGTTAGACGGCGCGATAATATCGGCTCCTGCACGAACTTGGCTGACAGCTGTCTTCGTAATGTAAGTCAAAGACTCGTCATTTAAGACTTCCCCGTTCTTCACGATACCGCAGTGCCCAGTACTGGTGTATTCGCAAAGGCAGGTATCCGCAATCACAATCAAGTCAGGGTAAGCAGCCTTGATCTTTCGTGTAGCCGCTTGAACGATACCATTGTCTTCCCAGGCACCAGTCCCGACTTCGTCTTTGTGATCTGGTAACCCGAATAAGATAATCGCTTCGATACCCAAATCAACAATGGTCTTCACTTCATCCAGAATGCTGTCCAGACTGAATTGGAAGACGCCAGGCATTGAAGAAATCTCTTTTCGATCTTTGATGTTAGCATCTACAAACACCGGCATGATCAGATCCGATTTTAACAAATGCGATTCACGCACCAAATCCCGCATAGCTGCACTGCTCCGTAAACGACGATGACGATCAAAAGTAACCATAATTATTGTTGACTCCCTTTCATAATGCCAAATTTATCTTGTGCTAATAAGTCTGCTGCAACGATTTTACCTAGATGATCAGCTAAGACACCTTGTTTAGTTTCTCGCAGTAGGTGTTGACCATCCGGCGAAGCAATCAAGCCTTCAAAGTTGACCTGTTCGCCCGCGACAATGGCATACCCCCCGATTGGGAAGGTACACGTCCCGCCAATCGCTCGCAGAAATTCACGCTCAACCCCCACGCAAGCCGCACTGTGCGGATCATTGATGGCCTGCAACAAGTCTTGCACTTCCTGATCCGCTCGTCGACATTCGATGGCCATAGCACCTTGTCCCATCGCTGGTAATAAGACATCCCGTAGCGACAGGCGATGTTTTCCACTAAGATCCACCGTCAACCGATTCAGACCGGCCTCAGCCAAAACCACTGCATCCAGGTTCTCCGTCTCAATTTTTTTAACGCGGGTATCGATGTTTCCACGAATCGGGACGATTTCCAAGTCCGGCCGTAAGTGCAGTAATTGCCCCTGCCGGCGAGAGCTATTGGTCCCGACACGTGCGCCCTGTGGCAGATCAGTAACCTGCTTTAAGGGCGCACGACTAATCAAGCAGTCATACGGTGAGTTGCGCTTGGGGATGGCCCCCAGCATCAAGTCGTCAGGAAGCGTTGGCATAACATCCTTCAAGCTGTGAACGGCAAAATCAATCTCTCCAGTCTGAAGTTCATGCTCGATTTCCTTAACAAAGACACCCTTGCCCCCAATCTTCTGTAAGCTATCTTTTAGATTTACATCACCCTGGGTGACGATCTTCTTAATTTCGAAGACCACTTGGGGAAATTGGGCTTGTAATTGCGCAATGACTAACTGTGTTTGGGCTAAAGCCAGCTTACTTTGCCGGCTCCCCACGATCACTTTATCCTTCATGCACTTTCTGTCCTTCCGTTTCAATTGGTGTCAGGCCAAAGATTTGGCAAAAGAAGTTAATGTCTGCAGCGGCTGTTGGATCCACTGACAACTCCTTAATTTCTTTAATTGGGCCCTTAATCATTTGATTGATGATTCCTTTCATATGCTTGCTGATGACCTTTCGTTCGTGTGCGTTTAATTCAGGAAGCTGCCGCAACAGCCCGTCGTAAGAAACGCTCTCCACTTTCAAGGCGTGCTCCCTGAGCGTACGAATGACCGGCACAATATGTAACTGCTTCTGCCAAGCAAAGAATGCCGTGATTTCTGGCGCCACAGCCGCTTCCATCCGCGTAAACATTTCCTGTTTACGCTGCTCATTAGCGGAAACGATGGCGCTCAAATGATCAATGTCATAATACGCAATGGCAGCGTTTCCTTCATCCATCTTAACATTGCGGGGCATTCCCAAGTCGACTAAAATCAAATTTTTTGCAGGCGTGATTTGGGCAGTTCGAATGACCGGCTGTGGTGCTGCAGTGGCTAAGATGGCAGCATCACTATCCTGCAGCGTTGTCGCTAACGTTTCCCACGGCGCACTGGTCACTGAACCGGCATTTTCCATCGCAATTTTTCGTGCTTTGTCCGCATGCCGGTTAACGATCGTAATACGGTCAAATCCCATAGTACTGGCATTTCGAACGACTTGTTGCCCGATTTCACCAATGCCGATCACCGCTAGCTTTTTCCCTTTTAACGTCCCCAATTGCACCTTGATCTGATGAAGCCCCGCCTGACTAGATGTCTGAGCAAATTCACTTACCCGGTATTCCGTATGCATCCGCTTGGCAAATGTCACAGCCTGCCGGAATAAATGATTAAGCATTACCCCTGTGGTTTTCTCCTGCTGGGCGACTGCAAACGCACGTTTAACCTGACCTAGGATTTGCGGCTCACCTTTAATTTGCGAATCCAGTCCTGCACTCACGCGAAGTAATTGTGTGATGGCCTGCTCTTGAACTTGGACCACCGCATAATCGTCCAGCTGTTCGACGGTCAAGTTAAACCAACCCGCAATAAATCGCTTGATATAGTAGCGGCCCGTATGTATCTGATCCACAACGGCATAGATCTCAGTCCGATTACATGTCGCCAAAATAACATTTTCCAAAATACTTTTTTCTTGATTAAGTTCCCGATTGGCCTTTGGCAACACAGCCTTATCGAAAACGAAGCGTTCACGCAATTTGACGGGTAGTCGATGATAATTCAGACTCACACACATCATGTACATTTCCATTAACTCCTTTCATGATTTCCAAAATTTTGTTGCAACCACCCCTGTAATTGCTTCTTGATTTTTTTCGCTAACGTTGGTGACTTACCATTCGTCGAGACCGATACCATGATGCCATTTTCTCGGACAATGGCAACGTTAAAAAAGTCCGATTGTGTTTGATCACTGGTATTATTCACCCACTGTAGGCTATCTGCTTCATCGACAACCTGTTGATTAACCACTGGATCATCCGTACAAGCAATGATTAAAGCCATTTGATCCACATCTGCTCGTTGATAGCCGTGTGCTAGCCAATGAACCCGTCGCACGTCAATTTGGGGACTGATTGCTGGGCTGATGACCGTTACATCAGCTTGTACTGACAACAATCCTTTAATCTTACGTGCCGCAACTTGGCCACCACCAATAACGGCAACTGACTTATGGGCCAAGTTCAGCATCACTGGATATGGCTTTTTCATTTGTCGCCCTCCATTTGTGGACCTGCTGACTCGGCTAAAATACGGTCAAGTTCCGCCATATCAATATTCTCCGTAAACACCTGCGCCAATCGATTGTATTGTTCTTCTTTATACGCACTTAGGGGCAGCGACGTGTCTACCAGTGGGGCCAGCCCCTTAACCTGTCGCAATTGGTTCAACAACTGACGCGTCCATTTCGTATTATCGAAAATGCCATGGAGGTAAGTCCCCCAGACGGTCCCATCAATCGCCACTGCACCATCCAGTCGGTTCGTTGGCTCACCATTTGTCCGGATAATCTGCGCAAATGGTTTTGCATTAGGTCCCAAGGTCGTCGTTCCCATGTGAATCTCATAACCCTTAAGCTGTAAATGCCCCTTCTGAGCAATGGCCTGCGTTGTGGTCTTAACATGGTTGAAGACTGTCTTTGTATCTAGCAATCCCAGTCCCGCTTGGTGCATGATCATCGATTCAATTTCATCTGGATCACGTAGTTGTTGCCCCAGAATCTGGTACCCACCACAAATGCCTGCGACCATGCTGCCACGTTGGTGTGCGCGCAAAATTGCTGTGTCGAATCCCGTTTCTTTAAGCACCCGCAAATCCTCGTTGGTATTTTTACTGCCTGGAATAATCAACAGGTCTGGTGTTTCCAATTCGTCTGGGTAGCGGACGTAACGAACAGAGACATCCGGTTGAATCTCTAGACTGTGAAAGTCCGTGAAATTAGAAATTTTAGCGAGATCGATAACGGCAACATCCAACGCCTTACTTTGGTCACGTTGCCGTGGTTTCCGGGTCAACGCGACACTATCCTCTTCATCTAAATCGACATCGGCCATCGGGAGAACCCCAATGACCGGGATACCCGTAAGCTTCTCAATCATCTTATTGCCAGACACTAACAAACGCTTATCTCCGCGGAATTTATTAATAATAATGCCTTTTACCCGTTTCTGATCCGCTTCTGGTAAGAGCTTAATCGTGCCATAGATAGCGGCAAAGACACCGCCTTTATCAATATCAGCCACTAAAATCACCGGGGAATGGGCCATCTCCGCCATCCCCATATTCACGATGTCCCGGTCATTCAGATTGATTTCGGCAGGACTACCAGCCCCTTCCAAAACCATGACATCATTCTCTGCGGCTAGATTCTCATAAATCGCTTTAACCCTTGGCTTTAACTTTGGCTTGTAATTGTGATAGGTTACAGCGCTCATATCAGCTAGGACGTGGCCCATAACAATTACTTGGGAGTCTTGATCTGTGGATGGTTTTAACAAAACTGGATTCATCCGCGGATCGGGTTTAACGCCGGCGGCCTCGGCCTGAAAGACCTGAGCGCGCCCCATCTCATCACCCTTTTCCGTGATAAATGAATTCAATGCCATATTCTGCGACTTGAACGGTGCCACCTTTAGACCTCTTTGTTTCAAAACGCGACAAAGGGCGGCCGCCGCCCAGCTTTTGCCGGAGTCAGACGCCGTTCCCTGAAACATGATTGATTCAGTCATTCAGACATCTCCCTTCCCGTTAACGCTGTATGCAAATTCACCTGAAGACGGTGATCTTCAAATAATTGTTCTGGACTGAAATACAGTGGTAATCCCAACTGCTGATGAAGTTTCACCAACCAGGGTTGCTCCAATTTACTTTGATTCAGTAAGTTTTCGTCAGCAAAGACTTTATCTTTAGTGCCTTCTTTGACAATTTGACCATTATTTAACAAGTAGAAGTAATCGCCAATCTCATACATGAAATCCATGTCATGACTGGAAAGAATAATCTTCTGCCCCCGCGAAATGAGTTTCTTAATCAGAATCAACATGCGCTTCCGTCCGTCGGGGTCCAACCCCGAAGTCGGTTCATCCAATAATAGCCATTCTGAATGCAAGACCAGGATACCCGCAATCGCCACTCGTTTCTTCTGCCCACCACTGAGGTATTGGATTGGCCGATCGCGCAAGTCTTCAATGTCTAGCTCCTTAAGCACTTGTGTTACCCGGCGATCAATTTCATCTTGCGGCAACTTTAAGTTGTGTAGGGCAAAAGCAATATCATCTTTAACGATTGAATAGAAGATCTGTTGATCGGAATTTTGAAAAACAATGCCGATTTTCTTGCGCAACTTATTTAGGCCACGCTTGGTATACCGAATCGGTTGGTCATCCACAAGAATTTTGCCACCGGTTGGCTTCAGTACGCCGACCAAATTTAAGAACAATGTCGACTTACCCGAGCCATTAGGCCCAATCAACCCAATGACATTTTGATTCGGTTGGCCCAGCTTTAATGAAATATCATGCAAAATTTCACGGTGACTGTCATAGTCAAAGCTTATATGCTGTAATTCAATCACTTTTTCTCCCGACCTTTCACGTAAAATTCTCCGTCATACAACTTTGCGTCTAGCGCGTAAGTCATATTCTGATAATTGACCATGACTTGTTCAAACAGCATCTTCGCTAAAATGCCTGAGGAGTGAATCATCAATCGAATATTATCGTAACCAAACCGGAGCTTTTGGGCCTGATGAATTTGCTCAAACGCCTCAACAAAGATAAAAATGAAGCGGTACATCAACATCGTTTCTTCGATTAAAATATTGGGTAAATGCAGCCATTTCAAAAAGGCAATAATCTGTTGAAACGGGGTAGTCAATGCGAACCAGTAGGTGCAAACAATTGCTGTCAGCGCCTGCAAGGTAATTCGCAGCGCCTGGGGCAACATGCTACGAGATACACCCCAATACAGATTAAACAGATGTACTGGCCCATAAATGGTACGTGCATCATGAGATACCGTGAAGACGATACCCACGATACTCAAGAGCAAAAAAGGAATGATTGCGTAAAACCACTTTAGATATTGATGAAACGAGACCTGTGTCAGGTACATCGTGTTCCACGCAACGAGCACCAGTAAAATTGGTTTTAGCCATAGGAGCGGCTGAAATGCAATCACCATCCCTAGTAACCAAAACATTGCTTTGCGCTGTGGTGACCAACCCACGATGCGATTGGTGTACGCATACTTATCAATTACAAGCATCCTAACCCCCTCTTTGCCTTGAAACCTGCTAGTCTTTCTTTTCCATCTTCTTGTTGGTCTTGTCATTGGCTTTAGCTTGCTGTGCCAAGGCCTTTTTCCGACCATGCGCATTTCCAATGACGTAAGCAATAATCCCGGTCCCCAGTGACCCCTGGAGTGTGAATAAAAGGCTTTCGATTTCACCGGAGGGCGGTGTCCAAAGCGGATGAGCCCAGACTTTATAACTCGGATCATTTTTTAAAATTTGGGCCGTCCCCTGATCATCACTGCCGCTGTATTCGCCCTTGTTGGCCACAAAAAATGGGGTAATGACTAAAACGATGACTATCAATAATAAAATCAAATTTTGTTTGGTTTTTTTATTCATCCCAGTGCACTTTCCTCCCATAAGTTATTGCTAAGAACCAAGTTATAAACAATCACTGTTAATAATCCTTCAGCAACGGCTAACGGAATTTGTGTCACGGCGTAGATGCCCAAGAACTTCACAACCGCTCCCCACATCCCCGTATTCGGATCTGGGAAAACCACGGCCAGCTGAAATGAGGTTGTCACGTAGGTCGACCAGTCCGCTAACATGGCACACAAGAAGAGTGACACAGAACGATTGACTTTGCATGCCCGACAAATTTTCCAAACGGCAAACCCAACTAATGGCCCGACAATTGTCATGGAAAATTCATTAGCACCTAACGTCGTCAACCCGCCATGAGCTAAAAGCAACGCTTGAAACAATAGCACGATGACACCCAACACGGCCATCACACCAGGTCCAAACATGACCGTCCCCAGTCCCACGCCAGTCGGGTGCGAGCAAGATCCCGTCACAGACGGCAATTTTAACGACGAGAGCACGAAGACAAATGCCCCGCACAACGCGAGCATAATTTTGGCATTTTGTTGTGATGACGTCACGATTTTACGCATTCGATATAGGCCATAGATAAAGAATGGTGTACAGATTGCAAACCAGAAAATACACCACTTAGGTGGGAGCATGCCCTCCATAATGTGCATCGCGTACGCATCTTGCGGGTAAAGCGTAAAAAACAAAGCAGATAGCCCGGCTAGCCCAATCGACCCGCGAGTAAAGTATTTCGTTTTAAACAATTTCATGAGCCATCGTCTCCCTTAAAGAATGCTTTTTTAAAATCAGAGTTGAAAAGTAAGGGATCGCAGCATCAGGCGTTAAATCTGCAAGTTGCTGAACTTTTTGATCTGCCATAGATGCCTTGCTGACCAATACACAACGGGCCAACAAATTCCGTGCTGCTAGTAAGCCATAGATCTGTTGAAAGTTAGCAGAGATTTTCATAATGACCACATTATCATTGTGATCAATTGCTGCTTTCACCTGATCTACTGGCGCCGTAGCCGGTACCACGGTCAAGCGTTCATCATCTAAAACCAACGGTAGCGACACACTGGCGGCAATCTGACTGTAAGAAGAAATTCCGGCAATCGTTTGGACCGGGACCTCATCTTCTATTAGCTGCATGATATAACTATATGTACTGTACACAGACGGGTCGCCCAACGTGAGGAAACCAACTTGTTGGCCAGCCTTGACATCCTGAATCACTTCTTGTGAAATGGCCTGCCATGAATGAATTTTGGTCACCCAATCGCCACTCATAGGAAAGTGCCGCCGTTTGATCGTTAAATCGGTCGGCAGATAGGGTTGCGCAATTGTTTCCGCGACACTGACACCGTCTTTATGTGCTTGTGGTGTATATAAAATATCTAGTTGTCGAATCGTTTTAACTGCTTTGATGGTCAGGAGATCACTGTCTCCTGGTCCAACGCCAATACCCCAAAATTTACTCATTGCGTATCTCTCCTATTCACTGCATTTCTCAGGTGTCGTACGAATAATTGCTGAATTTCTGAATAAGCACCTAGACCTTGTAACACAGGCGTGACCTGTATACCAGCCGCCTCCAGTTGGCTCTGCCATGAATCCGGCTGAGACGAGGCCATGTCCTGGTGGGCATGATTTCCGGCAACCAACATGAAGGGCTGTAAGGTCACCCGCTCAATGCCGTCATGCTTTAACCGACGTATTTCTAAGTCAATTCCTGGGTAACTCTCTACGGCACCCACATACTGCTTGGACCCCCACAACATGTGGTCCAAGCAAGCGTAAGTCGCAAAGGTCTGGTGCGCCGTACCGTGACCCATCCACAGCACCCCCGCATTTGCCTGCGTGTCTGGATACCATTGTTTCAAGTCACTCACGACCTGCAAAAAGTCAGCCTGGGTATCTAGCAACGGAGGCCCCACGACCACACTCTGAAATGTGGAACGGACACGGTCAGCCGCCGCGACTACCTGCTCATACTCAATGCCAGGAATGAGATGTAAGGATTGAATCCACAGCTGATCAAAGCCCTGCGCTTGAATCTTCGTGAGCGCCTCATCAAGTGAATCAATGTGAAGACCTTCATGACTTTGAATGCGGTGTATCACAATCTTAGACGTGAAAGCTCGAAAAATTTGTGCTTGCGGGAAGGCCTGCTGAATAGTCTGTTCGGTCGCCCCGATCGTCGCTTGACGCGTGGCGGGATAGGTTGTGCCAAAACTAACTGTTAAGATTGCTGTTTTTGTCATGGCTGACTCTCCTGCTTTCCAATTGATCAATTACATCATCGATGGTCTTGGCTTGTACAATTGGCTGCGTGATACCCGCTTGCCGAAGTGCACGTGCGACCTGATTTCCCATGGCAATGACAGTACAGTGCAGCATCTGCTGGCGTTGCGTGTCAGTAAGTGTGGCGACAAAATCATGAACGCTTGCGCTACTAGGAAAAATAATGGCTTGAAATTGTTCCAGTGGCCACGAGATGGCTGTCGACCGCACAACTGCTCGGTAGGTCGCCAGAAAGTTCTCTCCTGTGTTGCCTTGGTTGGCTTCACCAATCGTCAGTGTTTTGCCAGTTGTGGCAGCCGTTGACTGAACTGCATCAACAATAATTCCGCGGCGACGCAAGCGTTTTGCCACAGCCTGATTGGCCGCGGTAAAGGATAACCGGGCCAATTGTCGTTGATCTTGTCCTTGGTCAACCATCGCTGTCAGCAGCGCATCATAGGCCTGACTGTCTAAAACCAACAGCTCTTGATACGATTGCCAATCTGGCAAGGTGACTGCTAGCGGACGGCTTGTGGCCCGTTCATAGAAATCAGCCGTTGCCCCGCGGTCCTGTAACTTGGTAAACAGTCGTGAACTGGCAGAATACGGTAATAGCACGTGCGTCCCCTGCAACGACAGTTCTGGCTGCAACGCCTGCGTAAGCGTGACGACATTACCCACGACGATCAAAGCCGGGGCCCCAATCTTTTTAGCGGTCGCCCGTTCAGCAATGTTGGCTAAGGTTCCCGTCACCATCTGTTGACGCCACTGCGTCGCCCACTGAATGATGGCCACCGGTGTCGACGCTGTACGGCCATTGGCCACCAACTGCGTACAAATTTCTTCCAATGCGGCCATCCCCATTAAGAACACCAGGGTTCCTTCTTGATGGGCAATATTTGGCCAATCGAGTTGCTGGCCGTCCGCCTGATGATGCCCCGTAATAACGTGAAAACTAGAGGCATAGTCCCGATGGGTGATGGGGATTCCGACAGCTGCTAACCCCGTAATGGCACTGGTTAATCCGGGGACAATTTCAAACTTCACGCGATGCTGATGAAGAAATTGACCTTCTTCACCACCACGGCCAAAAACGTAAGGATCCCCCGCCTTAAGCCGAACGACCTGCTTACCATCCCGGGCATAATCCACCAGTAATTGATTGATGACAGACTGTTTAACTTTATGGAAACGCGGTAGCTTGCCAACGTCCACTCGTTCAGCATCAGCCCGCATAAAAGCTAACAATGATGGATTGATTAACCGATCATACAAGACGACATCAGCTTCTTGCAGCCGGCGCTTACCCAATAGTGTGAGTAGTTCTGGGTTGCCAGGACCCGCGCCTAACAATGTCACTCTGCCCGTCATGGTGTCACCTCCAAAAATTTTGCTAACGCCGGCACATCTGAAACCTGTTGCGGATACGTCATCACTGGTCGCCGAATGACCAGGCAAGGAATCTTCAGCTGTTGTGCCGCGGCAATCTTCTCTTGCACGCCACCCTGTTTGCCACTTTCCTTCGTTACCACTACCGCCGCATGTGCACGACGGAACAATTCAACATTCAACGCTGTCGTGAACGGCCCACGAATCGCATCAATTTGGGTGGCATCAAAGCCAGCGGCCGTCAATTTCGCCAATACAGTCGTCGTGGGAAGCACCCGCACATGCAGCCGGTCTAACCCCACTTCAGTTGCAAAGTCAGCCGCTGTCTTACTACCAGTAGAAAGATAAATCGTACCGGCTATCTGCTTCAAGCGCACGCAGGCAGCTGCAAAATCGTCGACTAACGTAACGCCCTGATCTTGCGGATAGACAAGCCGCCGCTCAAAACGTAAGTATGGCGTTCCCGTTTGTTCAGCCACAGCCATGGCTAGTTTAGAAATCACCCTAGCAAACGGATGGGTCGCATCGAGAATCAACGTAACGTTTCGTTGCTGAATGAAATGCTTCAGGGTATCAGCCGTAAATAAGCACTTCACAACCTGTGTCGCATGCGCACTCGCAAGATCACGACCATAATCTGTCGTCACGGTTAAAATGAAGGAATGATGCTGCGCCGTCAAAAAGTCAGCCACCGTGAGACTTTCCGAAGTACCTCCCAAGAGTAAAATCATAGGGTATAGCCCCGGGGAGTCACCATGCGCCCATCTTGCACATAGGTATTCTTATTGCCAATAATAACGATAGACGTCATATTAACTTCCGTTTCATCTAACGTACCAATCGTCACGACTTTATCAATTTCCTTGGGCCGCGCAACGTCTTTACCCAGGCCTACGATTGTATCTGGTGACTTGTATTTCAAAATAATGTCTAGCGCTTCACGTAAGTTGTTCGGCCGCCCCTTGCTACGCGGGTTGTACAGGCAGATCACAAAGTCAGCCTGGGCCGCCGCGTCGACACGCTTAGTGATTACTTCCCAAGGCGTCATCAAGTCGCTCAAACTAATATGGCAGAAGTCATTCATCAGCGGTGCGCCTAACGCAGCGGCAGCAGCAATGCTGGCCGTTACGCCAGGAATAACTTTCACATCGATGTGCTTGTCTTGTTTACCACACAGTTCAAAGATCAGGCCGGCCATGCCATAGATACCGGCATCCCCACTGGAAATAACTGCGACGTCCTTCCCCGTTGCTGCAATGTCAATGGCTTTCTGGCAACGCGCAACTTCACCGCGCATACCAGTGACTACTAATTCTTTATCGGTCAACATATCTTCAATCAGCCGAACGTAGGTCGCATAGCCCACGATTGTGTGTGTCTGCTTGATTACTTCAATAGCTTCCTGAGTCATCAGTCGTTGTGAACCTGGACCTAACCCAACAATGTACAACATCTTATTCACTCATTTCTGTTTGTTTTTTCCGTCCAAGGGCGAAAGTAATTTCATGACCGGCATAACGTGGCGTAACTACCCGCTGTCCACTAGCAAAATCTGCCGCTGCACAAGCCACATTACCGATACCTACCGTCTTTTTAACAAAGTCTGATTGGGCATAATGTGCTGAACTGGCGCGTAACTGATTGGCCGAGTAAAAAGTCGCGGGAACATCTAAGGTTGCGGCTAACTCATGAATGGCCGTTTCATGAGCTTTCTTTTCAATAGATGCAATCTGATCAATCGCGTGCCAGGCAATCTTTTCTTGCTGGCAAAATTCACTAAAGGCCGCGAACATCATGGCATTGGTGACGCTCTTCCGGCACCCCACTCCTAAGACATCTAGCCTAGGAATCATGGGAATCAGATTGTCACGTTTGACCGTCAGCTGCTGATCCGTAACGGCAATTAATGGGGCCGTTGGGTCAGCAGCTGCCAAGTCAGTCACCACCTGGAATCCTCGCGTGTTTGTCACTTGCGATTGAAACTCTGGGGCGATCCACAGTGAGACTGGTTTGCCCGCAGCCAGACGTCCATTAATTTGTTTGGTATTCCGCTTAAACTCGGGGTACCAGGCATGCAATTGTTTGGCTAGAACATCCAGCGCTTGAACCCCCGCCACATCCGTTGCCGTGGTAATGACTGGATCTGCTTTAATCAGCTCGCTAATCCACTTGGTAAACGCATTGGCGCCACCCACATGTCCCGACAATAAACTGATCACGTGCTGCCCACGTTCGTCCATAACCAGTACAGCTGGATCACAACGTTTGTCCTGTACTAGCGGTGCTAGCGTGCGTACCACAATTCCCGTTGCCATGATGCAAATCACATACGCACTATCAGTAAAGGCCTGTCGAAACGCTGATTTGAACTGACCAGACGCATAGCTTTGCTCACGACCTTGGGCAAATTTGGCTGGTAGGACTACCTGAACAGCTAGTTGCTGATCACGCAATCGTGATTGCAACCGCCGCGCCAACGTCACACCTGTTGCGGTCAATGCCAAAATGGCTACGCGTTTATTTGGTCGTGTCATCAGCGACTGCCTTGTGACGATACATATGACTAAAGTTCGCGTCATACAGGTGGGAATAGTTATACTCGTCTCCTAGGAACTCACCAACCATGATCAGGGCCGTTCGCCGAATGCCGGCTTCGTGTACCTTCTGCGCAATATCAGCTAATGTCCCTTGAACCTTCTTTTCGTCTGGCCAAGTTGCCTTATAGATGACGGCCGCTGGTGTATCTTCAGGGTAACCACCGGCACGCAATTGCTTGACGACCTTTTGAATGCCCTGGACGGAAAGAAAAATCACCATTGATGTCTGATGCTTGGCCAAAGCCTCGAGGGATTCGGATTCTGGAACTGGTGTCCGTCCTGCCATTCGTGTAATGATGACACTTTGTGAGACTTCCGGAACCGTGTACTCGACCCCCATACTGGACGCTGCGCCTAAGAATGAACTGACGCCAGGAATACATTCAAACGCGATTCCGCGCTTTTTCATTTCCTCAATTTGCTCACGAATCGAGCCGTAAATTGAAAAATCTCCAGTTTGCAGCCGCACGACTGATTGATTTTGATCGACTGCCTGTTGCATGCAGTCAATGATCTGTCCCAGATCCATGCCAGCGCTATCATATTTGGCTGCGCCATCCTTGCAATAGTCCAATAAAGCCGTGTTGATCAGTGAACCTGCGTAAATGACAACGTCCGCCGCGGCCAATCGTCTGTACCCCTTCAACGTAATGAGATCCTTTTCACCAGGGCCAGCGCCTACAAAACTAACAATTGACATATCGTTCATTCCTCTCGTGTTGTACTCATAATAATGGTCGGGTTCTGAGGCTTAAAGAAGTGGCCTTTACCCAGGGCATGCAACCGTTTGACGCTCACATCAACCACTTCAATCTTCTGAAAGCCAACCTCTTGCAGTGTTTGGTAAGCAGCTAGTGCATTTTCTAACAAAATGAAGTTCAACACTAGATTGCCTCCCGGGATCAAATGCGCATAAGCAAACTGGATAATCTCATCCAACTGTTGGCCACTACCACCAACAAATATGGCATCATAGTTGGTTACCGGGATCTTGCTTGGCGCTTCACCAGCCACTAAATCAATCGTGGTCGTCCCAAAATGACTCATGTTCTTTTGCATAATTTCCAAGGCAGCCGGATTATTCTCCACCGCCGTCACCTGCAGTTGGGGGTGCTCTAAGGCAGCTTGTAAGCTGATGCTCCCGGTACCCGCACCGACGTCAAGCAAGTGCCGTTTAGTCGCCAATTGCAGCTTGTCCAAGCTAATGGCCCGGACTTCTGCCTTGGTCATCGGCACCTTTGTTCGTAAAAATTCTTCATCACGCATTAGTTATAATCACCACGTTCATGCCAAATTTCCGGTCAGGAACTGTTTCCTCCGTAAATTGGCTTATTTTTTCAGACGTATAGCTCAAGTTTTCACCTATGTAGAGGTGTCGGTGCTGGTGACGTTCCCGAATAGCCGCCGCGATCTGTACGGGGCCAATCTGCTGGTCAGTCACCATGCCCACCTTGTCATGTTGTAATAAGAAATCGAAGTCTGGCTGCCGTCCGTGACTGCTGGTCAAGTAAGTATCATTCATGGACAATCCCAGTTGATTAAAACAATACTGAATCGAACTAATTCCTGGAATGATTTTGACATCATCAGCTGGCACCTGAGTCAACAACCAATTACCAATGCCGTACAGCAACGGATCTCCTGACGCCAGCAACACAATGTTTTTCTGTCGATGTGCTTGCAAGTAAACCGCCAATTCCTTTAAATGCGGTAAAACCAGTGTCTCTTGTTGAGGATTGAATTCTGCCAGTTGCCGCTTTGATCCAATCACCAAGTCTGCCTGAGCGACCAACGCCTCTGTTCCAGCTAACCGCAAGCTTGCGGCCCCTGGACCAATACCAACAACTGTGATCATCGCCATTCCGCCTCGATTTCTTTCAGCGGTTTGGAGGACGCTAACAAGCCTGTAGACCGTGAAAAGATGACAGCATCTATCGTCACTGTTGGTTTTCGGTGCGCCAATAATTTTTCCGACCGTAGCTTAATCTTGTCCACAATTTCTTGGTAGACCGCCTGGTACCCTTGCTGGTTAATTAAATCAATCATTGAGATTGTGGTCAGACAAGCATAGACCTGTTTAAGCAGATCCACGGGGGCACCCAGTAGCGCCAGATTGGCGACCATTACCTCAGCCCGTGCATCCGCATCTTTACTGTGCGTTGAGAAGATACCGGCTGAAACCTTAATCATCTTCCCCAAGTCACCGACCATCAACACGTGTTCAAAGCCCAGCCGCTGTGCCTCTTTTAAGACGTAGCCTACAAAATTACTCATCTGGACCTGTTGCGTTACTGGAATCTTCATCGTCTGCGTCAGAAAATCCTCACCATAATTTCCTGGCGTTAGGATAATCCGCTTATCACCCCGTTGCTTGTGAATGTTCATCTCAATTGAAATGGAATGCTTCCAGCTCTCTTCAGACATCGGTGTGACAATACCACTGGTCCCCAGAATAGAGATCCCGCCAACGATGCCTAGCTTCGGATTGTAAGTGAGCTTGGCTACTTCTTCGCCCTTGGGCGCGGAAATCACAATATCTGCGCCACGATTAGCCCCCAGCAGCTGCCGCACACTTTGCTTGATCATCCGCCGAGGCGTCGGATTGATGGCTGGCATTCCGGGGTCATTAGCCAAGCCTTTTTGCGTGACACGCCCAATTCCCTTGCCACCATCCAGCGTAATCTCACTATCGTTTCGTAGCGTGACCGTCGCATAAATTAACATCCCATCTGTGGCATCTTGATCATCACCACCATCCTTGGTGATGGCGACCGAGGCTTGCTGTTCATCGAACTGATCATCCTGCACATCGAATTCAACTTGTTGGCCATTAGCCGCTTTTACCGCAACGATGGCCTGGGGTTCTTGCTGCAACAATGTTTTAGTTGCTGCGACCGCTGCAGCCGTGGCTGTCGTGCCTGTCGTAAATCCCTTCCGCAGTTTTCGGCCGTTATAAAAAACGTAATCGTCATCCGTCGTTGACACCGCTCTCACCTATCCTTCAGTAGCTAAATCTAAGTTGTACATGATGGCATTCGTCAGGGCTGCGGCCAAATTGCTGCCGCCCTTACGTCCTAAGGCAACAATGGCTGGAATGTCGCTATCGTACAACGCCTGCTTGCTTTCTGCCGCTTCAACGAAACCGACCGGCACACCAATAACTGCCGCTGGATCTAACCGACCTTGTTTAACCATTTCTAAAATTTTATATAGCGCTGTCGGTGCGTTGCCAACGACAAATAGTTTTTCCGTCTTGACTGTTGCGGCAAGTTCAATAGCAGCCATTGACCGGGTAATACCTTGATCTTTAGCAATCTCAAATACCCGGGGATCCCGAATATAGCAGTGATAATGAACGTCTAGCTCATCAAGCTTCCGTTTGTTCATACCAGCTAACGCCATGGTCGTATCAGTAAAGATCGTGCCACCGTGTTGCATGAGATGCTGAATCTTAGTAATGACCTCATGTGAAAATTTAAGGTTTTGCAAGTAGTCAAAGTCAGCTGTCGTGTGAATGGCTCGCTTAATAATGGCTTCTTGAACGGGGCTATCAAACGTGTATCCAGGGGCAATCTTATCAATCTCATCTTGAATCATTTGAAAACTCTTATCCGTAATCTGATTGGGAACTGTGATGTAGTCACGTGTTTTCATAACGTCAATCCTTTCCATAACATAAGGCGTCCCCCCACACAAAGTATCAGGCACATCCATGAGGCAACGTAAAGTAAACGAAGCGTTAACCGAATATCCGTCGTCGTCGCTGATTTGGCGGTTGCCAGTCCAATAAACGGTTTGGTAACCAACTCACCAAAATAATAATGCGGGCCACCTAAGCGTAGATCTAACGCGCCTGCGACAACTGATTCTGAAAAACCACTGTTCGGGCTACGATGTTTCTTACGATCACGCTTGCCGACGACAAAAGCTGTTCTGTAGTCGTACCCCAGCAGCATGCTACTGGCCATTAGCAGTAACCACGTTATTCTGGCTGGTATGTAGTTGATCACATCATCGGCCTTTGCTGAAAACCGACCAAAGTCTTGATATTTTTCGTTGCGATACCCAACCATTGAATCTAACGTGTTCACTGCTTTGTACATCAAGCCAAGAACCGGTCCGCCAATGATCAAATAAATCAATGGCGCAACAACCCCATCGCTTGTATTTTCTGCAACCGTCTCAATCGTTGCTTTACAGACGTCTTCGGGGCCCAATTGCTCAGTGTCTCTGCCGACAATCATGCCGACTTGATGGCGTGCTTGTTGCAAATCATTTGCACGAAGACTCCGCATAATTTTGTGACTCTCAATAGCTAAGCCGCGTACAGATAAACATGCGTAACAGATGTAGGTCCCTATAATGAACGAAAGCCAATGATTCAGACTAGACGCCCACATCACAACTGCTGTAATCACCCCAGTACCACCCACGATAATCACCCATAACACGATACCCAACCAGCGTCGCTTAAGTGCTGAATAAGTCTGCTTATTGAGCCAGGTTGTCAGATGGGCAATCGCGTGGCCAATCACTTTAACCGGATGTGGCCAAGTCGGCGGGTCTCCCAATATGAGGTCCAGGATAAAACCCAGAGTCACCATACTAGCAATCTGCATGTTCCGTCGCCCCTAACTGTGTCAGAAATTGATTCAGAAATTGTTGACTTTGATACAGGTGAACATGAAGGTACCCAGCATACGTCCGTCGATATTGATAGCTACCTTGCCAATGATCAACCACCTGCTGGTCGCGGATCTTCTGGAGATCAAGAACAGGTTGGAGGTCTGCTGAGCGTGGCGTGAAGGTAGAATGATGAAACTCATGACCGACCACAGTTGTTTGGGCAGGGGCCAACAAAGTGTCTCGCTTAGGCGTGGCGTAACAGTAGCCAAATCGTTTTAAGCGCGGCGTCATCACACTACTACCATCAAAGATTCCGACCATCGGATAGCGAGCTGATTCGGTTTGCAAGTCTCTCCCTAAATACATCAGGCCCCCACATTCCGCATAGATTGGTCGTCCACGCTTTGAAAACGCTTGGATAGCTTGCCGCATACGTTGATTTTGCGCCAAGTCACAGGCAAATTCTTCCGGATACCCACCGCCTAAGTACAAGGCATCGACTTCAGGGAGCCGGTGGTCTGCAATGGGACTAAATGGAATCAATTGCATGCCACAGCGCTCCATTAATTCCAGATTATCGTGATAGTAGAAGTTGAACGCCTCATCCCGCGCTACGCCAACACGGCATGATACTTCGGGCAAATCATACGGTAATGGTGTCGTCGAATCAGTTTCTTGCGCAAGCGCTAATAACCGTGACAGATTCACATGCTGCTGAATCAGTTCACCTAGTTCAGCTATTTTACGATCCACACCAGGTAACTCCTCATCCGGAACTAACCCCAGCTGACGTGACGGTAAACTAACTTCTTTCTTGTGCGGTAAATACCCTAGCACTTCGACATCGGTATACCGTTCAATTGCCCCCTTCACCAGTTGATAGTGGTTCTCACTCATCACATTGTTAACGATCACTCCTACGATTTTGACCGCGGCATCCATCACTTTAAAGCCCTGAATGATTGCCGCAGCAGAAGTTGATGTGGCCCGAGCATTCACAACCAATACCACAGGAACGTCTAGTTGTTTAGCCACACTTGCGGTCGAGAACGCATCCTTATCTATTCCCAAGCCGTCGTACAACCCCATGACGCCTTCGATCAAGCCAAGATCAACATCGGCAGTATCCTTGGTGAATAAATAGTTTAACGCAGCCGCATTGGGCACCAGAAAATTATCTAGATTACGTGAACTACGCCCCGTAATCCGTGTATGAAACTTGGTATCTACGTAATCCGGACCAACCTTATAAGGCTGAATCGTCAAACGTTTACTCAGTGCCGATAACAGTCCCAACGCCACACTGGTCTTTCCGGCACCGCTGGTCACCCCCGCAATTAATATCTTCTTCATTGACTAGCCCCCCTTTCTCAAGCTCGCTATTCAAGTACCCGCAACTGTTGTACCAATTCTTGATTTGCCTCATGACTTTTCACAGCCATCCGATAATAGCCTGCATCCAACCCAACATAATCCCGACAATCCCGAATCAGGATACCGACCTGCCATAACTTTTCTCGTAGGTGCGGCACGGAACTATAAACTAAGTAATAATTCGTCACTGATGGAAAGACGTGCAGAAATGTTATCTCTTGTAATTGCTTTCCCAACCAGGGTTGTTCAGTTTGTAGCCAATCTTGCGTTGCTTGAATATAAGTTCTATCCTCAAAGGCCCGTTCACCAAACCGTGCTGCCACCGTGTTAACGCTCCATGGCTCACTTTGGTCTCGCATCTTTTGTTGAAGTGCACTGTTTTTCGTAACGGCATACCCCAGTCGTAACCCTGGAATTGCGAAAAACTTGGTTAGCGACCGGACAACAATGACCGGGTCACTGGGACTCAGCTTCGGTAGCCAGCCCTCATTCGGTGAAAGGCTCAAGTCCATAAAGGCTTCATCCAAAATCACCCAAATCTTCTGTTGGCGGCAGTAGCTCACCAATTGATCCAAGTCAGCGTCATTCAACATCGTCCCAGTTGGATTATTAGGATTACCCAGGCACACCAACTTCACTTGGGGCTGGTCCTTAAGCGCTTGGATCAACTGTGCACCAGTCAACTGAAAGTCGTCGTCACGAGTCAAAGAAAAGTGTGTGACCTGTGTGCCAGCCTTTTTCAACGCCCGTTCATACTCACCAAAACAAGGTGCTAGGACCATTGCGGTTTGTACGTGTAGTGCCAACGCCGCATCAAAAATCAACTGTACAGCACCATTACCAACGACTATATCTGTGGCTGCTACCTGATGGTGTTTCGCAATGGCTGATTTTAGCCGTGGATACTCTGGATTGGGATAATCACTCAGTTCAGTCAGTGCAGCTGATAACGTTGCCTTTAACGCTTGCGGTACCCCCAGCGGATTAATGTTGGCGCTAAAATCTAATAGGCTCGTCGCCGGTCGTTGGATTAACGCCGCAATCTTTTCTCGGTTACCCCCGTGAATAACGGTCATTAGCCTTTACCCACGATAAAATCCGCTTGCTTGACACTTTGTGGTAATACCACATAAAGCAATTCACAAATAACCAGATTAACAATTGTCGCGATCGTTAGTGGAATAAATAACGCAATGATTGCCCCTTTCAATAACGGATAGAGTAAGGGAATTTCTAACGGAACGTTGATAATATAAGCAATGACATCCGAGAGAATAACCACAACCACACGATTGAGCCCTAATTTTTGACGAATATAGCCGAATACAAACATGCAAACTGCCATCATTCCCCCAACAATCAAATGAACGGGCAACGTAAGCGGAAATCCGGATAACATCGCGGACGTCATATGACCAAAGAAGCCTAAGAAGGCGCCCACCCAAGGTCCCAAAAGCAAAGTTCCTAAGAAAGCAGGGGCAGAATCTAGCGCAATTGACCCTAAAATTTTGATGTTGGCGCCAATAATACACAGTGCCAATAGTAAAGCGGTCAATGTTAAGCGTTTTAAAGCACGATTGTTTCCCATGACTAAAACCTCTTTATTATGTATTGGCGATAACTTTTAAGTAATCGCTTACATACGAAATTACACTGTTTTATCTATGACCGCAATAACTCAGCGATTTTTCCTCAACAGATAAAGTGTACACAATTCCATTTGAACAAGAGAATAACATCACAAAGTAAAAACTTGTCTTTTTCATTTGCATCAGCCGATTTTAAATGACAATTTCCCGTCGAAATACGCGTATTTATCATATTTATCTCTAAATCAATGAGATTCACGCCATCTCCTTACCAGCTACTTATCTTTTAATGCTATAAAATGACTGGTTATTTCACCAATTTATCATTCTCTTGTGGTCACATACTTTCATCTTGAAATAGGGTTGTAATTCTAAAACTGAATTGGCATGCTTATCTTAGTAACCATTAGGAGGGTAAAACTATGAAGATTTATACACGAACTGGCGACAAGGGTCAAACACGGATTATAGGTAAAACGATTGTCGATAAGGATGATACCCGTGTTGAAGCGTATGGGAGTGTTGATGAGTTGAACTCATGGGTTGGCATGACGATTTCCTTGCTGACACCTAAAACAGCCGTAATGAAGCCTGAACTCGAGGAGATTCAACAACTGCTCTTCGATGCTGGTCGGGATCTTGCGACCTTAAAATCAGATACACGTCATGACTTTATTTTTTCCAAACTCAACGATGGCGCAACCGATTGGCTAGAAAAAAAGATCGATGACTACACTGCAAAAGTGCCACCGGTCAATAAGTTTATTTTGCCAGGGGGGACACAACCCGCTTCCGCACTGCAATACGCCCGTACAGTTACACGACGAGCCGAGCGACGTATCGTTTCCCTGCAAAAAAATGATGCTAGTAATAACGATGTCCTAATTTTCATCAATCGGTTATCAGACTACTTCTTCGCCGCTGCACGTTACGCTAACTTCTTAGACAGCTACGACGATATTCTCTATCGCAATAGTCGGCCCGTTTTTAGATAAACCATCGTATCGTGGCTCACTTGTGTTTATTGAATACCTATTACAATGATGTCAAAGCAAGCTAAAAAGGCCTGGGATACGCATTCCCAGACCTTTTCGTTATCACTTGTATGCCGATAGCGTTGATTTCTTTTAACTCGCTTGAGCAACCAATTCCTTGGAAAATTGCGCCAGTTTCTCGACGTCTTCTTCATACGGTTCCAAATCAATCTTGACGTTCGCAGATCCGCGCGTTGCTCCAGTCTGTTGAAATGCTTCGTCAAAATGATCTACAGTCGTGTTGTAGTACTCACCATAGAATTTATCGCCAGATCCAGCAACACCATAGACTTTCCCTTTAAGGTCCAACTCCTGTAGATCTTCGTAAAAATCCATGCCTTCTTCTGGCATTTTGCCTTCATCGTATGTATAAGCACAGACCACTAAAATATCTGAGCTCTTCAAATCAGCCGCATCCGTCTGCGAAATTTCTGTTTCTTTTACCTGGACGCCCGCCTTCTCTAAACTTTCAGCAACAATATCAGCCAATTCTTCATTGTTACCGGTGATTGTTGCGTAGACCACGTGTGCTAACAGCATTTTATATCATTCCTTTGTGTTTTTTGAAGCGGTTTCATAATAGCATAATTGCCGTCGCAAACCAGTCATTTTCGCAAAGACAGCAAAATTATACTATCCCGTTTTGCCCCCGCCACGCTACCGCATTTTAAAAAATACCGTTTGTCAGTCAAGTTACCAACCCGACCGCACTAACAACGGGATTCACCAGTCCCCAAGGTGGCCAAATCCCTGCCATCTCACATTAAGCGTGTCAACTCATTTCACTCTAACACGATTGGGAGTGCTAATTTAGGGCCTTATTATCGGGAAACTTGACCGGCTTAAACAAATTATTTACCATTTCCAAGTTTTAGGACTACTATGAAGATGAAGCCGGTGGCGCATGCCAGTAACAGAACCGCTGACCCCAATATTCATTTTGGAGGTAATTGGTTATGGCTGTTGTAGAAAAGACTGCTTTATTGGATGAAAAAATGAGTGAAGTATTCGACTGGTCAGATTCAAAGCAACCAGTTCGGGATGCTCTTTGGAACCACTTTATGGAATCCAATGGTCACAACACCGATGAAACTGAAGCTTCGATGAAGGAAATCGACGCGAAGTCCGACGATGAAGTTCGTTCTTACGTGGAAGATAACCTCAAGAAGTAAACCGGCTGTTTCAACCTAAAAATAACCCTACCCTCGTGGCGGGGTTATTTTTCTTTGGGTAAAATTCACGGTCAAGCCGGCCGCATTAGTTTTATTTGTGATATAATGAACATGTACAATTATCTTACATACTGGAGGTTCTTAGAATGACTGAACGACTTGATGGTAAAATCGCCCTGGTAACCGGTGGCGCAGCAGGAATTGGTTTGGCAACGGTAAAACGCTTCTTAGCAGAAGGTGCGACCGTTGTTTTCACAGATATTAACGTAAAAGCTGGCGAAAAAGTTGCGGCTGACCTCGATTCACCTAAGGCCGTCTTCATGCCACAAGACGTCAGTCAGGAAGCCGATTGGGAAAAGGTCGTCAAGGCCACCCTTGATAAATTTGGCACGATCGATATTCTCTTCAACAACGCCGGCATTTTCCGTCTGATCAACCTGCCAGAAATCACAGAAAAACAATGGGATCAGCTGATGAACATCAACGTGAAGGGCGTCTTCTTTGGCATGAAGCACGTCATTCCAATCATGGCGGCCAAGAAGAGTGGCGCCGTGGTCAATACGTCATCCATCGCTGGATTGGCCGGTTCACCACAAGCGACCCTGTATGGCGCTAGCAAAGGCGCCGTCCGCCTGATGACCAAGGATGCCGCCATCGAATACGCCCCATCCCAAGTCCGGGTCAACTCGGTGCACCCTGGCCTGATTGAAACGGAAATGGCGGATTACGCCTCAGACGTTTACGCCGCACCTAAGACCGACCTCGGCAAGATGCACCCACTGGGCCGGTTAGGCAAGGCCTCAGAGGTTGCCGCAACCGTCGCTTTCTTGGCCTCCGATGACGCTTCCTTCATCACCGGCGCCGAGATTCCTGTCGACGGTGGCGTCACTGCCCAATAAGATTAGACTAAAAAAAGTTGCGTAGCCCAAAACGGTTACGCAACTTTTTGTTTACAGATTCGTGCATGTAGTTAAGATGACCTGAACTGGCCGCTCACCGCGTATGACTGCAGGTACCGCTGGCCCGTTACCGGATCGATCACCATCCGGGTCAGACTGGTGTTGCCCGGCTCTGGCAACGCGGTCGTTGCCGGGGCCGCCAACATTAGTAGTGCGGTCGCCTTGATAGTCAACCCGTGGCTCACCACCAAAATGTGGTCGTCCGGATGATCCACGACCTCTTCGGCCAGCCACTGGCCCACGCGGCGTTGCACGTCCAGGTAAGTCTCCCCACCGACCGCCGCCAGAGTATCCGGCAAGGCTTCACCAGTCAACGCATCAAAGTCTGCCGGTTGTTGCGCCCGTAGCCCTTGAAAATTGGCACCGGTCCATTGCCCGTAATCGGCTTCCATCAACCGCTCGTCGAATTGGGGCAAGACGTCTAGCGTCGCCGTTAAGGCCGCCGTCGTTTGCCGGGTCCGATGTAAGGGGCTGCTGACCAGCTGATCGTAGTGGCTGTTTTTGAGCCACTGCGCCAGTCGTTCGGCCTGCTGTAAGCCGTTGACCGTTAAATGCGTGACGGCACTATCCAATTGTCCTTGCATAATCTGGTCAACGTTCGCTTGCGTTTGACCATGACGCACCCAATCAAAGGTCGTCATCTGCTCACTTCCTAATTTACACGTTCAAATTGTGTGACGATTTTCCGCCGCCCCCGTTGTAGCAAGTAAATTGCGACAATCACCAGAACGGAGCCGATAATTTCGGCAATCGTAATCTTTAAGCTTAAGAATAAAATCGATAAGACGAAGGTCACCACTGGTTGCGTGGCGTCGACGATACTGATGACGTCAGACGGCGCAAAGTGGGTGCTGTAAAGGATTAACGAGAACGGCAAAATAGTTCCCACGATGATGACCGTGGCCATCGACCCAATCAGCGTGCCCGTAATCGGCGGCATGTTCAAAAACACGGGATGATATAAGTTGAAGACCACACCCGCAATAAACGTTCCCCAGCCTAACACAGTAATCGGCGCATGACCATAGTCACGGACTAATGGCCGGGGTAAAACGACATAACATGCCGCTGTGATTCCAGAACCAATGCCCCACAACAGGGAGTCCACGGGGATGGCCAATTGGGTGATGTCCCCTCGCGTAATGGCCAAGAAGACGCCCACTAAAGCAACCACAAAGGCAATCAGGTCACTACGTAACGGCCGTTCATGCTTGAATAGTAAGCTGCCCAGCACGATGAACAACGGGCTGAGGTACTGCAGAATCGTGGCAGCGGCCGCGTTCCCCGTTTGCACGGCAATGTAGAACGTCAGGAGGTTGGCGCCCAGCCCAATCAGCGCGTAGGCGACGATCCACCCAATTTCTTGCCAACTCTTAAAAATCGTGAACGTCTTTTTTCCATACAATACCAAACTAATCAACAACAAAATAACGCCGGCACCCATGGTTCGTGCAGATAAGAACCAACTGGTCGGAATCGATTGGCCTTGTGAAATGAACTGCAGGACGGTTCCGGAAATCCCAAACATCGCCGAAGCCACGGTTGCCCAGAAGATTCCCTTCATGACATTTTCAGTTGGCGCACCTAAATTCTTCAAAACCCGATAAATCCTTTCTCTCTCATACCCGTAACGATATGCATCATAATTTTTCTATTTTACCGGAAAACCATTAGAATTCGGCGGCAAAATGAGCGTTGTTTTAAAAAAATTTCAACTTCCCAGTAACATCCAGTTAAGACCCTGGTGCAACGATATCAATGACAACGCTCACCTCTAATTATCTCAATGATTCACAACAGATAAGCTTAGTCAGATAAGCCAATTTGTCGAAAAATTGTTCATGCCGAATAGTTTCTTACAAAATCACAATGAGGCCAGGGCATGCGCCCTGACCTCATTGTGATTTTACGTATTAATTTGTAAAAGTTACAAGCTTGAAAGTAGTTAAAATCATTGTGACACCAGAGCTTGTTGCGACAAGAACTTGTCTTTGAACGCAATGTAGTCCATACTGGCCGCCTTACCGTTCGCCAAATTTGTGGTTAATCACCGACGTAACCGGAGGAGGTCAGAGGTGTAGGTTGCTGTGACAACGGTGTTAGCTGAGCGCTTTTACTCAGCTTACAGCGTGGGACGTGTTTGGAGATTGACGGGGTTCGTCAAGCTTCAAACCGAGTCGGCGGACCGCTCCTTAGGCCGCCGGCGTTCCCCATAGCTACCGGAATCTCTGACAGCCGCAGGTGGCGGGCGTGGACTAATTTCATGTTCACAGTCCTTGTCAGCTGAGTACTATCAGGTGTTTTTGTACTTGCAACCTTTAGTTGATTTGTAATCTGATTAAGCCGTGTGATCCACCTTACGTGCCCAGAGGTCGCCAATCAATTGAATAGCGAAGACCAGCACCAGGATGATCAGCATAGCCGCGATCGTCACATCATTTTCGAAGCGACTGTAACCGACGTTGATGGCCAAGTTCCCGAGGCCCCCACCACCGATGGCACCGGCCATGGCAGTCAGGTCGATCAGACTGATCAACGTTAGGACTGAGGAACGAATAATGTCCGGTAAGCCTTCGCGCAGGTAAACGCGGAAGATAATTGCAATGGGACCGGAGCCAACTGACTCGGCCGCTTCGATCACGCCACGGTCCACTTCGGACAGGGCGTTTTGAATCTGCCGGGCGTAAAACGGTGCGGAACCAATGACCAGCGGCACAATGGCAGCGGTCGTCCCAATCGCCGTCCCCACGATCAAGCGGGTCAGTGGCGCAATGACGGCCAGCAAGATGACGAAGGGAATTGACCGACACAGGTTAACGATTTTATCAAGAATGTTATAAACAACGCGATTTTCCAAGATGCCACCCGGTTGGGTCACAATCAACCCGACCCCAATGGCCATCCCGATGATGCCCGCCACAACAGCCGTAACAAACGTCATGTACAGCGTTTCGCCCGTGGCCTGCACGAACTCATCTTTCATGGTTACAGCATTAGGAAAATATTTCGCAATAAAATTCAATTAGGCCACCTCCGAATCTGTTGGCTGTAAATGGGTCACGGTAATCCCGGCATCCTGGCAATACTGCCAAGCAGCAGCTAACTTGTCGGGGTCCCCGGTCATCACAACGATCAGGTTGCCTAACGGCGTATCCTGCAGAATTTCCACGTTCCCGTATAAAATGTTGGAGACCACACCGTAGCGTTTGTACAGCTCGGTGATCAGCGGCGCATCGGTGCTGGCGCCCACATATTGGAGCTGAACCAGCTGTTGATGTTCGTCCAGCCCCAGCGTTTGGGCCTGCTTGTAAATCTTTTCGAGTGCCTGGTTGATCTGCGTGGCCGTGTTAATAAAGTCTTGGGTCAGCGGCTTTTCCGGGCGACTGAAGATGGTAACCAAATCACCGCGTTCGATGATCTCGCCATCGTCCATGACGGCCACCTTGTTGCAGATTTCCTTAACAGCTTCCATTTCGTGGGTAATGAGCACGACCGTCAACCCGAGTTCACGGTTCAAGCGTTTCAACAATTCCAGAATGGATGACGTGGTCTTGGGGTCTAGCGCACTGGTCGCTTCGTCACTGATCAGGATCTCGGGATCATTGGCTAACGCCCGCGCGATGGCCACCCGTTGTTTTTGCCCCCCGGAAAGTTGCGCGGGATAATCCGCCGCCTTTTCCGTTAAGCCGACCAGGTCCAGCAAATGGGCTACTTTGGCTTGACGCTCTTCATGGGACAAGTCGCCCCCCTTTAAGGGGTAGCCTACGTTGTCCGCAATCGTGCGTGACGCCATCAGGTTAAAGTGTTGGAAGATCATGCCGATCTTTGTCCGCGCCACTCGCAGTTCCTTGGGCTTGAGGGCCAAAATATCCTGACCATTAACTTCAACCGTACCGGCAGTTGGCCGTTGAAGGCGGTTAATGACCCGAACCAACGTACTCTTCCCGGCGCCGGAATACCCGACGACCCCGTAAATGTCCCCCCGTTCAACCGTGAGTGAGACATTTTTCACGGCCGTTACGGTTTGGCCTTTATTATGGAAGGTCACGTCAATATCTTTTAATTGAATAATCGCTTCATTAGTCACAGACTCATTCTCCTTACTCGCCAATGCCGGCAGTTTCTAAGTTAACGAACGCGTTGTTTACCAAGCTGGGACAGACAACCCGTTGTAGTACTTCTTGATCAATTTCTTCGTTTGTTCAGACTGGTAAGCCTTCACAATCTTCTTGTAAGTCTTGTTATTCTTGTCAGCCTTGTTCGTCGCAATGATGTTGATGTATGGAATCGAAGCCTTGTTCAGCTTTTCCTTGTAAATGGTTTCGCTGTTTGGCAACTTGGCTTCGGCCGCGAATTCGTTGTTGATGACGGCACCAGCAGCATCACTTAAGGAACGTGGCGTTTGGGCAGCGTCAACTGGCGTAATCTTCAAGTTCAGCTTGTTTTGCGTAATGTTCTTTGGCGTTGGCAAAGCCAGCTTGTTGTTGACCTTGATCAGCCCAGCTGATTGAAGCAAGTGTAAGGCCCGACCTTCGTTGGTAGAGTCGTTAGGAATCGTGATCTGCGAACCCTTCTTGATGTCAGCAACGCTCTTGACCTTCTTGGAGTACAACCGTAATGGGGCCCGCATCGTCTTCCCAATGGAAACGATGTTGGTCTTGTGCGCCTTGTTCCATTGTTGCATGAAGTAAGTGTGTTGGAACGAGTTGATGTCAATTTCGTGGTTGGTCAACGCGGCGTTGGGCTGGTTGTAATCCGTAAAGGTAACCAACTTGATGTTCACGCCTTGTTTCTTTAACCGCTTTTGAATTGGTTTCCAAATCTTTTCATCGGAACCCATGATGCCGACCTTCACCGTTTTACTACTGCTGCTGGATTTGCCACAGCCAGAAACGATCAACAGTGGAATCAATAACAATAACAACCAACTAAAATGCTTGAATGATTTCTTCATACCCAATAATCCCCTTTATCTACTAAATTCTATTTGTAAAAATTGAAACGCCGCGATTGACTTTGTGACCAAAAGAAAAAGTCCGCTCCTAAATTAATAGAAACGAACTTCGTCGTGGTACCATTCTAAATTCAAGTCAGGTACGAATACCCAGCTCCTCATTAACACTCGCCAGCTTGCGCCTTGAAGTGCGTGCACGATAATGAGTGCCGGACATTACCGCCTCATCCCAAGGACTCAGCGATACCAATTCATTTCAGGCCATCTTCACCCCGCCGTGGGTTACCCGCTTGCAGCAAATCACGGGCTCTCTTCAAACCATTGACGGTGGTTACTCTCCTGATCACATTGTTTTTTCAATCGTTTAATTTATCTGTAAGTCTAATGCAACTTTAATCAGGTGTCAAGACAAAGTTGTTATAAATTTATTCATAGCGAATCGCGTAATACCGGCATTCCCTTACCCATGTTCCCTGGAAACCGTTTGCGTGCCAAATAAATTTCTCACCTAAATTTCACTTAATCGTCGATAATTTGTTCACGTAAAATTCCGGCGGCTAGGAGGAACATGTGGGTGACCACCGGGCCGACAAAGCTGAAGCCACGGCGTTTGAGATCACGAGCAACCGCGGTCCCAATGGTCGACTGGTTGGTCAGCTCATCACGGGTCACGGCCGGCAATAAGAGTGGCGTGCCATTGACGAATTGCCAGAGATAGTGGCTGAAGCTGCCAAATTCTTGTTGGACCTGAATAATCGCACGGGCATTGTGAATCGTCGCGCGGATTTTGCGGCCGTTACTGATCATCGCGGCGTCACGAGCAATCCGTTCGCCATCCAATTCGTCTTCAAAACCAGCCACCTGGCGCGGGTCCATCCCCGCAAAGAGTCGTCGATACACCGGCAACTTGCTAGCGGCGGCCTGCCAGCTGAGACCAACTTGAAACACCCCCACCGTCAGCAGCTCAAATAACACGTGGTCATCGTGCGTCGGCGTGCCAAAGTAGGCCGAATATTCCTGAGCTCCGTTGCTATCCCAGACGTGACCATCGTTGGGTCCAATCGCCATGTCGCCATCCCCTCTCTGGGTCCATGATACCAGAATACGCGCCGAGGTGGTTAGCCGGGTTCAACACCAGTTATTCGGCGACACAAAAGGCCTGAGACTTTTGCCCCAGACCCTTTCTAGCAGTATTGTATGTCCTGCCGTATTGACTACTTGATATAAGCGTATTTGTAACTCCACTGCGTTCCCGCCGTGTTGTGGATGATCCCATGGACATCGGAACGCGTCAGGTAGGCGTAGTTGGCCTGGTACAGTGGCGTGAAGCTCTGCGTCTTGTTCAACAATTTAGCTGCTTGAACCATGTCTTGCCAACGCGCTTCATCGTTGCCGGCATCTTGGCCTTGTGCCTTGTCGATCAGCGCATCATAACGCTTATTCGACCATTTCCCGTAGTTCAATGAGTTAGAGCTGACCGGAATCTGTAAGAAAGAAATCGGATCGTTGAAGTCGGCTCCCCAGTGAGACAGGTACAAATCAAAGTCACCGCTGGTCGAACGTGATTGTGCCACGGAAGCAGGAACGTTTTGAATCTTAAGACTAAAGCCCTTCAGATTTTTTTCCAGCGCGCCCTTCAGGTATTGGGTCACGGTGCTGGCGGCCACGTCATCGTTTCCGGCCATGATGTTCAAATTAACCTTTTGAATGCCCAATTGCTTCAACCCGGCTGCCCACTTTTTCTTAGCCAAGGTTGGGTTGTACGTGGTCGTGTTCTTCACGGCCTGTTGCTTGGCGAAGTCCTCGCCCGTCTTGGGGTCGTTAGCTAAACCACTGGCCACAAATCCAGTTGGGGTCACGGAACCATCACCCAAGACTTTCTTGGTCAATTGGCCACGGTTGATGGACAACGCAATGGCCTGGCGAATATTTTGGTTACTCATGATCCGCCGCTTGGCCTTGTCGGCGTCTTGGAAGTTGTATTTCAAATGAATCACAATGGAGTACGGATATTGCTGGAACTCTTTATTATTCTTGTAGTTCTTCACCTGCTCGTTGGACAGCTGCGCAAAGTCTAGCTTCTTGTTTTGGTACAGGCTCAACCCGGTCTGTGGATTGGTGACCACTTGGTAATTGATCTTGTGTAGCTTCACGACTTTGTGATCCCAGTACTGATTGTTCTTGACGAAGGACCAGGTGTTGCCCGTCCCATTCCAGCCTTGAATCTTAAAGGGACCGCTGTAGACCATGTATTCAGACTTAGTCGCGTACTTCTTGCCGTACTTGTCGACCACCTTTTTATTTTGGGGGGCAAACAGTGGATAAGCCATTAAAATTTTAAAGTAAGCGATGGGCTTGTCCAGTTGAACGACGACCGTCTGCTGGTTCTTGGCGTGAATTCCAATGCTGCTAGGATCTTTCTTACCCGCAATAATTTGATCGCCGTTTTTGATGCCAGAAAACATGGTCATGTAAGACGATTTCGTCGATGGTGTCAACGTCCGCCGCCAGGAATAAACGAAGTCTTGTGCGGTGATCTTATCGCCGTTGCTCCACTTGGCATTGTCGCGAACGTGGAAAGTCCAGGTCTTCTTGTCCTTGGAGACGCTGACCTTATCCGCCAAACCTGGCGCAACTTTCCCGTTCTTACCCAGGCGATAAAAGCCTTCAAAGACGTTCCCCGTCTGGCCATACCCCGTCGCCTTGGCGAGGTCGATCGTATCGAGTGCCGCGGTCGCTGGCAACCGCAACTCCTGCTGCGGCTTGGCCGTTGATGATGTTTGCCCACAAGCAGCTAACCCCATGCCTAGTGCGACAACTGCGGCGACTAACCCAATTCCAGTCCATTTTCTCATCAGATAACTGCTCCTTTTTTCCTCAATTTTTTTGGCGTGCAATCCACAAAAATTTTATTTTAAAGCCGAAAAAACGGGCTACCTCCCTCACGACATTCGTGAAAGCGGTAACCCGTTGGACACTGCCAATCTAGATTGGCGCTATGTACTGCTACGGTTTAGCCGGAAGATCACGAATTGTGGTAACGCAAAAAGACACGTTACATTCGCAACATGCGGCCAGTTGTCCTTGAGTTTGGTAAGCGCTGTTCAACATTGTGATCTTCCTCCTTTACTTATTTTTTGTGATTAAGTGAATTGCACAAGATTAAAGTTAACCCATTCTTCGCCGTTTGTCAAAGAATAAGTTCAGGTCGCGTAAAATTATCGACAGAGGGTAACATAACGGGATTGAAAACGGTATACTGGAAATAAGTTTAACTAGTAGAAAGGATTTGAACGTATGGACATCGAACGAACGCTAGCTGCACTCACGTTACCAGAGAAGGCTGCCTTGGTTTCAGGAAAAAAGAGTTGGTATACCGCGGCGATTGACCGCCTCGACATCCCCGCTCTGATGATGACGGACGGCCCTTCCGGCTTACGGAAGCAGACCGCAGATTCAGGTACCACCAACATTAACGATTCAGTTCAAGCCATCACCTACCCCGCGGCTGCGCTGAGTGCCAGCTCGTGGAACACCCACCTGCTTCGCCAATTAGGGGAGCACCTGGGCGCTGAGGCCCGTGCAGAACAGATCAGTCTGTTGCTCGGCCCCGGTGTCAACTTGAAACGCTCCCCACTGGGTGGTCGTAATTTCGAGTACCTGTCCGAAGACCCCTTAGTGGCCGGCAAACTCGGCAGCGCCTACGTTCAAGGCGTTCAATCCCAACACGTGGGGGTCGCCGTCAAGCATTTTGCCGCCAATAACCGGGAAAACCAGCGTTTCACGGCTTCCAGCGATATGTCGCAACGGACCCTGCGCGAGCTATACCTACGCACCTTTGAGATCATTGTCAAGGCGGCCTTTCCCGCAACCGTCATGACCTCCTATAACAAAATCAACGGCACACTGAATTCTCAAAACCGACGTTTGCTCCGCAGCATCTTGCGCGACGAATGGGGCTTCCACGGCGCCGTCATGTCTGATTGGGGCGCCGTTGCCAACAACGTTCAAGCCTTACGGGCCGGCCTTGACCTAGAAATGCCAGGCCAAGGACAAGCTTCCGTCGACAGCATCATTCGGGCCGTGGAGACCGGTGAACTGGACGAAGGTACCCTCAATAAAGCCGTCCGGCACCTCCTACACATCATTGAAAATTGGTTGCCAGCAGATAAACCTGGCACTTACGATCACGCTGCCCACCACGACTTTGCGCGCAAACTAGCAGACGACAGCATCGTCCTCCTGAAGAACCGGCACAACGAATTGCCGTTGACGGCGAAGGATGCGGGCAATATCGTCGTGGTCGGTGAACTGGCTGACCAACCGCGTTACCAGGGCTCTGGTAGCTCACACGTCAACCCGACTAACCTGGTCACCCCGTTGATGGCACTGCAAAACAGTGAACTCACGGCCAACTACTACCCCGGTTACCGGCTTGACCAAAGTGAAACGGACGACAGTCTGGCAGAAGCGGCGTTAGAAGCCGCCAAATCAGCGGATCATGTCATCATTTTTGCCGGTTATCCCGAAAATACGGAATCGGAAGGCTTCGACAAGGCATCACTGATGCTCCCTGAAAATCAAGGTGAACTGATCGGTAGCCTGGCCAAAGTCAATGAACACGTGACCGTCGTCTTGCAAAATGGTTCTGCCGTTGAAATGCCGTGGATTCACAACGTCGACGCGGTCGTGGAAACCTACCTGGCCGGTGAAGCAGTCGGTGAAGCAACCTGGGATATTATCACCGGTGCCGTCAACCCATCTGGTCACTTGGCTGAGACCTTCCCCCGGCGGCTGACCGACACGCCAATGGCGCCGACTTTTGGCCAAGACCCACATCACGAACGTTATACCGAGGGTGTCTTCATGGGCTACCGCTATTATGATACCCATGAAATGCATGTGCTGTTCCCATTCGGCCACGGCCTGAGCTACACCACGTTTGAATACACCAACCTGGCTATCGATGAAAACGAACACGGTGCCACGGTCAAGTTTGACTTGACCAATACCGGCGACCGCCCGGGGCAAGCGGTACCGCAACTTTACATCGCAAACCACGCCTCCCACGTCCCGATGCCAACCAAGGAACTGCGCGCCTTCACCAAGGTTGCCGTGGCGCCTGGTGAAACCAAACCCGTGACGCTGAAGCTCAGCCGCCGCGACTTTAGCTGGTGGTGCGAAGGCAAGGCCCGCTGGCAAGCCGATACTGGTGACTATGAAATTATGATCGGCGATTCCTCACGAGACATCCGGTTACAAACCAAGTTGACGATGGACTTTAAGAACTCTCCAGCCCCCGTTACCATGGAGACTTACCTGTCCACCATCGTCCAGGATCCGCGCTTGCGGGCCATCTTCCAGGCGACGGTATTGGCACCGAAGTATGCCGGCGCCAATAATTTCTTGGCTGCCACTGATGAAACCGGCAACCTGGCCTTATTGCAAGACCAAATGTTTCTGAACATGCCGTTGCGTGCAGTCATTGCACTCGGCGGACCTGCACCGTTGATTGCTGACTTCATTGCCGCGGCTAACGAACGGGCCAAATAATTTTGTATCTAAAACAGGCACGATGATCAAGTAGATTGTTACTTGGTCGTCGCGCCTGTTTTTTGCTACTTCGTTAGCGGCAATACCATGTCCAGATGCGGAATACCGGTCTCCAGGTACACGTCACTGACGGGTTGAAAACCGAGCGACGCATAGAAGCTTTGCAGATAGGCTTGGGCCTGAATCACGATACGCTTTGCTTGCGGATAAGTGGTCCGAGCAGCCTGAATGGCCGTGGTCACCAGTTGACGCCCCGCACCATGACGCCGAGCCGTGGGCGCTACCACCACGCGACCAATGCGAACCTGTTGGGGTTCCGGAATCAACCGAGCGTAGGCCAACACGTGACCGGACTCATCCTGGCGAAACAGGTGTTGAGCAATCTGGTCAGCATCGTCAACTTCCTGATAGGCACAGTCTTGTTCCACCACGAAGACGGCCACCCGCAGTCGATAGATTTCTAACAACTCCGTCGTGGTTAACTCAGAAAAGGCTTTTTGGACAAACGTACTCATGTGACCTCCCACTAATTCATGTACTTGACGTGGGCTTGATGATCCAGGGGATATTCAACGGGTGTATCCCAATCATTCAGCATTTCGTCAGTCAGGTGAATACCCTGTAATTCCTGGTTGTCGTACGGTTCCATGAAGTAGGTCCGGTCATCCAGGTTTGCATAGCCCCGGTACTGCGTGTAATCACTCTTGCCATCGGCCTTTAGCTTGACACCCTTAGGAATCGTCACGCTATCCAGCAGGTGTTGTAACAGATTCAATGTCGCCGGCGTCCCGGATGTTGGCAAGCTGTAATGCTTGTTATAAACCGTCCGCACAAAACGTGAAGGCGACGTGTAATCCCCTGGCAACCCCAGCGCCCCCGTTCCTGGCCCCTGCGTCTTCAACGAAAAGCCCATATAATCGTGCAATGGCCGTTCTGCGGCCTGCATCGTGCCATACGTACTAAGGTTCTGCAAATGCCAGCTGAGTTGTGGCGCATTCGTCATGACGCCCACTGGATCGTCAATCAGACGCAGGTCCTCACTGGTTGCTTCCAAGACCGCCGTATCTCCGGTTCGGTCGCTGAAGATGAAATGCAGTGGCGTGGTCAATCCTAGTAAGGCCACGGGCACGTCTAAGATCTGAATGTGATGGACCAACTCCCGTAAGTCAGCCACACTCTTGGCGTTTCCTAAAGCCCAGGCGGTCACGTCATGTGGTGCCAAGCCTAACTTATCTGCTGGCGCCGTCTTTTGGTACTGTGCATATTGTGGGAAGTAAAGGGCCGCGACGCCCAGACCGAATTCGTTGACGCCATCCACAAACATGTAGTGACTAAGATTCCGGCCAGCGCCGATGAAGCCATACTTCGTGGTAAAGGCGCCCGCATCCCCCTGAATTTTTTGGTTCCGCGGCATAAAGACTGGCTGACCTCCTAGTTCAAAAGCAAAGTCCATCGTGCGTGCTAGAAAATGGTCCCCCTGACTATTTTCGTAAGTCAAACTCGTACACATTGAAAATCATCCCGTTTCTAATTTAGTTACTCATTATTCTAACCCTTCGAAATCAATTTTGCACGGATAATCGTTAAAACTATAATCGGTTAATTAGCTTCCGCACTAAACCATTTCTGATGGTTATTTAACGGTTTACGTCACTAAATTTGGGGGTGATAAACCGTTACGGGATGAATTCAATACATCGCTCTCAGTTACCCTCACTTATGCGACCGTTTTCTGGATTATACGGGAATCCAGCCACACCTAGGCATTGTCCAGAGTTAAGGCCCGCGTTACTCCGCGGCATGGTAGCGGATCGTACTTTCCCCATTACCGTTAGCAATGACTTGAAGTTGGTTTTCCACCTGATCACGTAGCTCGCTGACGTGACTGATAATGCCGATCATGCGGTGTTGGCCCTCGATGGTTTCGAGCGATTCCAAAGCCGTCATCAAAGCATCTTCGTCCAAGGAACCAAAGCCTTCGTCGATGAACAATGCATCAACGTCCACGCTCCCAGTGGTCTGTTGAATGACTTCGCCTAACGCCAAGGCCAAGGCCAGTGAGGCAATGAAGCTTTCCCCACCAGATAACGTGTGGACACTCCGTTGCTCACCCACGTGGTCGTCATACACGTTGATCTCGAGACCCGAGCGTTTCTTGGAATTGGCCTGTGCCTCGTCGATCACAAACTGATAGCGACCATTTGTCAGCTGTTTCAGCCGATGATTGCCGACGGTGAGAATTTGCCGTAGATAGGTTTGCAGGACGTAGCGTTCCAAGCCCAGCTTGCTGTTCGGACCATCCCCATTGACGACGCCGCTCAATTCGGTGAGCTCCTGCGTTTTCTTCAGGGTAGTGGCTTGTTCAGCGACCAACTTATCCAATTGGGTGACCCGCTCGGTGTTAAATTCGACCAGATTTTGTAATCGACGTTGCTGCTCCTGTAAGTCCGTGACTCGGGCTTTCGCCGCCACTAGCTGGGCCTGTGTTTGTTCCCGTTGTGGCGTCGGCTTGCCCTGCGTTCGTTTGACCAGAGCGGCAATCGACGTGGCCAATTGCGCTTGATGTTGTTGGTACGCCTGCAGCGTTTGGCGCTTGGCCGGCAACGTTGGTAAGTCAGCGATGGCAGTCGTGACCACCGCTTCTTGTGCGTCATCGGCCGCCTGAAATTGTGCCAGCAACTGTTCGCGCACTGCCGCTTGAGCCGCCGTCAACGCCTGTTGGCTGGTAGTCAATTCTTGTTGTGACTGGGTCACTTGAGACTGGCGCACTTCCACGGCTTGTTGGGCCTGTTGAACCGCCGTTTGGGCCGCGTCCAGGATTTGTTGATCGTGATTGATCTGCTGAGTCAACGCGGTCAGTTGTTGATCGAAGTCAGCAACCGTGGGCGCATCGGCTGGTAAACGCTTGGTTTCCGTTGCCAATTCTGTGCCGAGCTTATCAGCCGCAGCCTGCCGCTGCTTGACCGTCTCGTTCGCCGCGGTCAACTGGGTCGTCAGCGTTTGCGCGTCGGCTTGTAATTGCGTCAAACGGGTCTGTGCAGCTTGCAACTTAGCCAGCTGCTGGTGATTCTCCGTCACGGCCTGCTGATACGCGGTCATCGCCGTTTGTTGCACGTCAGCTAATTGTGTCAAGGTCGTCGTTGCCGGCTGAGCCATCAGCTGTTGCAGGGTCGCCAGGCCGGTTTGCATCGCCGTTTGCTGCTCAGCGACCCGTTGCTGGCCGTTCTTAAATTCAGTGGTCAGTCGCGTGGCTTGTTGTTCTCGCTCCTGCGCCACGGCCGCCAACTCCTTGACCTCGTCTTCAGAAATAGCCACGGCCGTCGTCGTTGCGGCAGGGTGTGGATGATGCACCGATCCACAGACTGGGCACGGACTTCCTTCGGTCAACTGCGCACTCAATAACACGATTTGGTTGCGTAAAAATTCTTGATTCTTCGCTTCGGCCAAAGCCCGCTGCCGCTTGGCCGCTGCAGTGGCTGCGTTGGCTTGTACCGTCAACGCCTGTTGTTGGGTCATCAGTTGATTCTGGCTCGTCGCTAGCTCCTGTAACGCAGCTAACTGTTGCTGTTGCTGGTCTAGCGTTGCTTGTTGCTTAGCCAAAGCGTTTTGCGTTTCATAAATCGTCGCTTGTTGGTCGATAACTTGTTGCTGTTTGGCCTGAGCCGTCTGATTTTCAGCCACCGCAGTCTGACTAGTCGTTGCGGCCGTTGCCGCCTGCGTCACGGCCTGTTGTGCTGTTTGAACTTGCCGTTTTAGTTCCGCTACGCGTTGATAGACAGGCACTAACGCCTGTTGCTGGGCCAACTGGGTATTGGCCTGCTTGAGCTTTGCCACTAGCGGTTGTTGTCGCGTCTGTTCCTGCTGTGCGGCGACCAGCTGGGCTTGTGCTTGGCTCAGTTCTTGCTGGGTCGTTTGTTGCTGCCGTTGCCGCTGGGTCACCATTTGCTGGGCTCGCTCACGCTGCTGCCACTGCGGTTGAAGCTGCTGCGTCCATTCCAATTCGGCGATGCGTTGTTTGAGCTGGTCCATAGCGGGTTGCTGAGCTGTCAGCGTTTGCTGTTCAGCGCGTTGTTGCGTCAATTGCTGCTGATCCTGTAGGAATAACCGTTCCTGCTCATCTTGTCGCACCAAGTCGCTGTGCACTTGATCAGCCGTCGCCAACTTCTCTGTCACGGCTGCCACATCTTGTCGGGTCGTCGCCTGTTGACTGGCCATTAGCGTTAAAATATCTGGCGTCTGGCGATTGGCCAACAGGTTCTGTGCGGCTGTTTGATTGGCCGCGGTCCATTTCAACTCGTTTAACAACCGATCCTGTGTCGCCGCCGTCTGCCGATTAGCCGCCTCATTTTTCTTAAGTTGCCGTTTCAACTGGTCCGTCCAACGGGCGAAAATGGTGGTGTTGAAGAGTTGCTCTAGCACCGCTGCCTTGTCTTCGCTGGGCGCAATCAGGAACCGTCGGAACTGGCCCTGCGGTAGCAAGACGATTTGGGAAAATTGTTTACCGTCCATCTGCAAGAGGTCTTGTAGGTAGTCACGGACTTGGCCTTCCTTGGTCAGCTGAGTCACTTCATCCTCGCCAGCAAAGACCGTCAACGTAACGCTGGCCGTCGCCTCGTGCACACCGGTCCCCCGCTTTTTCGCCAATGTTTGGCTGGGTTCGCGAACGATCTCGTAACGCCGGTCACGGTGGGTAAAGGTAAACGTGACCCGCGTGGTGTCCGTCATCGTGGCAAAGTCCGAGCGCATCGACTTGGCTTCGCGGTCGACACCCGAGGTCTGATTGAACAGCGCGTAGCACATGCCATCAAAGATGGTGGTCTTACCACTCCCGGTCTTGCCGCTGATCAGAAACAACGGCGTGGCGGCGAACTTGGTGAAGTCGATGGTCGCATCGCGATAGGGACCAAAATATTCAAGATGTAGGGTTACTGGACTCATTGCTCTTGCTCCTTTTCTGCGCGTTGTAAGGCCTGCTTGGCCCAAGTCAATTGCTGGTCGCTGAGGGGATGCTGCGTAACCTGCGCAAAGAAATCACTCAGTAAGGTCACGGGATCCTGTTGGACTTGTTGCACGTCTAACGTCTCCGGCGTCACGGTCAACTGGTTGACCCGATTTAACTCGATCACCCGCGGAAAACGGGTCTTCAGCCGTTGCATGACGTTGGTGATTGGCGTGGTGTCCGTCAGATTCACGGCAATAAAGTCTTCTGGTGTTACCGGATAGATGTGATTGCGGTCTAGCAAGTGGTCAAATCTATCTTCCAAGACAACGAGATCATGCCACGGCTTCAGGGGCTTAAAGGTCACCGTTACCGGTGTGGTATCGGTATCCACGATCCACACACCTTTGGTATCCGCCGCCTCACTAGTCGAAAATTTCAGTGGTGAACCACTGTACTTGACCGTGGGTTCATTTTGCAAGGCCTCCTTGCGGTGCAAATGTCCGAGCGCCACGTAGTCAAATGGGGCTAGCAGGTCAACCGGCACGGCATTTAGGCCGCCGACTTGTACCTGTGTTTCCGAATCCGTATGTTGGCTGCCTGCCGCGAAGAAATGGGCGATCAACACGTGCTTTTTATCTGGGGCAAACTGCGCTTGCATCGCCGCCACTAGCCGTTCCATCGCTTGATTGACGGTCCTGATCTGGTCATCATCAAAGAATTGGCGCGCAGCAATCGGTTCAAAATATGGCAGCAAGAAAAACTGCGTGTCCCCTAACGTTACGGGTGACAGCACGTCTGCTAGTTTAGTCCGTAAGAAAAAGTCCGTGCTCGAAAACCACTCGGCACCGTAGCCCAGTCGCACACCGGAATCATGATTTCCACTGATGGCCAGCAACGGGAATTTGTCCTGACGGTTCAGGTCCACCAGCATCTTGGTCAACGCCGTCACGGCCGGTTCACTGGGAAGTGCGCGGTCATAAAGGTCCCCCGCAATCACAATGGCATCCACGTGTTCCGCCTCGGCAATGGCCTTGATCTGGCGGTAGGCCTCTTCTTGTTCCGGAATTAAATCATAGCCATGAAGCTTCTTGCCAATATGCCAATCCGCTGTATGTAAAAAGCGCATAGTCTTTCCCTCTTTCTACTTGTTCTCTGGTGCCCAATCGCAGCCGATCACGTGGTCGTTCACCAAGCCTGCCCCTTGCAGAAAGGAATAGACGGTCGTCGGCCCCACGAACTTGAAGCCCCGTTTCTTCATTTCTCGTGAAATGTGCTGGGCCAAATCAGTCGTTGCCGGAACCTGGGCGTCTGACTGAACGGCGTGGCGAATCGGCTGACCACCCACAAAGGCCCACAGCCACGTGGCGAAGTCTGATCCCGCTGGCCAATTTAAAATGACCTGGGCGTTATTGACCGTGGCTTCGAGTTTCCGCCGGTTACGAATGATTTCGGGATCGGTCAGCAAGCGGTCAATGTCTGCAGGCGTCATGGCAGCGACCTTGGCGATATCATAATCGTAAAAGTCCTGGCGGAAGGCTGCGCGCTTATTCAACACCGTTTGCCAGCTCAACCCCGCTTGATACGTTTCTAAACAAAGCATCTCAAATAGCTTCTGCAGGTCGTGCTGTGGCCGACACCACTCCTCATCGTGATACCGCTCCATCACCGGCGAACCCGTTGCCCATTCACATCGTTTAACCATACCGATTCCTCCCATTTTCTGTTAAATCCACTATACCAGATTACAATCCAAGAACCAAACAAATGTTCGATTTATTATTTCATGAAACCGACACCAATGCCGCTAATCCGGGGCAAATCCCCTAATGTCTCCGCAATTAATTTTGCTTGACCCCGTGCGGCTAATGTCCTATGCTATTGTAAACACGACATGTTTTGGGGATTAGAGGAGGTTATCATCATGCGTAAGACACACCATCTCAGGGTGCGTTCACTGATTACGGCCGTTGCGGCAGCCTTGATCGTGGCACCCGTCATCACCACTAGCACCATCACGGCTTCAGCCGCCAGTGTGACCCCGTCTAGTGCATTGCTCAAGAAATCCAAGGGGTATTACCAAAAGCACGCCAAGGCGCTGGGCAAGAAATACAAATTAGCTTATGATGCACAGACTGCCTTGAAGAAAAACGGCAAGACCGCGGTGTACGTCAAGACCAAAGACAAGACTCTTAAGAAGAGTGTCACCACCGCGATGGCCTACTGGAACAAGAAGTTGGGTAAAAAGGAATTTACCGTAGGCTCAAAGAAAAAGCACAATCTGACGTTTTCCGTTTCCAAGACAACGCCAACCAAGAGTGATCAGAGCGATGCTTGGTGGACACCCGCGAAAAAGCAGTTACAGGTACGCCAGTCATTTTACAATGCCGAAAAGCAAAATATTGGCGTAGCAATGACCAATCAGCTCAACGATGCCTTTTACAAGCAATACGCTGGGTCGATTGAAGCCAAGGCCAAGGCTAATCTAGCTGCCGAGGGCATTACGACCGACGACAGCAATTACCAAACCCTGTTCAATCAGGAAGCCGGTAAGGTCGAGACCAGTTTGCCAGAATACGCCGTCCTGAAAAAAGATGTGACGCTGGTGAAGAACAAGCTGGCCAATGAAGGCCGGATGTACGAATACGCCAGCACGATTGCCCATGAATTGGGGCACGTGATGGGCCTCAACCATTCGCCTAACAAGAAAGATTTAATGTACTTTGAAAGCGGCAGTAACAACGTTTACAGCTACAAGAAGGTCAAGGCTGGCTTGTCCAAATACACGCCAATCACCAAGACCGATAAGAATCGCGCCAAATTAGCGCTCAAGATTTATGTGGCTGTTCACTAATCAACTCCGTAAAAAGTTGCCAATTGTTTTTTTCGTTGGCAACTTTTTTCTGCAATCGAACTGTAATCAATTGTAAATTGTCCGTAACCTCCTCGCAAGTCAGACCGTGTACAATGGACCCAAAGACTGAGGAGGATATCATTCATGCAAATTAAGTTCCATAAATTAGGGGCCGGTTTGGCCGCTGCAGCTGCTGTCCTGGCCGTTGGTATTGGCTTGAGCACAACTAACGCCCAAGCAGCCGGTAGTAAAGTTGCGGATGTTTCGCAATATCAAGGGAATATCAACTGGACTAAGGCGTCCAAGGACTTAAAGTACGCCATCATCCGGGTACAACACGGGAGCAAGGGCGACGCTGGCTACATGGTCGACAGCAAGCGTAACGTCAACGCTAACGGTGCCTACAAGGCTGGCGTGCCATTTGGCCAATACATGTTCGCTGAATTCACGAGTGTGAAGGATGCCCGACAAGAAGCCAAAGACTTCTACAAGCGGAGTAACGCCCACACGAAGTTCTTCGCTTTGGATGAAGAAAAGCGGATGCCAAGTGCCACGAAGTCAGAACAAACCTACGTTAATGCTTGGTTAAAGACGATGCGTAGCCTGACGGACAAGCCACTGATCATGTATGCTGGTGAATATTACGCCAACTCACATAAGCTGGACTTCTCCAAATTTGATGGGTCGTGGATCGCTAAATACAGTTCCACGAAGCCCAAGGTTGCTGGCACGTCCATCGACTTATGGCAATATACCAGTACTGGCCGCGTTTCCGGAATTAGTGGCAACGTCGATCTGAACAAGATTCAGAACAATGCCGTTGTGAAAAGCTGGTTTGCCGGCGCTTCTCACACGACACCTAGCTACTACAAGAGCGTGAAGAACGTTACCGGTATCAAGATCGATAAGAACGTTTACGAATACAACAGCACGTTATTTACCAAGGGCCAACGGAGCACTAAGTTGACTGCTGGTAAGAAGGTCGCTGTCAAAGCCATCACTAAGAACAGTAAGGACGCTTACCGGTTCCAATTGAACAACGGCAAGTACGTCACTGCTAACAAAGCATTCGTGACGACTTACTAAACCAATTGCATGATGAGCAGAGCTTGGGATAACCTCCCAGGCTCTTTTTTTAGTTCTAAGCTGAAGATTGCAAAAATTTATTATGGTACCAAGCTTTATGGCTAAAAATAGTCTTTGACCGCAACCTGGTCCATGCTGGCCGCCTACCGTCCGCCAAATATGGGTCGTGTTGCTGTGGGCGGACGGGTCGAGCCAAAAATCGGTCTCGACACCTCGCCTTTGAGCCGAAGGTCGCGTCTCAAAGACGCCAGTTATCTGAGTGGCATGGGGGTCATGCCGCTCAAATAACTCCCACGGCTGAACCCATATTTGACGGACTCTCGGCTACGTAGCAGATAAAATCACCCATGTAGCTGAACGTTACCATTCCATCTGTCAAACTTCAAATCGAGTCAGCGGACCGTTTCTCAAGCCACTGGCATTCCCCATAACTATCGGAATCCCTAATAGCCGAGTGTTCCCCGGTATTCTTTCACTTACAACCTTTACAATCAGCGCACTGTAAGCGGTTACTTTATGCTAAGATTAGTTTAAACATAACCCTTGGGGGGATTTTCCATGAACGGTTTACTCTTAGTTAATTTAGGCTCGCCCGCCTCACCCACGACGGCGGACGTCCGCCAATACTTACAGCAATTTCTTAGTGACCGCAACGTCATCGAAATGCCGCCAGCCCTGTGGCAACCGCTGCTACGCGGCATTATTTTACCTACTCGTTCCTGGCGGTCAGCGACCTTTTACCAGCACATCTGGACGCAAGAAGGTTCACCGCTAGTCGTGTACACCCAGCGGATGGCGCAGCAGGTCCAACAACTGTTGCCTGACTGGCAAGTGGCCTACGCCATGACTTACGGGCAACCGGCAATTGGACCGGCCCTGCGGCAACTAGCCCAAACCTGTGACCACATCGTCTTACTACCACTCTTTCCCCAGTACACCCAAAGTACCCACGCCGGCATTTTTCAGCAGGCCCGGGCCACTGGCATCGCCGTCACAGCGGTTCAGCATTTTTACGACCAGCCGGCCTACCTCGATATCTTAGCGGATCAGGTCTGGCACGCCTATCAGCAGGCCGATTTCGATGCCGTCCTATTCAGCTACCACAGCATCCCCAGCGCCATGGTCCGCCACGGTGACCCTTACCCGACAGAGTGTCAGACCACCACGCAAGGCGTTTTGGACCGCCTACCTGATCTGCCAGTCGACAAGGTGCAGACGGTTTACCAATCTAAATTTGGCCCGCTCCCTTGGCAGAAGCCGTATCTCAAGAACACGCTGATGCAGCTGGTCGAGCTGGGCAAACGCAACGTCTTGATCGTCACACCATCCTTTGTGGCCGACTGTCTGGAAACGTTGGAGGAAGACTACGTGCAAAATTACCAGACTTTCAAGGCCAGCGGCGGCGATAATTTTCAGCTGGTGCCACCCATGAACGATGATCCCCGGTTCAGTCGGTTTCTCGCGGACCTGGCGCAGCAGCGGCTGACTGAAGCGGGTGATGCCCATGCCTGAACCGACGCGACCCAGTCTCGATGAGGTCAACCGGAGCGTGCCGGTACCCAGCGTCTACGAGACCTCATTCTTTCAAAAATTCCTAGCGTACAGTGGCCCGGGCGCCCTAGTGGCAATTGGCTACATGGACCCCGGCAACTGGTTGACGTCGCTGGCTGGCGGAAGTCAGTATCGCTATCAATTACTAGCCGTCCTGGTCATCGCCATCCTAGTCGCCATGTTCATGCAGGACTTGGCCATCAAGCTCGGCGTGGTGGCTCGCCAGGACTTGGCGCAGGCCATTGCCACGCAGGTCCCCACGCCTGTGCGCATCACTCTTTGGCTACTCAATGAGGTGGCCATGATGGCTACCGACCTGACCGGGGTCGTGGGCACGGCGATTGCGCTGAAATTACTCTTCGGTCTCCCGCTAGTCTACGGCATTCTACTGACCGTGGCGGACGTGCTGATTGTCTTGCTATTCCTGCACTTCGGGATTCGCCGGATCGAATTTATCGTGCTCGTGGCAATCTTGACTGTTGGGATCATCTTTGCCGTTGAAGTCTGGCGCGCCCAACCCGTGCCCAGTGCGATTGCGCGAGGACTGGTCCCCTCACTGAGTTTGCTGACTAACCACGAAAAATTGATTTTAAGCGTTGGTATCATCGGCGCGACAATCATGCCCCACAACCTGTATCTTCACTCAGCGCTCGCACAAAGCCGGCGTTACGACGAACATGATCCGGCACAAGTCACCGAGGCATTGCGCTTTGCCCGGTGGGACGCCACCGTCCATTTGATTGCGGCCCTAATCATCAACGCCCTACTGTTGATTCTTGGCGGTACATTATTTTTCGGCAAGACGGGGCAACTCTCCAGTCTGCAAGCTGTGTACCAGGGACTCAAAGATAGCACCATCGTCGGGGCCTTGGCCAGTCCCGCCATGAGCTGGCTCTTTGCGTTGGCCCTGTTGATCACCGGACTGATTTCATCCATTACCAGCACCTTGTCCGGTCAAATCGTCATGGAAGGCTACATCCACATTCGCTTGCCGCTTTGGCAACGGCGCCTATTGACGCGATTCGTGACGCTGGTGCCCATCATCTTGATTGGCTGGGCCGTGGGCTTTAACGACCACACCTTTGAAAGCCTCATCGTCTACGCCCAGGTGGTCTTGAGCATCGCCCTGCCATTCACGCTCTTCCCACTGATTCACATGACCGGCCAGTCGCCGCTCATGGGCACCCACGTCAATCGCCGGGTGACCGCCATCGTTGGCTATGGGCTGACGGCGGTGATTACTGTCTTTAACCTGCAATTATTGTTTTCCGTTTTCTAAAATTGATCGATAAAAAAAGTCTGGGAAATTCCCAGACTTTTTGATTTCTCAGCTCAACGCCGTAACCACTTGCAAGGTCGCTGAGAAATAGTTCTTCTTTTCAATCGACTTCGGCAGCTGCTTAGCCGTCTTCTTTTTCAGAGCCGTGCGCTTCATCACGCGGGCTGCGTAGTTGACGGGAGCGGTAAATGCCGTGTTCTCGTAGCTGTTGACCGCCTTACCACCTAGTGTGTAGACCGCGGTGATCTTCGACTTGCGGTTATAGAACTTCAACTGTTTCAGCAACGCCTTCTTGGTGACGCTGTCATGTTTAATCTTATAAGTCTGCGCCAACCGCCATGGCACCCGGCAGGCATTGTAGCCAACCTGATTGTCCGTCCCCGATTCGATGGCGTACGGCTGGACAGCCTTGAGCTTCAGGCTCTTACCCGTCACGAAAATGAAGTCAGGGAACAACCCCGTCTTGTGCCGCGCGCTTAGCTTCTTGACCGTGGCCTGACTGCGTTTGGCGACCTTGTTCCAGGAACTATCGTGGGTGTACTTCGCAAACGTCTTGAAGTACCCCGTCATCAGGTCCGCCGTCCGTAATTTGCTCAGGTCATAACTACTGGTGGCCCAATTGCCCATGGTCGGCAGTAAGGTCGTCGGGTTGATTTCCTTTTGCTTGATGGCCTTAAGTAATTTCTTGGCGGCTGCTTTGTAATTGACCTTCTTACTGCCCCACTTCTTATCGGCCAGAATCAAGGCGTAGGCAATATCCAAATCCCCATCGGTCGCTGAATTGCGTTGCTGGCCGGTGCTGGTCATTTTACCGTTGCGCTTGGTCTGTTGCCACTGCATCAGTGGGACCTTTGCCGATACGCGGTGGGCCCGGTAATACTTGTAGAACTGGTTAAATGTCGTCCGTGTGTTGACGCCCTTCTTAGCGGCCAAGACTGTCGCGAGCATGCCGTATCCTTGGCCTTCAGATAGGGCAGTCGTGGCGCCCTGGCCATTATTAGATTTGACATACTTCTGGGTCTTGCCACCCACGTAAGCTTTTTTCCACTGCTTGTACAGCGTGGTGGCTGACGCCGCGTGAGCTGTGACTGGCTGCTGACTCAGTGCCAAACCACCGATCGTCAAGCCACACAAGGCCGCCATGCCGACGATTATTTTATGTAAATGCATGCTGGTAACCCCTTTCATTGATTACCTTCATTATAACGCGCGCAACGCCAAAAAAGGACTGTGACCAATGCCACAATCCCGTGAATCCGGTGCTTCATTTAAGATCAATCTAATTCAGCTAATCCGTGAAGACTTCCTTGGCGATGTTGAACGCGGACCAAGCTTTCGGCCAACCAACGTAGAAAGACAGATGGGTAATGACTTCAGCAATTTCGTCCTTGGTGATGCCATTGCCCTTACCAATCTTGAGGTGGGCTGGCAGTTGTTCGAAATTGCCGGCAGAGATCAACGCAGAAATCGTGATCAGACTGCGTTGGTGCGCGGATAACTTATCCTCACGTGACCACACCTGACCGAATAAAACGTCATCATTAAGTTCGGCAAACTTCGGTGCGAAATCACCCAAGTTGTCCCGACCTGCTGTTTGTTTTTTAGCCATTATTTTGCCTCCTGATCCAACGCGTCGTAATGCGCGTCATCAACTGGTTCCAACCATTCTGGGGTACCCGCCGTAATCGCAACGTGGCTGAACCAACTATCCTTGGTGGCACCGTGCCAGTGCTTTACGCCATCCTTGGTCACCACGACGTCGCCTGGGTGCAGCCGCCGTGCCGGTTGACCCGCTTCTTGGTACCAGCCTTCACCACCGGTTACCAACAGGATCTGAAACCCATTGTGGTGAATGTGCCAGTTGTTCCGGCAGCCGGGTTCAAAGGTCACGTTTCCCACGCCAACACTGACGTCGGGGTCATTGACTAAGCCCTGCAAATAACTTTGACCGGTAAAAACGTCTTGGTAAGCCACGTTCTTATCGCCAACGGGAAAAATCACGCCATCTTTAACATTTTCATTCTTTGCCATATTTTCCAGCCTCTTTAGTCTTGAAATTTTTGCAAGTAGTCGTGGAAGCTCTCAGTATCCGCGATTGACTGATTGACTTTGCCGTCATACCAGTCAATCTTGTGGCCTAAGACCCGCAAATGCATCTGCAGCTCAGCAATGTCGGCTTCGGCATCATCCTTGACCTGCTGTAGCATTGCGCGTCGTTCCGCGATGGTGCTGTCGCCAGCGGCCCGCAACCGCACGTAACGTTTCAGATCATTCAACCGCATGCCGGTCCCTTTGAGATGGAGGATGAAGCCGACCCAGCGGATGTCCTTGGTCGTGTAGTAACGCACGCCGTTGTCATCGCGTTGTGAGCGAATCAGCCCTTGGTCCTCGTAATACCGCAATGTGTAGGTCGATAAGCCCACCAGCTTGGCGAATTCACCGATTCGGTACTGTTTCTCTGCCATCACTGCGCCTCCTTTACTTGCTAACAAGACTAGTAAACACCTTCAAGTGCACTCTAAGGCAAGGGGTAACTGCCAAAAAAATTAAAAGAATTGGCGACCGCCCTAATCAAGCGTCGTAAATTGGTCAATGGCCAGCTGCATGGTCTGGTCAAAACGCTGGTCCACCTTTCGCGCCGACAACCGCAAAAAGCCGCCGATTTCTTGAACGATGAAGCCAAATAAAGCCGAACGATAAAGGGTCGACGCCACTAACGCCGTGTTGCCCGCCTCATCCAAGTGAAGACTCTTAAACATCTGCTGATACAGGTCCACCAATGCCTGATGCGTCGCGGTCAACTGTTGTAGATCATTGAGATTCAAGAGGAGTGGCGCCAAGTGTTGCTGCTGTTTGCATCCCGCCCGAAATTCATGGGCGAATACCCAGAGGGCCTCCTTGCCAGCAACGCCCACCAGCCGCCGCATCAAACGGTCCGCAATCTCGTTAACAAAGGTTAACCCGACTTGATCCAGCAGGTCGTCGCGGCTATCGACATAGTTATAAATCGATTGGGGCCGCACATCCAGCTGACTGGCCAACGCCCGAATCGTTAGGTGGCTCAGCCCTTCGCTAGCAATCATTTCGTTAGCCCGGTCCAGTACTTGTTCGCGCGATAATGTTCGTCGTTTTACCATAAAGTTTCTCCCCTTCACGTCACACATTCTGACGTTATTATACCGTGAACCCCTTACAAAATAAACTGGTCGCTAGTTACACCGGTTTTGGGCAAAATAAAAAGAGGTCGGAAAAATTTTCCAATCTCTTCTCATAAACTATCTTAATGCTAGACTGTTACTTTTGGCGACGGTAAATGCCATAGCTCAATCCTGTGATGGCGAGCAAGCCGATACCGAGCCAAAACATCACTGGATTCTCATGTTCACCAGTCTGTGGCAACTTGCCACTAGCACTAGAACTAGAGCTTGGCGCAGTTGCGCTAGCCGCGGATTGCCCGTGGGTTGCACTCGTTGTGCTTGACTGTTGACCACTCGTTGAACTCCCAGTACCATTGGCAGCTGCGCCAGTAGTCGTGCCACTACCAGTCGTTGTTGATGAACCTTGACCTCCTGTTGTCGTACCAGGTTGTGTTGGTTGTTGCGGCTGCGTGACCGTTGGCTTTTCTGGTTCAGGTTGTTGTGGCGTCGTTGGTTGCTGTGGTTCCTCAGGCACACTTGGTGTCGTGGTCCCAGGAACTTCTGGCGTTTCTGGATTCCCTGGCTCTGGGTATTCTGGCGCTTCTGGAGTCCCCGGTTCTGGATTTTCTGGTTCTGGGTTCTCTGGATTTTCTGGTGTCCCCGGTTCTGGGTTCCCTGGTTCTGGATTCTCTGGATTTTCCGGAGTCCCTGGTTCCGGATTTTCCGGTTCTGGGTTCTCTGGATTTTCCGGTTCTGGGTTCTCTGGATTTTCTGGCGTCCCCGGTTCTGGATTTTCTGTATTGCCACCAGTACCTGGCCCTTCGCTATTTTCACGCTTATCAGTGGCGAAGACCTCGATTGGCGCCGTTTGACCGGCCACAATCGTGAACGGAATTGGCGTTTCATCAAGCGTAAAGCCTGCTGGTGGGGTCACTTCAACAAATTCATAATCACCGGATGCCAAGTCACTGTAAATGATTTGGCCGTTCGCGTCAGTCGTTAAATTATTGGCAACAACCGTTCCGTCGGTCTGTTGTAACCGATAAACCGCGCCGGCCAGCATTTCACCAGTGGCTGCCGCTTGCTTGTTCAAGACGACTTCACCCGTGGTCGCATCACCGGAGCCGCTACCACTGCCACCCCAAGCAATTTGTGAACCGACTGTGCGGCCATCCCAACTGGCTTGGTTCGTCCAACTACCACCGTTATCCAAGGTCGTCGGCCGCGTTTGATACGTCATGTTAATCGCAGTCGTCACATTGGCAAACGTAAACGTTAATTGATTGCCATTTTGACTGACCGTGGGCGTCGTGTTCCCGCTGGATACGAACGTACTCTTCGTCACGTATTCACCAGTTTCCGCAACAACGGAACCGGGAATGAATTCTTGATTTGGACCCAACGTATCCGTGACAACCGCTGCCCCAACGTTTTGACTCATTGGGTTAAACGCAATGTTCCAAGTGAGCTTCGCTGGTGACCCGTCCGGATTCTTTTCACTAATCCAGCCAATTTTATTCAAACCCCAGTCTTCACCGGTACCACCAGTGAAGGTCGTGCCTTTCACATAAAATTGCAACGTGCCACGACGGTTCGTACCGGCCGACGCAAAGGCATCGTTAAACATGATACTCCCAGTCGTTTCGCCGGCTTTAATTGTAAAGACACCGACTTCCCGACCGGTATCATCAAGAATCGAGACAGTCGTATCGTGTTCAGCGACCGCCCCTTCTGGCAATGTCACCGTAGCCGTATCACCAGTCGCAATCGCCTGGCCATCTGGAATCGACCAGTTGTAAGACACCGAATAACTCGTCCATTTGTCTAGCTGACTCCCGTTCGCAATCGCATTGCCATTCACATCTGTAATGGTAGCGTCGCCTGCTTGAAGGCCAGAGGCCAACACCTCCGCCGCGTGAGCCGTGACGTTGTTAAACATCAATCCCCCAGCCAAGAAGACGGCCACAGTCGCGACTAGGCTAACCAACAATCGATAAATTTTCCTGCGCATCTGTAATCCCCCTCCAATGCACACTGTAATCACTAATTTGTTCCTGTCATTCTTCCTACCTTGCCTTTACTATAGACGTGCTTAAGACAAGGGGGGTAAGGGGACTCATTTGAAATCAACAGTTGTGCCCCTTGATTCACCCAACCGGGAATTTACCTGTTTGTTTGGTTGACGAACTCACTTACAAACTATCCACAACTCCTGGCAAGTCACCATTTGGTGGACAAAAAACGCGCTACCTCAACGATAACGCGTTTAATATATTTTGTTTGCAGTTGATTTATTTAGCCACATGGTACGAGCTGGCCGCCTCCCGTCCACCAAATATGGGTCGGAACGCGGTGGGCGGACGGGTCGAGCCACAGAGCGGTCTCGACACCTCGCCTTTGAGCCGGAAACCACGTCTCAAAGACGCCAGTTACCTAACCAGCTAAAACCACTGGTAAGGTAACTCCCACGGCTGAACCCATATTTGGCGGACTCCCGGCTACGGAGATGATTCACTGCCATTCGGTTCAGCCTTTGGTAACAGGTGGCCTACTGACCTAACGCAGTGTTGCTGATAAGCCCCAATTCGCCGGAGTCAGCCAATAGTGCAGCCAACTGTGACGACCCAGTTAGCTGGCGCTTTTGGTCAGGTTACTGGGTGGGACGACTTGGGGGCCTGGCGGGTTGTGCCAGGCTTTCAAGCGAGCCGGAAGACCGCTTCCCAGGCTGGAGGCGTTCCCCATAGCAGGTGGAACTGTTGGCTGACGGAGGCATCTGGATTTACGATTTTTCGTGGTTAGCTTGCCACCCGACCAAAATCTAATGGTTTCATTAGGCGGCCAGCTCAAGCCAAACTACCCGTTCACCCGTTGATGTTGGCGGATGACGTGGTTCAAGGTTATGGCTAACCCCAGCGAAATGGCGGCATAGACGGCGGCGCCCCAACTGATGTGCTTGAGGCCAACCACGCCCAGCATCCCCGAAGCCGTGGCGGACCCCAAGGAGATGCCGAAGTTAAAGAAGATTGAGTTTAATGAAGACGCCAGCACCGTGGATTGCGGATAATCCTGCTCGGCGATGTTGAGGAAATGAATCTGAATCGGTGAATTTAAAATCGTCACGATCAAGCTCAAAATTAGCAATATCCCCAGCCCCCAAACCTTGCTGGACAGTCCCCATGGCAGTAATGCCAGCAGAATCACATCGGCCACATAGAAACGCGGCATGACCCGCAGGCCGTTGCGTTCAGCTAGCATACCGGAGAAACGGTTGCTGAGGATGCTCATGATTCCAATCAAGAACAAAAGCCAATTTAGACTGGTCGTACTGAAGCCTAGCGCCGTGGTCAGTAGCGGCCGAATGTAGGTGTAGTACGCATACATGGTGGCCGCCGTGAACAAGACGAGTACGATGCCCACCACCACGCGGCGGTCTTTCAGCAGGACCAATTGATTCTTCACGCTGCCTTGGACCTGTTCCACCTGACGTGGTAGCAACCAGCCCAACAGGACGCACGTGATGGCACTGATGATAGAGATCAGGTAAAAGGCGTCATGCCAGCTGTAACTGGTACTGATGGCCGTGCCAATCGGCACCCCGAAGACGGAGGCGATACTGAAACCGGCGAAGATCCAAGACACCAGGCTGGCCCGCTTTTCTCGTGGCGCAATGGTGCTGGCAAAGGTCATGATCAAGGAAATAATTGCCCCTGCCACCACGGCCGTGATGATCCGCGACACCAGCAAAATCGGAAAGCTCATGGCCAACCCACTGAGCGTGTTGCCGACCAAGAAGATGCCCATCAACGTCATCAACGTTTTGTACCGGCTGAACCGGTTGGTCAAAATGGTAATAAACGGCGTGCTCACGGCATAGACGGTGGCAAAGATGGTCACCAAATACCCGACCGTGGCCACGGGGACCCGAAATTCCTGGGCAATGTCGGAGAGCACCCCGACCACGATAAATTCATTACAGCCCAACATAAATGCCACTAGGACAAACACAATGGCTTGCCAACGATACTTGTTCATAAACGGTTCCCTCTGTTTTTCATAGATTTCTAGTTATCAGATTACACTATCTCACGGTAAATATTTAGCCAAACGACTCACTGATTTCACGATTCAGTTGGCCGGGAAATCTCAGTTGCTTGATGGTGCGCAATCACCCGGTTTAACACGATGGCCACAATCAGGGATAGCCCGGCAAAGGCGGCGCCACCCAGTCCCAACTGTTTGAGTCCCGCGTGTGTCAGAACCAGTGATGCCGTGGCCGACCCCACGGAAATACCAATGTTAAAGAAGATGGCGTTTAACGACGAGGCCAGTAAAGTCGCCTGAGGATAGTCGGCCTCGGCCACATCTAGGAAGTGAATCTGAATTGGCGAATTCACCACGGAGATGATCAGCGTCAATACCAGCAGGAGACCGAACCCGGTCACTTGCGTACGTAAGGCGACTGGCAGTAACAGTAAGAGAAGGATGTCGACCACGTAGAACCGTGGCATGGTTTTCAGCCCGCTTCGCTCCGCTACCGACCCGGACAGGCGATTGCCAAAGATACTCATGATGCCCAGCACAAACAGTAACCAGTTCAGTGCGGTGGTACTGAATCCCAGTCCGGTGGTCAGCAACGGCCGAATGTACGTGTAATAAGCGTACAGCGCAGCCGCGGAAAAGAGAATCAACACGGCCCCCAAGTAAATTCGTTTGTCGGTCAACAATACCAATTGGTCCTTGATACCGCCGGGCGTCTGTGGCAAGTCACGGGGCAGTAGCAGCGCCATCACGATGCAGGTCAACAAGCTGAGCACGGAGATCAAATGAAAGGCCACGTGCCAACTGGTAGCCGTACTGATGGCCGTCCCAATCGGTACCCCGACGACCGAGGCAATGCTAAATCCGGCCGCCAGCCAGGAGATTAACATGGCCCGTTTGTTGCGCGGTGCAATGTCATTGGCAAATAAAATAATCAGCGATTCAATCGCGCCAGCCACCGCAGCCGTCAGCATTCGTGAAACCAAGAACCAACCGTAGCTCGTGGCAAACCCACTCCAGGTATTGCCAATCAAAAAAATTACCAGCAGCGTCATGAGGGTCTTGTAGCGGCTGAACCGATTGGCTAGAACCGTGATCAGTGGTGTACTGACGGCATAAACGATGGCAAAGATGGTCACCAAATACCCCGCCGTTGCCACCGTCACTCGCAAGGAACGCGCAATATCAGAAATCACACCCACTACCATAAATTCATTACACCCCAACATAAACGCTACCAGCACTAGGGCACTGGCTTGCCACCGGTATTTTGTCATGGCTAGACCTCCGTCTCATTTTAACTTGATTCCTTCTAGCGTACCCTATTTTGCGGGCAAATTGGGCAGAAAAAAACATTTTGCCAAAATATCTCAGCAAAATGCCTGTTAACCGTTATTCATTTAACCAAAGGCTGCAAGTTTGACAGTACGGCAAAATTGGTCTCTGAACGTCATGTGGTCCGTGCTGGCCGCCTTACCGTTCGCCAAATATGAGCTCAGCCGTGGGAGTTCCCTTAGCGGCGCGGTTCATGCCGTTTAGAGAACTGGCGACTTTGAGACGCGTTCTTCGGCTCAAAGTCGCGGAGACGAGACCGCCCTTTGGCTCGTCCCGCCGCCCACCGCGTTCCGGCTCATATTTGGCGGACGGGAGGCGGCCAGCCCCCAAATCTCTGACAGCCGCAGGTGATGAACGTGGACTAGTTTAATGACTTTACTCTCCGTCCGAATCTTAGCAGGTGTCTTTGTACTTGCAATCTTTAATCACCAAACCCCATCACGCATTGACAACCGTTGTTAATTGATTCAGTACTTTTTCAAAATCGGTAACGCCAGTCCCTGTCACCGAGGACAACTGATAGATTTGCTTCACACCAGCGTTTTTCAATCGGTCCTCGGCGTATGTAATTTGCTCGGAACTGGCCGCATCGACCTTTGAAATCACGCCAATGGTCTCGACCGGAAACATGGTCGTAAAGGCCGGCGGAAAGACAGCTCGCTGATCAAGCGCACTTTGAATGGCCACAATGACTTTGGCCCCCACTGACAGCGTCATCAACGAGGGATACAGGTAGCGGTGCTCCACGAATTCTCCCGGGGTGTCGATAATCCCCCCACGAAATTCAACGGCCTGTGTCTTGTCATAACTAATCGTTTCATGATGCAGCCGCTGAATCAGCGTGGTCTTGCCACACCCAACTGCGCCCACAAACATCGCCTTTCTCATTGCACTCAGCGTCCCTTCACCTTCAGTTATCTCGATCGTACATCGCAATGCCAATCGGCGTCACAAATTGTGGAAATTCAGGCTTCACGGCCGTCGTCCCCAACGCCTTACTAAACGTCTTGACGAAATCCTTAAAGTTAATGGCCCCACCCACAACAATGACTGGCTGTTGCGGCCGGCCATTCGTGGCTGAACTGGTAATTGCCGCCATCTTCTCAACGACTGGTCGAATCGTTGCAAAGACTTCGGTCTCACGCGAAACGTCTCGTTTGACCTTCTCGGCTTCATCCATGGACCAATGATTGCGGCCTGATAACACCATGGTCATTTGCGCCCCACCGGTAGCCTCATCCGTCACGTAAACCAGTCGCTTGCGCTTAAAGATACTAATACCGGTGGTCCCACCACCAATATCAACGACGGTACCATCTTTTAGGCGTAAAAACTTTGCCGCCGCAGTCGGTTCATCAACCACTGCGCGACACTCAAAGCCAGCAGACTCAATGACATTCGTCACAATTTTAGCGCTACCATCCCCCGTACCAGGCGGGATAGCCCCACAAGCCGTGGTCAGTGGCTGGCCCAAGACGTCCTCTGCTTGTTGCTTGAGTCGCGTCAAGATCCTGACGGAATCCATGAAGTTTACCACCAGACCATCGCGAACGGCGTGATCATATTCAAAATTACCATAGATAACGTTATCGTCTTGGTCTAACACTACCATCACAATTGACGAGGTCCCCAGATCAATACCCACGCGCAGCGTATCTTCTGCTGTTACTGCCCGAGTCGCGTGATCACCGTTAACAATTTCTGCAAACTGGCTTAACTGCTGATTGGCTGTTTCTAATAAGTTCGGTTCTTTCGTTAGCACACCTGCCACCTCACTATCAAAATTTCGCTAAATTACTGCAGACGCAGCGCCTTTCCCAAGGCTGGATGTTGCTTAAAGAATGCTTGTGAGTACGAACACTTCGCAACAATACCCAAATTAAATAACCGAGCAATCATGATCAACTTCAGCATCAACTGCCCTGCTAATCCCCGGTGTTCGAACTCAGGTTCAATCGTAATGCTTGAAATAACCAGCGAACCGGTGCTCCACTGGAACGTCGCTTGGCCAACCTGCTTTTCTTGTTGCAACAGGCGAATCTTGTCTGTCCCAATCTGAAAGGTCAGCGTCGACGTTGGCGTTTCACCCGGCATTGCGGCAATCAGATTATCCACCGCTAATTTCAAGAACGGCAGTACCGAGTCATCCGTCAGCACCTCATGGTCCGCAAATAACCGACGCACATCACTGATGTAAATCTCAGTGGGTTGCACGGGCTGCATGCCTAGGACCAACGCTAACTGCTTTAACTGTTGGCTGGCACTCAGGCCGCCTAACTTGCCAGTTGAAACTGAGGCAATCAACACCGGCTTATGTTCCCACAGGCTTCCTTGGTAAGAGACCGAGGCAATGTCCAAAGCATTTTTCAAACACCCTGGAATTCCCCGATTGATCTCCGGCGTGACGATACAAAATGCATCCATCCGCTGAACCTGCTCTTTAAATGCCTGACAAGCGTCCTGTTCGCGGCGACTCAAATGGTCATGGAGCAAGGGGAGGTGCGCAATCGAGATAGGCTCCGCCAGGACCGTGTTGGGCACCAACAACCCCAGATTACGCGCCACTTTCCGCGCATAAGACTCTGCTCGCAGACTACCTGCTAATAATCCAATTCGTTTCAAATTTCTCACACCTTCTTTAACGTTCCTAACCGTTTGATAAGAAATATTCACCGACTTAGGCGCAAAAATACCTAGTCATCAGGACTTGTTTATGCCAAGTCTGATATTAAGTAGAATGACAATGTTCGTTGCGTCAGTATTTCCACTACTCCATTTTTCCCTAACTATCTACAACTTTCTCTGTTTCCCGTGCAATGACTAATTCTTCATTCGTTGGAATGACCAAGACCTTCACACGACTATCGGCCGCAGAAATATCAAGATCATTATCCCGATTCGCATCCGCATCGATCTTCACACCCAGGTATTCCAGGTCAGCGCAGACCCGTTCACGAATTGGCGCTGAATGTTCACCGACACCGGCCGTGAAGACCAGCGTCTGTAAGCCACCCAGATCAGCCGTGTACGCGGCGATGTAGGTTTGAATCTGATGGACGTACACTTGTAAGGCCAGCTCAGCCCGCTTGTTGCCATCCGCTTCGGCCTTAAGCACATCCCGCACGTCGTTGGAAACGCCCGAGAGGCCTAACAACCCAGATTTGTGGTTCAAAACTTGGCGAATGTCAGCGGCACTGAGATCTTCTTTCTCTGCTAGGAACGGCAGGATGTTGGGATCAACATCTCCTGAACGCGTCCCCATGACCAGACCAGCCAACGGCGTAAACCCCATCGACGTATTCACAGACTTCCCGTCCTTGATGGCACAAACGCTGGCACCATTCCCCAAGTGGCAGGAAATGATTTTCCGAGAAAAGTCCTGATCGTAGCGCCGATTGACTTCACTGTAAATGTATTGGTGAGATTGCCCGTGAAATCCGTACCGCCGAATACCATATTTTTCGTAGTATTCAAATGGTAGCGCATACATATATGCCTTGGACGGAATCGTGCTGTGGAAGGACGTGTCAAAGACAGCCACTTCTCGTGCGTCTGGTAGGAGCTTCTCGAACGCCTCAATTCCCAGTAAGTTAACCGGATTGTGTAAGGGGGACATGTCCGCGAGGTCCGCAATCTTCTGTTGGACCACTGGTGTGATCTCAGTTGACTGCGTGTAGTCTCGCCCACCATGTGCGACCCGGTGACCAATCCCCACGATTTCTGACTTGTCTTGGATTGCACCACTGTCGAGCAAGGCGTCCGTGACCAGTTGGACCGCTTCCGTATGATTCTGGACCGCTTGAACCGATTTATGTTTTGCGCCCTGATAATCATAAGTAAAGATACAATCGGAATGGCCAATTCGGTCAACCAAACCACTGATCACAACATCTTCTGCTGGCATGGCGTACAGTTTGAATTTCAACGAGGAACTCCCCGCATTAACAGATAAAATTTTTGGCATACGTCATCTTTCCTTCTATCTCCAGAATATTTACCGAATGACTTTCCGGTAAATGGCCTTTAGGTCGTCATCAGTTGGAATCACTGGATTGCCAGGGAACGTCGCGTCTAACTTGGCGTCGTCAATGACAACTTGAGTCTTGGCTTCAGCGTCCTTGACATCAACACCGAAGGCTCGTAACGTTTGGGGACAATCCATTTGAATCATCATCTGACGAATCCGTGAGAGCAGCCGTTGAATCGTTAACCGGTCACTCAAGCCGTGGGAAGCCAACCCGGCTTTGCGAATTGCTGCAGCATACTTATGCAACGCCAAGTCAGAGTGTTTGGCATTGTAAGCCACAACGTGTGGCAACAGCATTGCACAAGCTAAGCCATGAGGCACGTGGAAGTTGGCCCCCAGTTGATGGGCCATCGCGTGGCAGAATCCTAAGCCGGCGTTGGTGAACGCCATCCCGGCACCACAAGAAATCTCGTGAACCGTTTGGCGTTTCTCAACGTCATCCCCATGTTTATAGCAGTCTACCAAATCATGGGTAATCACGTCAATGCCCTTTTCGGCTAAGGCATCAGTGATTGTATTCGCACCCTTGGATACCAGCGCCTCCAGCGAATGCGTCAACACATCCAGTCCGGAGTAAGCGGTAACACTTTTAGGCGCCGTCATGACTAACTGTGGATTCGCTTTTCAGATAAAAAGGCCGCAACACCTAATATTTCATAATTTTAGCGCTCGCCCTTTATCCGTTGTTTAACTTTAATTTAAAAAAAGGAATGAACACTTCAGCCATCAATGACTTGGCGAAGATCCTCAGTATGATCGCCATTCAGAGCAGACACCTCAAACACGCTCTGTGCACCAGCCCGTTTGAGTTGCTGAACTGCCCACGAAACATCCTTGTCGTCGGCAACATCAATCTTTGTAACGACGCCAATGACTTGTCGGCCAAACATCGTGCTAAAGGCCTCTGGGAAAATGAGCCGCTTATCAGTAGCACTCTGTAACATGACCACTAAGTCTACATCCATTGCTGTTGTTGCAAGGTTGGTGTACATCCGTCTATGTTCAATATATTCGCCCGGTGTATCAACAATATTTTCATAGAATTCGACAGACTGAGTCTTATCATATTGAATTGCTAAACCCTTTAAGCGTTGCAGCAATGTTGTTTTGCCACAACCAATTGCACCAATAAACATTGAACGCCGCATCAAACTCCCTCCTATCTTACACACATGCATACCCAAAACAAAATCATACCAAATATAATTTCTGCAATTTAGCCTGATCTGCTAATGAGAAGCGCAAGATTTCTGTCAAGTAAGCTGACATTCCCCCATACTCGTAATTAATTAAGCACATGGCCTGATTATAATAATCCGAATGTACTGAAGCTAAATCACGAACTGACTGTCTAAAGTTCTGGCGGCCAGGACCAATTGGTACAGCGGCTACCCTATCAGAAATGTGCTTCTCAGAGGCCGGATTAGTCAGTAAATAATCTGCCAACACCGTTTCTGGTGCTACGCCTAAAGCTCGTAGTAAAAAGACAGCTGCCATTCCCGTTCGATCTTTTCCCGCTGAACAATGAAATATAATGCCACATTGACCGCCCAATTTTAAAATCAGTTGCAAGAATTCACTATAAGCCTGTTGCGCTTGGGGAGAAATTACTAGCCTGCGATAGACTCGCATCATTCGCAAGTAGCCGCCACGATGTTCTCGCGAAAAGAGACGTTCTAACTCGGCAGCTGAGGCCGCACTTTCTGTCTCATCATTATCAAAAACTGGTAAGTGAATTGACTGCAGCGATCCTAACTGATCCGGAAATTGTTGCACTTCCGCCGTAGACCTTAAGTCAATGACAACACCAATTCCGGCATCAATCAATTTTTGAGAGTCCTCTGCTGTTAGGCTAGCAAGATGGGCAGTGCGCCACAGCTTACGCCATTTCACGGTTCGGCCATTGCTCCCTTGATAACCGCCTAAATCTCGAAAATTAAATCCAGCAGTCAGGTTTAATAGTCTCTCTGGCAAAGTCTATCCCTCCTTCTTACAAATATCGGAAAATTGACTGCGGCAACCCCGCTTGCCAAGCATCCGATATTTCATTTTCTGGCTGTCCTTTTGAGCGATGCAAGTCACTGGGCCACGAAGGATTCAAAATCAACTGCTGCCCAATCGCCAATAAATCAGCAGAACCCTCAAGTTGGCAGACGTCAGTAGCACCCTTAATACCGCCCGCCACCATCAATGGCAAGTTCCCGACAACACCTTTAAATAAAGCTCGCACGGACTTATCAGTTATCTGTGTTACTGGCATTTGATTATAATCTCGCATTGACAGACTCAAATAACTTAATGGCAAAGCCGTCAGTAACTGAGCTAATGCAAGGTTATCAATTATGCTTAGTCCATGAGGTTCAATCTCTTCGGGAGACAATCGATACCCCACCACAAACGGTTGTTGCGCTTGTTGTGAAACATTCAAGACTCGTTTTGCTACCATTAAAGGAAAACGAACCCGATTTGCAAGACTCCCACCAAACTGATCAGTACGTTTATTCGTTAAAGGTGACATAAATTGTTGAAGTAAAAAGCTATTGGCCCCGTGAATTTCCACACCATCAAATCCGGCGAGAATTGCCCGTTGCGTTGCCGCCCCAAACTGATCCACAATCTTATAAATATCATCCACACTTAAAGTCATAGGTACATCTACTTTACCGTGAGTAGCTGTTACAGTACTCGGTGCGACAACTGGTGCACCATTGGTTGCAATACGATTGGTCATTCTGCCAGCATGTACAATCTGTAAGATAGCACGTGCTCCCTGACCTTGAATGGTTTTGGCAAGATGATGTAGGCCAGAAATTTTTTGATCGTCAGCAACACTGATTGAGCCGGTCACAGTCGACCCGCTGGGATGAACGTAAGCCGATCCAACGATATCCATGCCAACCTGTTTTGCATGAATTTCATGAAAATAGCAATCATCTCTACTGACCTCACCACTAAAGCGAGCAGTCCGTGTGGATAAAGGCGCTAAGCAATAGCCGTTACGAAGCTGCATTCCAGACAACCGCTGTGGATGATCAAATTCAAAGTTTTTGGCCACGTTTCCCACTCCCATCTATGTTCGCGTTATCTCTGGTATATCGAAGTTTAATAGGCTATGCAGCGTCTCAACAACTTGACGCAAAGCTGCCTCCACTTCGGATACTTCCCCAACGATAACCACTGAACCACTAAATCTATCAATGAACCCTAGTTCGACATTGCTTGATTTTGTCGCAACGTCTCCAGCAATAATTGAGGCCTCACTGGGAGTAATTGTCAAAATACCCAAAGCATTCTTAGGTGTTTGAATACCTAATTTTTCATAAATATCCGCCGTTGGATTAGCTACAATATGTGCCAGCGTAACCTGTTTTCCTGGAACATATTCCTGAATCGTTCGGTCAATCTGTCTTCCCATAGTTACACCCTCTCGTTCAGTCCAAAACAGCCATTACATCCCGCGCAATGATGATTTCTTCGTCAGTTGGAATCACGGCTACTTTCACGCGACTGTCTTCAGCCTCAATACTGATTTCATTTGCTTGATTCTTAGCCTCATCGATCTTCACACCAAGATACCTTAGGCGAGAGCAGACCATTTTCCGTACCAATGCTGAATGTTCACCAATTCCAGCCGTAAAGACTAGCGTGTCTAAACCTTCCAAATCAGTGGTGTATGCCCCAATATACTGTTGAATTTGATGTGCATATACATCCAATGCGAGCTGGGCCCGTTCATTGCCTGTTTGTGCTGCTTTATCCAAGTCACGAATATCGTTAGAGATCCCTGAGATTCCTAGCAAGCCAGAATCATGATTCAGCATCTTTCGCACATCCTGAGAATCCATGTTGAACTCCTCTTCAATGAAAGGAATGATTTCCGGATCAATATCCCCAGAGCGTGTCCCCATGACGATTCCTGCTAGTGGGGTAAATCCCATCGAACTATTAATCGACTTACCGTCACGAATTGCCGTCAAGCTACCACCGTTACCCAAATGACAAGAGATTAAACGATGCGTCCGTTCTGCCCCAAAAAGTTCTTGTGCCTTTTGCGCAATATATTCATGAGAAGGCCCATGGAACCCATATCGACGAATACCATGATCCTTATAGTAGCTATATGGCAATGCATACATATAGGCCTTTGCAGGAATTGTATGATGAAACGCCGTATCGAAAACGGCAACTTCCTTGGCATGTGGCAAAAGTTTTTCAAATGCCTCAATTCCCATCAAGTTAACAGGATTATGCAAAGGAGACAATACTGATAATTCCTTGATTTTAGACTTTACATCTTCATCAATTAGTACCGGTTCAGAATAGTAGCGTCCCCCATGAGAAACTCGGTGACCAACACCCGAAATTTCATTTTTACTCTGAATCACATGACTAGATAGCAGCGTATCAATGACGTGTTGAATCGCTGCCATATGATCTGGCATTGGTGCCACCGATTTACTCCGACTACCAGCAATCGCATAACTGAATTCACCCGTCTGGCTGCCAATTCTGTCAACTTGTCCACTCATTAATACTTTCGCTTCTGGCATATCATAAAGCTTAAATTTAAGGGAAGAACTCCCCGCATTAATCGCTAAAATCTTTTCTGACATCTGCTTACTTCCTCTCTAAGGGATACCTATTTTTAATCAATCATTGTTCTAAAACAAAAGCGGTCAGGCACAGGTCTGTAGGCTGCCCTTTAGTTTCAGGGTACCCGCAGGCGCAGCACCTGACCGCTAAAACGATCAGCATAATTACAACGCTTACTTAATCACACGTTGATAAATTTGAGCCAAGTCCTCATCGGTTGGCACTACTGGGTTTCCTGGGAACGTTGCATCTTGCTTAGCATTAGCCACAATGACATCAGTTTTGGCAAGGGCATCTTTAGCATCTACACCAAACGCTTGTAAAGTCCGTGGGCAATCCATCTGAAGCATCATTTGCTTGATGCAGTTAATTAATCGGTGAACCGCTACGCGATCTCCCATACCACTAGCTGCAAGACCAGCTTTTCGAGCAGCTTGTGCGTATTTGGCACAAGCGGTCTTATCATGTTCAGCATTGTATGCAACTACGTATGGTAAGAGCATTGCGTTGGCTAAGCCATGAGGAACATGGAAGTTTGCCCCTAATTGATGGGCAATCGAGTGACAAATTCCTAAGCCAGCGTTGCTAAAGGCAATCCCGGCCGCACAAGAAATTTCATGAACTCGTTTTCTAGCTGCCTCATCTTCACCATGCTTGTAACAGGTAACCAAATCATGAGTGATGACGTCCACGCCTTTTTCAGATAGACCCTCAGTAATCATATTGGAATCAACCGCAACAAGTGATTCCAGAGAATGGGTCAACACATCCAAGCCTGAGTAAGCTGTTACACTCTTAGGCGCCGTCATGACCAACCGCGGATCAAGTAATGCCTCGTCTGGTCTCAAGAAATCCTCCATAATTGGGTATTTCTTATGATTTTCAGGATCAGACAATACACAGTGTTGTGTGACTTCCGAGCCGGTTCCACTAGTCGTTGGAATCGCAATGAATTTCTTGATGTCTTGCCGCCGAAGTTTCTCACCGAAGAAGCGAATTCCTTTAGCAGTATCAATTGCTGAGCCACCGCCAATACCGATAACAACTGTAGGCTTCATCGGAACGAATTGCTTAACACCGGCAATAATATTAGCTAACGGTGGATCTGGCTTAACATCCGCATAGATTTTAACTTCATTGCTATCATCTATTTGCGCTAAAATTCGTTTCAGAGTAGGCGTATCTGGTAAGAAGGCATCACATACGAGAAAGATTGTCTCGCCCTTGAGTAAATGCAACCGCTCTAAGCTATCGTTGCCGGAATAAATATCAGTTGCGAGTGAAAACTTTTCCATATTCTATGCCTCCCAAGTCCGTAGTGAAAACCCTTCTGGCGAGTTGAGCCGACGACGACGAGTATAAGTCTTCGACGTTGCGGTACCTTCTCCAGTTGGCGTCGCAATCGTCAAAGCAGAAGCACCACTGTGAGCACCGTTAGTTGCTACACCAGTACCACAGTAAGTAGGCCCATTAACAACGAAAATTGACGTGTTCAGACGGTGAGCCGCCTTATTGATGTTAGGTAAGTTTTCTGAATGGATTGAAGCTGTATGGTGTAATCCACCTTCAACTTCAGTAGCCGTTGCCAATACATCAGCAAAAGTTGGGCAAGTGACGATTGGCAAAATTGGCATCAGCATTTCGGTTGTTACCAATGGATGATCCTTAGAAGCTTCTAAGATAATCAGCGTTGGTTCCCCGGTGTAACGAATACCCGCTTTGTCCAAAATGAAGGTTGCATCCTTACCGACAAACTTCCGGTCAGGATCGCCCTTAGGCCCAATTGTCATATCTGCTAACTTTTCAATGTCAGCTGAATCAGTAACTAAGAACGCACCTTCAGCCTGCATCTTTTGAATAAGTTCATCTTTAACAGGTGCTTCAACAATAACTTCCTTTTCTGCAGTACATAAAATATTATTGTCAAAAGCAGCTGAGTCCACAATGTTGTGAGCAGCCAATGAAACATTGGCTGTCGCATCAACCATGGCAGGTGGATTACCAGCACCGGCACCAACCGTCTTCTTTCCACTAATTAAAGCTTCATGGACAACTGATGGACCGCCAGTGATGGAAAGCATTGCGACATCAGGATGATGCATAACTTCTTGGACAGATTCAATTGATGGCTTATCAAGAGAGACGACTAAGTTATGTAAACCTGTTGCCTTAGCCACAAATTCATTCAACTTTTCAATTGTCCAACGCGTAATATTCTTAGCGCCCGGGTGAGCACCAAAGAACAACGTGTTACCGCCAGCCAACATCATAATGGCATTGGCAATAACCGTTTCGGAAGGATTAGTACTTGGACCAACGGCGCCGATTACACCAAATGGTGCATATTCGTACATTACCAGGCCACCATCACCAGTCTCAGCTTCTGGCTGCAAGATTTCAGGACCAGGCGTATTGTATAAAGCGTTATTTAGCTTTGCGACCTTGGCGCTAACAGTTCCCATGCCAGTTTCTTCATGAATACGTTCTGCCATTTCTTGAATGTATGGCCGGAAGCCTTCACGGATAGCATCAATAACCTGGTTCCGAACGGAGATTGGTTGATCAGCATAATTGATCTGTGCTTCCTTTGTCGCTGCAATTGCATCGTTGACAGTTGTGAAGATCCCGTTATTCCCAGGAGCAGCATCGGCAGCTGTTGCACTTTGCCGATTGCTTAATTCTTCACTCAAAATTTTACGAATAGCTTGTTCAATATTTTCAGTCTCCATGCCTATTTACTCTCCTTTAAGAACGCAGCAACTGCCGCTTCACAAATAGATTGGTCTTCTTCAATAAGACCACCACTAACGCCAATAGCACCGATAGCCGTACCATCAATCACTAGTGGAATCCCACCTGGGAATGAAACTAACTTGCCATCCAGCATTGTCTCCATTTGATACAAAGGTGCACCTGGTTGAATATCTTTACTGATATCTTTCGTAGGTTCCTTCATTGCAATTGCAGACCAAGCTTTTTTGGGAGCCAAGGTTGAGCTTACTAAATTGGCATTTGGCATGTGGTACATCATTTGTGGTGTCGTGGCTTGATCCATAATGCAAATTGTCACGCCGACCTTCAGTTCATCAGCCCGTGCAACCGCGGCATCAATCACCTTTTCCATTTTGTGCCGATCAAATAAGTTCATGGTAGTTCCTCCTTGTTTAGCTAGTACCTCACGAATAATGTCTTGAATTTGTTTTTCATTCATTTTTTTCGCCCCGTCACTTGAGCATATCGTTTAACAACACGATCAGTTAGCTCGTTAATTTGAAATTCGTAGTCCTCTGAGCGAGCCATGATATAGAAGAAATCTGAAAGCCGATTGATATAACGTTCTAAGACCGGTCTCACTTCTACATCAGTTGAGAAACGGACAAACAAACGTTCTGCTCTTCGACAAACAGTCCGACAAACATGGAGCTGCGCACCAGCTAAACTCGCTCCTGGCAGAATAAAACTAACGACTCGCGGTAACTCATTCGTATACCGATCAATAATGCTCTCTAACTGATGAACATCCTCATCTGTTATTACCCGACTGTTAGCGTTAAACTTGGGAGCCTCTTGCGTTGCAATCTCTCCCTGAAGGAAAAACATCTTATACTCGATTTTTTTTAAAATCTCTTGGTTTTCTGGCTTAACGCAGAACTTGTCGGCTAAACTAACGTTGGCATTCAATTCATCGAATGTGCCGTAAGTTTCTACACGGAGCGAGTCTTTTTTGACCCGGGTGCCGTCATAAAGGCTAGTTGATCCTTTGTCGCCACCTTTAGTATAAATTGGCATGTCGCCATCTACCTCCTACTGGTCGAATCGATCGATAATCCCGACAATTGAACAGTCATTCACATCACGAGCGGCTCCATCTCCACGATTGGCTCTCCGTGCACCTGCACCACGAACTAGTAAAACATATTCGCCAACTCCAGCACCAACTGAATCAGCAGCAACTTCTTGATGACGAACGGCCCGACCGTCGGAGTTAACCGGTTGGACAATCATCAGTTTACGCCCAACCAGCGATGGATCTTTCTGTGTCGAAACGACACTTCCAACTACTTTTGCCATATACAATCTTCATCAGTCCTCATTTGCATTTTCATCTTTTTGACAGATAACACGTCAGTTGCTTCTGCCGTTAGTCGTTGCTGCGGTGTAACTACCAGAATCGTTTTATCTGGTAATGCCGCCAGTGTTGCTCGTGAAAGGTGTTGTTCATACAGCGCTAAAATTGGCTGTTGTTGTGTCGTCATAATTTGGACTGGCCAATCCAACAACATTTTTCGCGGAATGAAGTTAACGGTTAACTCGTTAACTACCAAATGAATGTGCACTTGATAGTCAATTCCTTGTAATAACCACTTAACCCAAGGATTGTTAAAATCCAACCTGTATAAACTCACAATAAGTTCAATTGAGACATTATCTACCGTCACACTAGCATTGTCCAAAAACACTTGTGACGCAGGGATGGCGGCCTCTGGTTCGTAAGTACAGTTATAACTATGTTCTTCACGCTGCTTGAGTCTGTTCAGAACCTGAGCCACTAACTGTTCCAAATCAATCACCAACCTATCTCTTTTACACTACTTTTTAACAATTTTACCGAAAGTATTGGCACCGACATTAGCAGCATTAGCTTCGTCAGTATCAATATGCATTTCCAACACGAAATCTTTTCGTGGCCGGCAAATGACGTCATCATATACTGTCCGCCGATTATCAGATTCGATTTCAACGGATACCGTATCACCCAGTTTTACACCAAAACGCTGTGCATCCTGATCACTCATATGAATATGACGCTTAGCAATGATGACACCTTGAACATTTACCTCACCATCTGGCGTTACCAGCTTAACTGAAGGTGCACCATCTAAATGTCCTGACAATCTGATAGGCGCATCAACACCAATTCTCAAAGCTTCAGAGCGGGCAATTTCAACTTGTGAATGTGAACGGCAAGGGCCTAACACACGTACATGTTCAATTTTTCCTTTTGGCCCAACAATATCAACAACTTGTTTTGAAGCAAACTCATTAGGTTGTTTCAGGGGCTTAAACACAGTCATTTTCTGATTTGGAAAGAGAATGTTATAATCCTCTTCAGTTAAATGAATATGGTGATTAGACACACCAATCGGAATACGATTGGGATCCATCTCTTCTTTAATAATTCGGTGAATAATCTCACGCAATGCTGTTTCGTCCATCAGTTATACCTTCCTCACTATTTAGAATCACACTTAAAATTAGTAGGTAACCTGACACTTACCAATCACTGATAGATTAGAACGCGATAGGCACGACTTTAAGCCTTAAAATCTCGACCTTACGACTGTCATATCATCCTGCAAGTCATTTAAACAATCCTTGATGTCAATCATAAATATTTAAAGAGGTCTGAGACTCTTCGACTCAAAGTCGTACTTACCGCGTGTAAAGTCAATCAAACACTCGGCAAGACGATTAATACTACCAGTTTAAGCACAGATACTATTAAAACTATTTAGCAGCTGGCTTGTTAGTCTTTGGTAAAATGTTTTCCACTTCAGAGTGTGGACGAGGAATAACGTATGAACTCATAACTTCGCCAATGTTTTCAGCAGCAGCAACACCTGCATCGACAGCAGCCTTAACAGCGCCAACATCGCCGCGAACCATAACAGTTACCAGTCCACTACCAATTTTTTCTTGACCCATCATTTCAACGTTAGCAGCCTTAACCATAGCATCGGCAGCTTCAATCGAAGCAACAAGTCCCTTAGTTTCAATCATTCCTAAAGCGTTATTCATAATAATTTCCTCCTAAATTTAAATTCGGGTTACTTTTTCCCAAATAACTCTGAGTAGTGAATACATTTCTTCCGAGGCTCACCAAGCTTGCGAGGACAATCTGGATCACCACAAAGGTTACAAGTTACCTTTGCCTTCTTCGGTTGCGTAACTGCTTGCGAAGTCTGTTTTTCACTAGTCGTTTTACTTGGGGTTGGCTTAAATACTTCAACTGGTGCTGAATTATCTGTTTGGGATTCAGTCGGCGTTGTCTCAACAACAGTCGGGTTTGTCTCCTCGGTAAACATCAGCTTAGGTTGCCGATCAGCAACCCCCATAGATGGATTTGCCAAGACCGTTGATCCAACGTATGCATCTCCAACCATCAGACGTCCTGTTTCAATTGCTACTGAAACCGCAGCAACATCGCCATGAATTCCAACGGTAATCCAACCGCCACCTTTAGTATTTTCTAAACCAATTAGTCCAATTGCTGCAGTTTTCAGCATTTTATCTGCTGCAACAATGGCGCTAGGTAGCCCAGTAGTTTCCAGATATCCAATTGCATCCATCTTACTTAACCACCTATCACACTAATTTCTTAAAGGGTACTCCCTTTACTAATCGAGCAGCATTGGCACCCAATCGACGTAACCTTTCAGCAGAATCAATCGAGACCACAAATAGCGGTTGATCAGGTTTCAGATTCTTGTAATGCACCACGACTTGCTGGTCGTCATACCCAATTCCTACTGATAACCGAGAAGCTAGAGCGGCTTGATAGGCTCGGGCTGTGATGTCTCCTTCATCAATCACTTTAGAATCAATAGGAATTGCTTCCTCTTCAATGCCGTTAAAAAGCGGTTGTAAGACTGTAGGGATAACATCATTTTCCGTAGGCAGAGCAATAAGTATTGCCGGCCTGTCTGTCATGCTAGCCATTAGCTTCCCTTCTCTCTCGAGCGTAAGCTAGGATTAACCCAGTAGCAACGGCGTTTCGAGGCCCTTCGGTAGTTCGAATATTCCCTCTTCCGGCAACCAAGCTGTAGTGAGAAAGTTCGTCCGTTACTAATTGTGGAATTTCAAAATCCAAAGCCGATCCCCCAACGATAACAACAAACGGAATATCACGAATATTTCCAGTAGGACTAACGTGTTGCAGTGCTCGACGCGCATTTTCAACAAATACCCGTTTTTTAGCACTCTGTCGCACTTGTTTTACCTTTTCAATCGCCATATTACCTGGAATTGGCACATACCCATCCGGTTTAATAACAACCGTCCGAGCAAAAATTTCAGATGGTAATGGCTCTTCAAAGAATTCAACGGCGCCATCTTCGTGTCGAATCTGGAATAAGTTTTCAACCCGTGCTAGCGGATACTTTTTAATATCCTCAGCTAAGTAAACATCATCCAAACCTAACTCTGAGTTAATAATCATCGTGACCATATCACCGGCTCCGGCCAGATGAATAGCAACAATATCGTTCTGTTTATTGATAATCGAAGCATCCGTGGACCCAGCACCCAAGTCTAAGATAGCAATAGGCTTAGTTGTTCCTGGTGTAGTCAACGCTCCAAGAATAGCTGCCTCAGCTTCGGCCCCACCAATTTCAACAGGAATGTTGATTTCATCTTGAATCGCATCAGCAATTTGTTGCATTTGTAAGTGATCTGACTTAACCATGGCAGCAATTCCGACGGCTTGTTCGGTTGAGAACTCACCAGCTAAACCACCTTGAACCTTCACTGGAACAGCAGTATCTACAGCCAGCAAATCTTGAATAGCAATGTCATGGTTTTGTTTATTAGTTAAGTCCGCCATCGTCTGACGTACTTTTTCCAACATCCCACCAACATTAGTTCCTGACTCACCAGTAATATTTTGGATACGGTCAAATTGATTGATCTTTGACATAATAGCGTCCGCACCAGCGGCAACGTTAACTTTGTCAGAATCCTTTCGACCTTCAATCTGAATACTACCAGCCGGAATAACTCTGGCTTTGACATCACCTTGTGGCGTTTTGATTACAACTGCTGAACGGTTCCCAATCAATGCCCGAGAAACTGGCACAATGTTCTTCGTCTCCTCAGCAGTCAAATCAAATAGTGTTGCAATCCCATACGGATTAGATAGCTGAGAAATAACTTGCCCTTTGCCAGCTACTTCAACACCGGCCATCATCCCCAACGGCACTTTGTCTAGCAACGCTACTTCATCAACAATCGGTATCTTGTTCTTCAATCGATTATCTACTAACACGCCATCATCATTTTGAAGAATTGCCGCTGTAATTTTATATCCATTATCATGGTATAAATTAATCAATCGTGCGGCATCCTCAAAATCAATCTTTGCGGGCACTAAGACAATGTACGGTCGTTCTTTATCAGTTTCGTTTAATAAGCTTAGGAGGCCTACGGTATAACCAGACCCAGTTCCGACTCCACCTGGTGTGTTTGGATTGTGACCGATCATCGTAGACTCTGTAATAACCGTCTCCGTGATTGTCTCCATCGCTACATCACCAATAACTGGTGTCGCCTCATTGATTCGAATCAAATCGACGTCAGACAATGATAAATTGCTCTTGTTCAGAACTTGTGTCACTGCTTTTTTTATACCAATTAGGTTTTGCGTTGTCCCTTTGATACCGGTCGTTTCCGCAATATCCGAATTGATAAAATTCACGTCACCTTGGTCCGAAATATCCGCTAAGGCCACTTCTGTCGACGAATTTCCAATGTCGACACCTATCACCTTTTGCATATGAAGACTCCTAACGTTCAGTATTGTGGTACCATCTGGCCACAGTTAGTTGTAGACCAACTAAATCTGCGGGATACCAGCTTAGCTAACATCAAATTCCCTATGGCACCATACTACTAGGCAAAGTGCGCAACTAATTCCTGGCTAATTCTGGAACCACTCATTATTCCGAAAACCAATTAATCTTCTAGTTATCGCCCTTAAGTTTCTTACGGGATTCATAGAAGTCCGCAGCTTGTTCAAACCAACCTGCATTAACTGGTGCATTGTACTTATCTTTCAGTTCTGCTGAAATCGCTAACAATTCAGCCTTTGATGAACGGTATGGCCGTAAAGCATTGTACATTTCCAATAACCGATCATCTGGAATTGCCGTTAATTCGGCAGCTCGCTGAAAGTTACGCTGAATAGCGTCTCGGCCAGCATCCTTAGCAACTTCGCCTTGAAGACGCAGCGTATCAGGCGTGATACGAAGATCATTAGACTTAATCTTATCGCTTAAGATATTATCCAATGTGATATCCTTTAGCCCTTTACCAGAAGGTGAATGAACAAGTTCTGGGTGCTTGCTGTAAAGTGGATAATCTTGTTTAGTCAATTCCTTTTCGTTCTTCACAGATGACTTTGGTGCAGTCGTTGTCGCAGTTGCACCTGTGTCACCGATTTGTTGAACGATTTTTGCTACTAAATCATCAATTTCGCTCATTACCGGTTCCTCCTAGTTAAAGTTAACTTCAATCTGTTCTGCAGGTTTTCCCATGACAACTTGCTTAGTTTCTTTGATATGCATCAAAGCTGACAGGGCTTGATACTGAACACGTGCCATTTGATCATTAACCGTTGGAACAGGACTTGGTGACATGCCCTTAGCATATTCAGCAGCGTTCTTACCAATTGCTCGGTACGTATCTCCATCAATCACTGGTGCTTGTGGGAAGAGTTCCAAGTTGGACAAAGGTTCTTGATCCTTTTGATGGATGATCGTCGTACCCTTGGATTGAATAGCAATGGCAATACCTGAGCCAGATAAGTGGTCACCTTCAGCACCACAGAATGATACATCAGATGTCCGGTAAATCTTGACAACCCGTGCTTTCAATCCTTCTTCTTCAATCCCAGCAATGACTTGACGTAAGATTTCCTTATGGCTAATCCCAGTTAAGTTATGATCCAAAACTTCTGCAAACGCAGGTGCTACGGCAATAACTACTTCGTCGCGAGAATAACCTGGCTTAGCAACACCGACATGCTTAAACCAATCTACTGATTTAGCTTCGTCAGGCTGTGCTTGACTGCTCGATGATTGAGTTGAATCATCTTTGAACGAGATTGGTGTGTCAACATTCTTTGTTTCAGCAATAACGTTTCTAATAATATCGCGTAATAAACTTTCATCAATTTCTTGAGCCACAGTGTTAACCCCCTTTTCGGCCTAAAGCTGCATATTCTGTGGATCGATAGCAAACGGCAAGTTCTTGATCCGTTCCCATTCGTCCTTGTCTTCTTCCAAGCGGTAACCGGTACCAGGACCTTGGTAATCGTTAGCATCATTGACTGCAGAAATAACATTCCACTTTTCATCAAAAATAGCTGATGTTTGTAAGAAGTCACCACAGACCTTTTGCTTCTGCAGATCTAAGACGGCCTGAGCAGTATCTTTGTAACCATGGTTGTAAAGTGCCTTAACAATATCGACACCAGTCGTACCACGATCCATTAACTCTTGAGCAGCCTTCATATCTTCAACCATGTTACGGTCTGGCATGTCAGCTGAAGTATTAGCGTATGTAGCCGCCTCTACTTCTTCATCAGTAATCTTTGGTAGTCCAAGATCGTCAAAGACAGCTTGCAAGGACTTAGCAGCCTTGTTCCGTGATTTGATGATGGTTTCTTCATCTACAGGGTGAATCCCACCATTAACACCTAAATCACGTTCCATGACATAGTAATCATCATAATCCATTGCATCAGTGTTTGAACCAGCAAAGGTGTTATCATAGTTTGGCGTTGATGAGTAACCAGAAGAAATGTAATCCGTCCCAGCAATAAATTGCCCCATCAAACGTTCAGTACGACGCATATCTGAATGAGAGAATGCTTGGTCGTTAGCTGAAGCACATTCCAAATCAAGCATCATGCACAAGAGGTTTTCGCCTAAAACAGAACGAATACCAGCTGGTACTGATCCAGGAATTCCGATACAACTTACACCACCGTTTTGAAGGCCTTGTACACCAGAAGCCTTGGTAATGAAGATACAACGTGATTCCAGGTAAAGCATTGATTTGCCTTCGGTATATCCCATCATTACTTCGGAACCAGAACCTGATGTAAACCGCATCTTAAGTCCACGAGAAGCATAGCAGGAAGCCAAGAAACCTTTGGACCAAGGCGTATCATCACCATCAGTGAAGACCTTATCTGTACCATAAACGGAAATAGTTTCAGCATATCCGGTAAATCCACGCATCCCTAAGCTTAATTCAAGCGCTTCTTCAACAGAGCATTGCGTGATAACACCTGGACGACCAGTCTGTGCACCGACCATTAAGGCAATCGCATTCAGCGGAGCGTAACGTGCAACGGCAGTCGTCGTTTCTTGTTCAGGGAATCCACGCAATGCAGCATCAGCGGCATCAGCAGCAATTTGAACAGGATTGTCACGAATGTTAGTAACGTGGCATTGCGTAGCAGGAGTCCGACGTGGACGCATCTTTTGCGTAGCCATAATCATTTCAGCAAAGTTTAACTTGCTAATTACTTCTTCGGCTTTTGCAGGCGTCATAGCGGTCGTGATCTCGATAATATCCTTACGGGAAACGTTGGGGTCACACAGCATATTAGCAATCTTAGTTGAATCCATTGCCATAACTTTTTCTGCATTCTCTAACTTAATTCCGTAATTAGCAATGTACAGATCAATCAGGTCAAAGTCGTCACGCTTCTTTTCATCTAATTCCGTGACGATGCCATTTTCAATCTTGATGCTAGGCTTGGGATCATTAGGACCCATCATAGCGACGAATCCTTCTTCAGGCCATTCTTTAACGAAACCATCTAAATGGATTGGTCGCTTTTCAAGTTCTTCAAATCTTTTTTGACGTTTCAATTAAATATCCCCCTTTTTAGTGAATGTACGATGGAAAATCGTTTACTGGCTTTTCGCCTAATTGAGCTAAAAGTTTTAAGCCAACCTCACGACCAGCGATAACTGCTTGGCGAACAGCTCCGGAATCTCCGCTGATGTGAACGATACCTTCATTGGAAAAACTTGTACCGTGGCCAGGTGAAGCAAAGGACAAGACATCGACACCAGCTGTCTTAATAGCCGTATCTGCCATAACGACACCAATTCCTGAAGGAGCACCACAAATTAATCCGTAAGCTTTTCCTTCTGGAGCGCCAAAGGCAAGGTGGCAAGCACCAGCTGCACGGGCAGTAAATTGTAATTCTAGATGCCCTGCTGCAGAGTTATAAACATCGCCGAATGTCCGGCTAAGATTATCAAGTGCGACTTGAATGGCTGAGCGAACATCAGATGGATCATACCCACCAATCAGAAGTAAGACACCATGTCCGGCGCCACCCTTTGTATCCCGTGGCATTTCGACATCAATAACTTCTGTATTAGTTGCCTTAACCGCTTCATCCATAGCCATGATTTGTGGACCAGCACCGGTCCGTGAACTAAGTACACCAATAACTGTAAAACGTTTGTTTACGTGTAAATTATCAAGTAATAATTTATCCACACTGGGAATACACATACCAATTGTGTCCCCAGTCTCAGAAGCCCCAACAAATTCTGGGACAACACTAGTTGAATTCAAAAAGTTATCCATTGTTTTTCCTCCCGATGACTGCGAGGCCGACTTAACCGTTACCCCGTGACGCAGAAGTTCTTTGACGATTTGATCCATTAACTGCTGATTCGCCATCTGAAATTACCTGCTTACTTATTTTTTGGTTGGCAGAATTTTTTCAACATCTGTATGTGGACGTGGAATAACGTAATTGGAAAGAACCTCACCAATATTTTCTGCGGCAGAAACTCCAGCATCAACAGCGGCTTTGACGGCACCAACGTCGCCACGAACCATGGTAGTAACTAACCCGTGGCCAATCTTTTCTTGACCAACTAAGTCAACGTTAGCAGCCTTAACCATTGCATCAGCTGCTTCAATAGCAGCAACTAAACCTTTTGTTTCGATTAAACCAAGTGCTTCTTGTTCCATGATAGAACCTCCAATTTTTGGCTGGACAGTAATTACCGCCCGTTCTCTTAAAACGCTTACATTGTACAAAGCCTCACTAATACTATTTATCGCAAAATAGTACTTTTTGTGACAAAAAAGTGGGAATCGGTGGTTAAGTCATAAAAAGCTCAAAATATTACAAAGAAACTGTAAATTTCCACTTGCAGTTATGCTAAATTTCCCCTACAATAATTCTGTGGTAGCGTATTCATTACTATTTTGACAATATGTTTTGGTAAATAACTTCTTTCGGAAAATTCAATTATTGGGGGAAATAAACATGCCCACTTATTCACCAAGTCAGGAAGATTATCGGAAACTTGCACACTCATTAGCGAAGTTCACCAGTCTAACTCAAATTAATACCATCTTTTTTGATTTCACTGGCATCCTTTTAAAGGACGATTTTGTTTACGTTAATCAATCTGTCATTGAAGACAATTTAGCTCACCAAGGATTTGATGAATACGCGCTATTACCTGTGAGTCGAAATATCCAGCTCTGGGGAGCTATCATGTGTGATAGTTCTACCGTTTCAAAGAAACGATTGTTTCTCTCACGTGCTTACTTAGAAGATGCCATGCGTCAAATTTTTACTGAAAAGGCCTTGGGGAGAATCAGTGTCTGGGAACCATTGACTTCTGATCAAGCCAGCCAGATTGGTGCTCTAAATGCCTTCATCACTATGGGAAAGAACTCTACCAATGAGCTCTCAAAATTTGCGAACTCTACGATATCAACGACAGCAAAAGAACACCCCATTGATAATGATGAGGTCTTTCACAGCGTGACCTCTGCAATTGATTACATTCGAAAGAATATTCAACACCCCATTTCATTAAATGAGGTCGCTCAGCATGCTTTTCTATCTCCTTCATATCTCAGTCGTTTATTTAAAAAATATCTACACGTTAATTTTGTGGAATACGTTAATAATCAAAAAATAGCTCTGGCTCAAGAAAAACTATTACTTACCTTGACTCCAATTAGTCAAATCTCTACCCAAATCGGCTTTGCACAAACCAGCTATTTCACCAAAATTTTCAAGAAAAAAACTGGTATGACGCCCTCTGAGTATCGACAACGTAACCATACAATTAAAAAGATTTACACGATTCCTCGTGACTTAAATTGGAACGAGCAAGGAAGCATCATTGACGCTTCTAAGAACTACTTTGAAAATAATCATATCGGTTGGAAAACTGAATCGTCAGAAGGCGCCATCTATGTCAACAGCATTGGTGAGCTCAATGACGCAGGCGGCGATCGTGGCTGGATCTATACCGTAGACGGTCAGCAACCCACTCAACCTGCGGATGAAATTTCAGTTGAAAACAAGTCAGTTATTCAATGGGTCTACACTGGAAACGATAATTGAACCTAATTCGTCGAAAATAAAAGAATACCCATATGGGCTGTTTCTCCTTTTCAGGGGGCAGCACCATATGGGTATTTTATTATTCAGCCTTCTGTATCCGCTTACATTTCAATAACTAAAAATCATTTAATCAGTGCTTGTAAGCCAGCTGCTAAGATACCACCAACGATAGGGCCACACATCGGTACCCAAGCATATGACCATTCGCTAGATGACTTGTGTGGAATTGGCATTAGCGTATGAGCAAGCCGAGGTCCCCAGTCACGTGCTGGATTCAACGCAAATCCAGTCGTTGTACCTAGTCCCATCCCAACTACAGCAATTAATAAGCCTACGATAAACGGCTTAAGCCCTTGTGAAAAGTCACCTAAGTTTAATAAGATGAAGACAAACGCCCAAGTAGCAATGGTTTCAGATAGAAAATTAAATACTGGATTATTGATTGCTGGACGAGTTGCAAATATACCAACAGTATTGCCAGATGCATCATCAGGTGTCTCTTTAAAATGTGGATAAAATTGAATGATAACAATTACCGCACCAACAAACGCACCTAGAAACTGTCCTAATAGATAGGGAACAACTTCACCCCAGGGGAAGAAACCAAATAAAGCGAATCCAATCGTAACTGCCGGATTCAAATGACCGTCTGATCCCAACGCACCACCAACGTAAACACCCATCGTAACTGCCAAACCCCAGGCAAGACTGACATAGGTCCAATTCGAACCCTTTGCATACGTCTGTTTCAAATTAATACTCGCACCTGTGCCTGCACCTAGTACGATTAAAATCATTGTCCCAAAAAACTCGCCAATAAAGCCACTCATATAAAACACCTGCCCTTAAATTATTAATTGAACAAGCGTAGTTTACCACACACCCCCCTATCCATTTTTTACAATCCGAATAACTATTTTGTCCTTTAACTTCTCTAACACACTTATAATCGCATTTACTAGTTCAATTTAATGTTAATAAAACTATCCTGACCACCAACTACTCCAAAAATTAGTATTTTATTAATTTTTATAACAAAAAAACAGGTACACAGCATATCGCACTGCATACCTGTTAAATCACCACATCAATACCCCTTAGTCGTAAAGTACCAATGCACCTTATCACCGTTCTTAACCGACTTCAGGTTAGCGGCCTTGTCAATGAATTTGCCGTTGACCCGGTACTTCCAGCCGCTCCCTGCCTTGATGTCGTTTTGGGCAAGGCCGTTGATGCTGCTAACGTACACGGCCGCACCCTGTTGAGCAACGAGCTTCAGTTTGGACGACTGGAGCACGGTGAAGGCGTTCGACTTACTCGTCAGCTTCACTTGCCCATCGAAGAAGGTCTTCTTGTACCCACTCACGACCAAATGCGCTTCCGCTGCAGACCGCGTCTTTTTGACAGCCGGCTTGGTTTTCGCCGCCTGGTGCTTGGTCGTCTTCGCCTTTTTCGACCGCTTCGTCACCGACTTGGCAGCTGACGAACTCGCTGCTACCGAGCTCGCTGTCGATGACTGACGCTGCGCTGACGGCTTTGTGGCTGACGAGGCTGAGGTCGTTTTCGTCGTTGTTTTCTTAGATGAAGATGACCGTTGATGCTTCTTCTTGGCAACGGAACTACTAGTCGCAGCCGATGATGAGGTCGACGTTGACGCCGACGAGCTAGTGGCGACCGCAGCCGTATCTGGCTCGGCCGCTTGACTCTGACGGCTCTGCTGGAAGGCCAGCGCGCCACCAATGACCAATATTGTGACGACTACTGCTGCGATAATCCATCTAGTCCTTTTCATGCAAAAATCTCCTTAACTCTGAACTGAATTACTTGAAGGAATAAACTAACTTCTTCGTGTAAACACCGTTGTGGGCAGCACTAGCAGCAACACTCACTTGACCGTAAGCCAAGACCATGCTGTAAGCATCCTTGATGGAGCCATCGGCCTTAACGTAGCTGAACATTGCCTTCAAAGGCGTTGCCGTTTGGCCCTTCTTGATAGCCTTCTTGTTCACAAACTTAAAGGACGTCTTAGTCGTCGATAATGCCAAGATGCCTTCAGCAGTGGAGTTCGCGTTAGGATTTTCCTTACCAGCGTAAGTGAACCCAAAGGCACCACTCTTGTAGATGTTCTTCTTCAAGTAGTTCCGGCCAGCAACTTCTGCCTTCTTGACCGTCTTGTTCTTGCTCTTACCCAACATCATGGCGTTAACTGCAGCGGCCGTCGTATCACTATCGACACTGGCAACCGTGTTGTTGTAAGACCAGCCATTGTTGGATTGCTTGTTCTTAGCAATCTTCAAGCTCAAAGAATTCTTAGAGAATTTCGCCTTGCTAGGCTTCTTGAATGTCTTGTTAGATGAAACGGCAACCAATGCTTGACTTTGAACGTTAACCGTTTGTTTGGTCATGGATTCCTTGTATAACTTATTAACCAAGTTCATGTTCTTCTTGGCACCAGCTGGCTTGTACTTCGTTGGGTTCAAACCAACTGCTTGTAAGCCAATGATTGCCGTTGCCAAAGTTGCTGGGTCACTCTTGCTGTTGATAACCAAGTTCTTCTTGATCAACTTTTTGTTTGCCTTAGTAAACTTGTAGCCTTGCTTCTTCAAGCCTAACAGGAAATCAGAGTAACCGGCAGCGGCCCCAGTGGTTGGGTAAGCGGACTTACTGAAGATCTTGGCTTTGCCGTTGACCCCATCCTTATTTTGTTTCATCATCTTTTTAGCGTATGTATAGAGCGCCTTTTGCTTACTCTTTTGTGATTTCTTGGAAGCGACCTTAACACTAGCGGCGTTGACATCCATGACTGGTACAACGGCCCCTAAAGCCATAACGGCGGTTAATGAAGCAGCGATTAACTTATTGTTCAACATGAAAAATATCCCCTTTTATAATATATTGTACTTCGTGATTAAACGGTCCATGAGCTTACGCCACGGGTGGTACAGGAGTAACAAACTAATTGCATTCGTTGCGGCGTGCATCGCGTCAAACATCAAACTGGCCGCAAATGACAGGAAGAAACTGGCTGGCCGCAAGGGACGTACATACGCCAAGGCGTACCAGAGATCCAGGATCCAACCGAACCAAAATCCCCACAGGGCTCCCCAGACGACCATGACCCAGACGTTATTCTTCAATTGCGTCCGGCCTAGCAATCCAGTCGTCAGGCCCATCAGGCCCCAGGCCAACATTTGCCACGGCGTCCACGGTCCTTGCCCCAAAAACAGGTTCGAGACCAACGCCATCATGGAACCGGAGACGAAGCCCAATTCCGGTCCCAGGCTGACGGCACTGACGATCACCACAAAGCTGGTCAACTGCACGTTGGGAATCGCCGCCAACGGCACCCGGCCAATGACGCCTAACGCCACGATGACCGCCAAGAAAACCAGCAGTCGCGTGCCCATTTGCCGCTTTTCAAAATGCCAGTAGGCTGGCAACAAGCTGCAAGCCAAGCAGGCAAAGCTAAAGATAATAAAGTGATGCCCCTTCACCAACAACATGCCGCCGAGCAATACCAGTATCAAGACCACCGGGACGATTAAATTCCAACTACTCTTCCACCAGCCACGCTGTTCGATAATTCTCACCTCCTTAAATGGTTTCGTGGGTCACATCTTGGCTAAACAAGGCACTCGGCACCTGCTGGCGGACCAGCCGATTGACTGCAGTCGTCGACAAGAAGTTCTCCGTGAAGAATTGACGCGTCGGCTGCGGTTGATTGAGTCGGCCATCAAACATGAAGGTACAAGCGTCGGCAAACTCGGCACAAAAGTCCATGTCGTGACTCGCCATGATGAGGGTCAACCCAGCCGCGTGAGCTTGTTGCAAGACGTGGCCCACCAGCAATTTGGTTGCTGGATCCAGGCCCTTGGTCGGTTCGTCTAGCAACAGGACTTCTGGCTTCGTGATCAGTGCCAACGCCATCCCCAGCAGCTGCTGTTGCCCACCACTGAGGTCAAACGCGTTTTGTGTGGCCACCTTCGTTAGCTGGAAAGTCTTCAACATAGCTGTCACCCGTTCGGCCACCGTAGCCCCGTCACCACCGGTAAGCTTGGCCTGCGCCGTCAGTTCCTCGGTCACCGTGTCGCCGCTGAATTGTTCCGTCGGATTTTGCGACAGAAAACTCAGTCGTTGCAGACGGTCGGCATTTTTCATCTTCCACACCACGTGCTGGTCGAGCTTGACCTTACCGTGTTGCGGCTTGCGCAGGCCCGCCAATACGCTGAGTAGTGTGGATTTGCCAGACCCATTTTTGCCGATGATGGCCAGCCAACTGCCCGGTTTAACATCTAGGTCGACCTGATGCAGGATGTCGCCAGTCGTTGGGTAGCGGAGAGAGACGCCACTTGCCGTCAAGCTGAAATCACTGGGCGGTGTGTTGGGCCGCGGCGCTTGCGGCGGTACCGCCGTAAACCGCCAACCCTGCTGGGCAATCATCCGGCGGCCGGTCGTCACCGTTAGCGGCAAGTCGTCGACCGGCAACCGCTGATCCAAGAAGAACGCGGGTACTGCCGGCACAAATGGCCGCAACGCCGGGTCCGCTTGCATCCGCACCAGTCCCGCCGACACGGGACCATCGTAGGTCAACCGGCCGTGTTCCAACAACACCATCCGGTTGGCCAGCGCCAGCACCCGGTTCAGCCGGTGCTCCGTCAACACGATAGTAATTGCCAACTCGTCGTGCACCTGTTGTAAAATATTGAGAAAATTTTGCGCGGTGGTCGGGTCCAACTGTGCGGTCGGCTCGTCCAACAGAATGACCTGTGGTTTGAGCGCGAGCACCGACGCCAGATTGACCAGCTGCAATTGGCCGCCAGACAGGTCGTCGATTGGCAAATGCAACAGTTGGTTTAATCCCAAGAAATTGGCGACTTCGGCGATGCGACCGTTCATGGCCGCCGTTGAGTACCCTAAATTTTCTAAAGGAAACGCCAATTCCTCAATCACCGTCGCCATGATGGGTTGGACTTGCGGGTCCTGTGCCACGTAGCCCAACTGCTGGGCACTCACGTCGCTGGTCAAATCCGCAACCGGTGTTCCTTGATAGGTCACTCGTCCTTGCTGGATGCCCGCCGGCTTGAGTTCTTTTTTCAATTGCTTGAGCAACGTGGTCTTACCACTACCAGTCGCCCCCACGACCGTGACGAAATCCCCCGCATGGATCTGCAGGGAAACGTCCGTCAAGGTCGGGGTCGTCTGCCCGGCATAGGTAAAGGTCAGATGCTCACTTTTGATCAATTCTCGCATACGCGGTATCCCACCTCACCCATCAACGGTAAACTTGCAAAAATCAAGACACTGCCGGCCAACCACCAGTCACCGCCATTTAGCGTCGTGAACTGTGTGATGTCACCGGTCCAGCCCCAGCCCAACGTGCGCAGGCCAATCACCAGCACAAACATGACCAGGGTCACCAGACCAAAGGCGCCGTCCATCGCCTGCCAACGATATGTTTGGTAATGGCTACGTTTCTTGTTGCCAAAGCCGCGCGCTTCCATCAACACGGCCGTCTCCATGGCTGAAGAGACCGAATCGATCAACAGGACGCGCAAAAGCTGCCCGGTCTTCTGCAATCGCAGTCGCCAGGAACCCTCGCCGACCACGACGCCACGGGTCTTTTGCAGCATGACCAGCCGCCGAAACTTTTGCGTGAAGAGATTGACCATCCGCAGTGAAATCGTCAGGAGCATTGCCAGCCGTGGCACCACCGGAAACAAGAGATAGCTGAGCTTAGGCGTGGTGATCACCCCATTGAACAGGACGAATGCCAGAATCATACCACCCAGTGACAGCGCCATGGTCAGCCCATACAAGACGGCGGTCTGGGTCACGCGAAATGTCAAGCCACCCAAATGACCCACCCACAAAGCATGGGTCCCGGTCTGATTCAACACCACGTTGAACGCCCAGATCAGCGCCATCAGTGACCCGACCCCTTTGAGCGTGCCCCAAACCTTTTGTCGGTTAAAATACCAGCCACACAACCCACACAGGCTGGCGAAAAGGACCAGTGTCAGCAGTAAGTGGTTAAAGATCAGCAGTAATGTGAAGAGTTCAACGAAGTAACCAGCCGCCACCAACGGGTGTAACCGGCTGAAAAAAGTCATTTCATCAAAGATACCAACCTGCATAGTCTCTTGCCACCCGCTTTCTTGAAACCGTTTTCCAGGTTTCCATCTTATCATTTTTTTCCGCGCTGGGTCCACAATATCTTGTTAAGATTATCCTTTTTTGTACTACCAATAGCGCTTTTTTGTGATTTTAAGTTATTCTTGTCCGTACGGGTAGAAATTATACCAGTAACCTAGTCCATTTTGCTAACCCACAATTAAAAAGATGGGGCCTTGACTTAGGTTCACCACCAGTTGCGCACGGATTTAGCTAGTTTTCACTTCTTTTCACATGTTTTTGAAAATTAAATGACTCCCACGGCTGAACCCATATTTGGCGGACTCACGGCTACGTAGCAGATCAACCACTCATGTAGCTGAACGTTACGATTCCAGCAATATTCCTGCTGAATTTGTGGCCGATTTCTAGCGTAACCGACCGGTGTACCGACTGACAGGGGAGTTGTAGACCCGTCCCACCACCTCAAAGGCGTCAAGCAAAAAGGGATGTCCCCCGGCCACCTGGCCCAGGTACATCCCTTATCAATATCCACGACTAATTAAAGGTTGAAAGTAGCTAAATATCATTTGCGCCCCCCAAGATTCATAGCGATAAAATTAGCTATCTACCGTTTCCCGGTGAGAACTGGCGGACTCTCGGCTACAAGCGTACTTGCCAGTAGCGATTGATTTAGCCCAGGTAGCCGCTGCTTTACCACCTGACTCTACTAGGTCCAACACAGGGTTACTGATAAACACTAACTTGCCGGAGGCAGCCAGGGTGGAGCCAGCTGTGTCGACGGTGTAGGCTGAGGTTTTGTCTCAGCCTACACCGTGGGACAACTTGAGAGCCTGGCGGGTTTAGCCTGGCTTTCAAGCGGACCGGCAGACCGCTTCTCAGGCTGGCGGTGTTCCCCAGAGCAGGCGGAACCCTGGCTGACGCAGGCTCCTGGTTTCGCCAATCTTAGTGGACAGAACACTGTCACTCTGGAAATCAACGCGCTAATTTTAATCTTTCAATCCATAACTAGCCTATTTTTTAATCGTCCGCACGATCTGTTCCGTGATTATCTGCAGGTCCTGCGCCTCGCCGTGCACCAGCACTGGTGCGTAACTACTCTGAATCACGTACACCATCAACTGGCCCGCTAGAATACGGACGATGCCCGCAGCGTCGATGTCTTTACGTAATTCACCAGTCCGGGCAAAATTCTTCATCAATTCACTAAGAAAATCAAAATCCTTGTTTGAAATCAACTTTACAAATAACTGCCGCATCTCTTCGCTCGTCATCATTTCCATGACGATGATTTTCACGGCTTCTTGGTTTTCCTTGATGAAGTGATACCGGTCGGTCACGATAAACTTCACCATTTCCGGTAACGTTTCACAAGCCGTGATACCTTGGAAGAATTCATCACGGTAAGCCGGAAAGAAATGTTCCATTACCGGGCGAACAATGGCCAACAGGAGATCTTGCTTGGTATGAAAGTATTTAAAGATGGTGGCCTGACTCACCCCGGCCTCTTCTGCCACCTGGACAGTCGAGGTCCCATCGAAACCGTTCTCTGAGAACAGCGCCATGGCGGCCGTCAACGCCGCTTTCTTCCCTTTAGGCATCTGTTCATGTTCCAGCCAGTCACGATAGCTTTTGAAAATGTTTGGCTCCACGCCACTCACCCTTTCTAACAGTCTTCCTAGCCATTATACGCGACTTCGTTCACAATCTCATGTATTTTCTAGACTTTCCGGTAACGCCGTAAGCCGACGACGTTTAAAATCGTCAAGGCAACCAGAAAGACCAGCAGGACCAAGATGTTCCAGCCCTCGTCAAAGAGTGACGCCCCGCGCATGATGATAGCGTTGACGGCATCCCCGGAGTATTTCAACGGAATCACGTAGGAAATGTCGCTGACCCATTTGGCCATAGAATCCAACGGAATGATTCCAGAGAAGAAGACCTGAGGAATTACGACCAACGGAATGAACTGCATCATCTGGAACTCGGAGTTGGCAAACGTGGATAGCAGAATCCCAAAAGCCAAGGCGACTAACGCCAACAAGAGATTGATCACGACCACGCTGGCCATATTGCCGACGACCTCGATTCCTAGCAACCACACCGTAACCAGCACGATGACGATGGTTTGGATCACGGCTAAGATGCCGTAACTCAACATGTACCCGAAGACGATGGACGACCGCTTCACTGGTGTTGCCAGCAACCGGTCCAAGGTCCCCGTCGTCCGTTCCTTTAACAGCGCCATCCCAGAAATCAGGAAGACAAAGAAGAAGACGAAGAAGCCCATCAGAATCGGCAGCATTTTCGCAAAGTAGCCGGTATTCTTGTCGCCGTAAACGTAATGGTTGGTGATTTTCGGTGTCTGTTGACTCGTACTCTTGGTACTGGTCGTTGTCGACTTGGCCTTAGTGGCCGCCGCTTGTTTCGCTGCCGCAGTCGTGGCCGTTGTGGCCCCCGCCGTGGCGCTAGCTGCCTGTTGCTTTTGCATGGCTAAAAGCTCAGCTTGCAGTTTAGCCATCCCGGTCGTACTCTTCTTCAACGCCGTCTTCAACTGTCTAATACTCGTCGCCGTCAGGGCGTTCTTGAAGGCTAGTTTCACGGTCGCCGTCTTACTGGAATCCGTGTTGGCGTAGGTCAGGCTGTAATTGTGGCCATTTTTCTTAATGATGGCATCAATTTTTTCGTCGTGCAATGCGCGCTTGGCCGCCGTTTGCGTATCATACGTCTTGACGTCCACGTGCTTGATGTCGCCCATTTCTTTGTTTAATTTCTGGGTCACGGCGACGGTTCCAACATTGACGTTGGTCGTCGAGTTCGTGTTAAAAATCACGCTCATCAGTAGCATCACTAGGATTGGCGCAATAAACATCAACGCCAGTGTCCGCTTATCCCGGAATAACTCCTTGAGTACCCGGTTCATAATCCCAATCGTTCTCATTATTCAACACCCTCCGCCTTTAAGAAGACATCCTCGACCGTCGCAACACCGTACTGCTGTTTCAAGACGCTTGGCTTATCAAACGCCATCACTTCGCCGCCCAGCAACAAGGCCACCCGATCGACCAACTCTGCTTCATCCATCACGTGCGTCGTGATCAAAATGCTGCGACCCTCATCACGAATGCTACCCAGTTCAGCCCAGATTTGCCGCCGCAACGCTGGGTCGATGCCGACCGTCGGCTCATCTAAAATCAACAACTCCGGATTTCCTAGCAGCGCAATTGCCAGCGACAACCGCCGCATCATCCCACCGGAATATCCGGAAACACGCTTGTCCAAGTCAGCCGTTAAATCCACGACCTGCGCAGCGTGTGCGACTTCCTTAGCCATATCCGCCTTGGCGATGCCCTTCATCAACCCGTAAAATTTTAAATTTTCCCGACCTGACAGGGATTCGTACAACGCATCCGTTTGCGCCATGTAGCCGATTCGGCCCAGCAACTCGCGGTTAGGCATTTGGGTATCGAAGACTTTGGCGGACCCGCCGCTAGCAACTTCCATGCCCAGTGTCACTCTGATAACGGTCGACTTCCCGGCACCGGATGGCCCGATCAACCCAATGATCTCACCCCGATTCAATGTGAGATTGATGTCCTTGAGGACGATTTGATCGCCAAATTTTTTGGCTAAATGATTTAAGGCAATAATTGGTTTTGCCATAGTGATGACCTCCTAAATGTTCATGTGTGTAGGTGAGTGATCACTTACTTACCTGATAAAATGAGTATATACTCACCTAGAAGTTTTGTCAACAGGCCCTTGCAAAACTTTTAGAATCGGCGTACTGTGTATGTACACGATAAAGAAAGGACGATACGTATGGCACATCACTTTACCTCCACCTGTGCTTATTTCACGGCCGCACGCTACATGCGCAGCGTCGAGCAGTTGGCCGACCGGATCTACGCGCCGACTGGGATGAAACCCGCCTACGCCTACATCATGTTAGCCTTGGAGGACCAGCATCCTCAGACCATCAAGGCGCTGAGCACACACCTGGGCTACGAACGCTCCAGCATTTCGCGCATGGTCAAGACGCTGGCCAATCGGCAGTTGGTCACGCTCACGGCCCAGGGGCGGGCCACCAGTATCGATCTAACCGCCGCCAGTGCCGACTTTCTGCGCACCGCAAACGACTGCTTAACCGCCTTTAGCGACGCGACTGACGACCTGCTGGGTGACACCAAGGCGCCGATGACGGCGCTACTGACCGAAAATAATCAAAAATTACGGGAGGGTTTACAATAATTAGCTATCACACTGTTACCGTTAACGATTTAGACATCTTCTACCGTGAGGCCGGCGACCCTAGCCGACCACTTCCACGTGATTGCGCCGGACTACCCTGGTTTCGGCCAATCCAGCGCCCCCGACCACACCCAATTTGCCTACACCTTTGACCACCTGAGCGCCATCATGACGGCCCTTTGGCAAACGCTCGACCTGGGCCCCGCCTACATTTACGTCTTTGACTACGGCGCCCCAATTGGCTTCCGAATCGCCGCGGCTCACCCCGACTGGATCCGGGGCATCGTCAGTCAAAATGGCAACGTCTATCAGGCCGGTCTGGGACCCAAGTGGGCGGAACGTCAGGACTTCTGGGACCACCCGACGCCGGCCAAACGCGACAGTTACCGGACGGCCTTTGCCCCAGCCACGATTCGGGGCCAATACCTCACTGGGACCGCGCCGCACATGGTCAGTCCCGACGGCTACACGCTGGACATCGCCTACACCCAGACACCGGGGTATGCGGAGCGCCCTTTGGCTTCGACCGGTCCTTCCCACAGCGTCACGGTCCAAGTTTGGCGAACGGTAAGGCGGCCAGCCAGAACCAGCTACCAACTCAAAAATGCATCAGTAGCTGCGACTTAACCACAGTTACTGATGCATTTTTCTGTCTACTTGCGCGCAACGAATCGTAAGAATTTCTTAAGCCCACGCTAAACGGGTCACAAATACCTGGTGAATTTCGTTTGTAAAGGTAAGACAACCGTTTTCTAGTGCTACAGGACTTGCAAGACCAAGCGCACTTGTTGGTCGACTTTTTCACGGGTTCCGGGTGCCAGGTGGCGATGATTGCGTAATAGGAGTTCGTCAAACAACGTCCGAATAAAGATCGACATCAGCGTATGTGCCAACGTCTGTAACTCTGCAGGCGTTCGGCGGGTCTGCAGGTTCAAAAACGACTTCACCAGGCTCGCCTGCACGCCGTCAAATGACTGAATCAACCAGGCTGATTGGTCGTCTGACAACATTTCGCGTTCACGGACCGTGATAAGAAAGGACTGGTAGCCCACCTCATCTTGAATGACCGTCGCAATTCCATCAAACAGCGCCATTACGTGGGTCTCGACGTCCGAACCGTCCCAATTATCTAATAGCTCATGTGCCACTCGCATGCGGCTATCGACGCCCTCGCGTACGATAACGTCGAGTAATTGGTGTTTTCCCTGGGGAAAGTAATAGTAAAGTAGCCCTTCCGCAATGCCCGCCTGTTCATTGATCTGGCGGGTCGAGGTACCGGCGTACCCCTTTTGGGCAAAGAGCTGTCGGCCAACGTCGATGATATTTTGTCGCTGTTGTGCACTTTTCTTCATGACTGTCGCTCCATCTTTCGCCGCCCTGGCAGCGAGGTTATTTACGTTTAATTATACCGTTTTTGACGGACCAATGGCTAGCGACTGTTGATCACCGCGCCAACCGGCAATGTCGTCGGGTTCCGCGCGGTAGGTCAGCGGCTTGCCGTACGCCGTTTCGTAGGCGGCCTTCTTTTGCTGGTAATCCGTGGCCATCATACGGCGACTATTCTCCCTGACCGATAACTGCGGGTCCGGATAAATCGTTGGCAAGACGTGCATCACGTAGCGGGTTTGGTCGAATTCGGCGTTGTCCACCCGCGGCAGGTCACGAATCTCCACGAAGCACGACACGACCGGCACGCCGAACTTGGCGGCGTAGTAGTACGCGCCACGCTTGACCGGCCGCGGCTTGCGGTAGTTGAACCACATTTCTTGTTCCGGATAGATCAGTAACAATTGCTGGTTGGCTAGCACCTGTTCGACCAATTGGGGAAATACCCGGCCGGCGTACTCCTTGTCATCGCTGATGGGGATGGTGTCGTAGTAAGTCATCAAATAGCCGATCAGCCCACCCATTTCCAAGTTCGTGTCACGACTAACGATGAATAGTCGCTTGCGTCCCGCGGCCCGCATCGTCTTGCGCACGACCGTGTTGTCCAGCGGGTTGAAGTGGTTGCTGGTGACAATGGCACCACCCGTTACGCCTTGCAAGTTGGCCAAGCCGTGAATCTCCGTGCGGCGGTTGAAGTAGCGCGTGGCCAAGTTGGCGACGCGCCGCGACACGTGGTTATTCACCCGATACGTAAGTGTGTCCCGTCGTGCCAAGTACTGGCGCAACAGGTCTTGTTGTTGGGGCTTGGTCAAAGTGGGATCAGCCACCTCCACTTTGGCGTTGAATTGTCCCGCCGCGGCATCGCGTTCAATGTTGGCCACGACTTGTTGCTTCATCCCACCAATAATCATTTAGCTCAGCTCCTTTTCCATTTGGTCCAAACTGGCCCGACTCTGACTGGCAAATACGTTCAACTGACCCAACAACCCCTGTTCTGTTTCCCGGTCCTTGGCGCGGTCGGCGTCAGTGTAGGCCTGCTGGATGGCCTGAATTTCCGGATAGTACGGTGATTGCGGTGCGATGGCCCAGAAATAATCGCCGTTTTGTGCGTCAGCGTAGTACCACGGCTTGCCGAACAGACTGTAGTGTAGCAACTTAGGTGCCGTGACGCGGGTCTGGGTCGTCGGCATCACGTTCCAAGCCCGGTCCAAGTGCAACACCCGGTTGCGGCACAGCAGGTTCAGGTAATCCTGGTCGGGGGCAATAAAGTCGACCCGGTAGTCGGTAAGACAGTGAATGAATTTTTCGTTAAACTGTTCTGCCCGCATCTGCTTGAGATTCAGCAACATCACCCCGGAATTGAAGTAATCGGCAATGGGCAGCCGGAGGTGTTGTTCCACGTAGGCCACACTCTGCGCATTATCCGCGGCGAAGGTATCCGCTACGGCACCCACCAGATTGTCCCCTAGCGGCTGGGCAAATAGTTCGGCCAGATCCGTGATCGTTACCACGTCGGCGTCCAAGTAAATGCCGCGGTCATACTGGGGAAACATGGCGGCAATGAACAAGCGGAAATAAATCGTCAGGGTGAAGGTGTCCCCGCGTAATTTCATATGCTCGCCACCCAACTGAGCCTTTAAGCTGTCTTGCATGGGCACGAAGCGAATCGTCACATTGGCGGTCGCCTGTTGGCCTAGCTTGGCTTGATTGGCGGTAGACAACTCATCGCACAGCACGATGATCTCGTACTGCTGGGCAGAATCGGCGTGAGCAATGATTGACGTCAGCGCGACGGACAGATATGGCGCGTAGGCGTCGTTGATGGAGAAGAAAACTGGAATCGTTGTGTTTGTCATGGTGAGGACTCCTTTTATAAGTTTGGAATCAATTTTTGATAATCCGCTAAAATATCATCATATTCATGAAGCTTCAATCGCTGGTGCATGGCCGTGACCTCCCACGGCTTGACGGTGAGGGTGTGGACCCACGGGAAGAACCGAAAGCTGGTCGTAAAGTGCTGAAAAACGGTGTCGGTGTGGAGGCGACGCTGTTCGTTGTACCGCCGTGGCAAGAGTCGCTGGTGCGTGACCAGTTGATGGAGCGCCGATTGGTCTGGCATAAACATCTCTTGGACTTGGCACAACTGCCGACTTCGGGCAAATAACCCCGTGCGCCGTATCTCTGCCAAATTCAACAACAGAACACCAGAATTCACGTAATCCCAACGCGGCCAATGCTGATGAAAGAACCAGCGGCCGTAGTGGTCCAAAACACCGGCGTACTCGCTGCCAGTCAGTTCTTGCCGATACATGGGTGACGGGTCGCGCCGACAAATGACGTCCGTGTCCAAGTACAACAGCCGATCCGGTAATCCCGGCACCTGATCCGCGTACAGCCGCAACACGCAACACGGCGTAAAGATCGTATTGCGATTGGCAGTTGGCGGCGTCTGCCGCACCAGCGCGCTCACATCTACTCGAGTGACCTGACTAGCCGGATTACGTTGTTTGACCAGGTGATCCAAGGCCTGCGCGGTGGTCGCCGTCAAGGGAAAGAACTGCCGCGCATCACTGGCCATCCGAGCCGTTAAGATGGTAATGTTGAGCGGTTCTGGGACCCATTTCACCAGGGACAGAATCGAGATCAACAAGCCGCGTTTCATATTGGCATCCCCACAATATAAAATATTCATCATTGCACCTCCCGATAGTGAACATAACTGATATTGGTCGTTGCGACCCGTTTGGCCATGCAGGCGTTCACCTGCTGCTCTAACTGCCGCTGCTGTTGCTTAGCCGATAACTGCGGGTCGGGGCGAAACGGGCCATCGACGTAAATGACCCGGCGTGGACGTCGCAACCACCGATGGCGATAGGTCACGGTAATCGCGTAGGCAGGCACCCGTTCGCTCACCGGAAAGTGGAAGGCCCCCGGATTAAACGGCCGCAGTCCCGGATAATACGGCCACACGTGTTCCTCGGGGTAAACCATCAGCCATTCTCCCGCCGCCAACTTGGTATGAACCGCACGGCGAAACGCCCGCATCTGCGAGAGCGTCTGTGGTGTCGGCACCGCCCCACCGAAAAGCGTCAGTGGGCCGATCACCGGAATCCCCAGGTTCGCAGGACTAGCTAAGACGTTAAATCGCTGGGCCGCGCCCAAGTACAGGGGTAACAGTACGTCGCCCGTAGGTTGGGTGTGATTGCCGTAGACCACACACGGTCCGGCCGTTGCTAACCGCCAGCCATTTTTAATCGTCATCCCGTGAGTGTGGACATACAGGATGCTAATGCCCTTGGCCAAACGTCGCACCCACCGACGTTGCCAGGCCCGTCCCGGCAACCGCCAATCGTAATCGCTAGGCAAACGCCAATGCTGATGCCGACTAGTGACCAAATCCTCTTGAAACGTTCGATAAGTCTTTTGCCGCAATGGTCTCATCTCCTAACTCACAAAATTAAGTGAGTGCTCAATTACCACACCACCAATATAGCACATTTAAAAGTGAATGCAAGCTCATTTTTAAAATTTTTCACTGTTGCCAAAAAAAGACAGCCCTCGTGAAAGGACTGTCAACGCTGTTTCGTATGCATGTGAGTTAGCTCAATTGGCCATTACCCGTTGCTGATTGATGCTTGGTGATGTAATCCAGCAACCGAAACGTTAAGGATTCCGTTTCAACGGATTCGGGATAATCGAGAATCTGCTGGGGCGTTTGGGCCAGGACGGAACCCGTCGCGTAGTCGCCGTCGTTGACCACCATTTCGCGAACGTTATTGGGCAAAGGTTCCAGGTGAAATTGCAGGCCAATCACGTTGTCACCGAGTAAGAAGCCTTGGTTGCGCAGGTGAGCGCTAGAAAAGAGTAGCTGGGCTTGCGGCGGTAGGTCAAACATTTCCTCGTGCCAGTGCAACACGGTCACTTCGGCCGGTACACCTGGAATCACGGCGCTTTGCCGGGTGACCGGGGCCCAGCCCACTTCCTTGACCGGCGCCGCATGAACGGCCCCACCCAGTTGCTTGACGATTTGCTGCGCCCCAAAGCAGACGCCAAAGATGGGCTTGTGCGCCGTCAATAATTGCTGAATCAACTGCCGTTCCGCCTTGATCCACGGCAAATCGTCGTTGGGACTCATCGGTCCACCCAAGATTACCAACATATCCGTCTGGTCGGCGGTCGGTAGCTGACCGAATTCGGCTGGATGGTAAATGTAAAGTTCGTGACGATTGGCGTTGGCCCAGCTCTGAATCGCACCGGGACCTTCGTCAGGCGTCTGTTGTAACACGTTCACCCGCACATTTGCTTCCTCCTTGTTATGATAGTTTTCATACAAATCATTGAAATCATGCCTGCGGCCACACGGTCCAATCTGGCGGACTCTCGGCTACAGAGATGCTTACAATTAAACTTGACTTCTTTCAGTGCCACTGATAAGCACCCACTCGCCGGAGTCAGTCAGCAGCGTTCCTCCATTAGGCGTTTTTACCAAGTTATCGTGGGGAATACTGCCAGACTTTCAATCTGAGCCGGAAGTGAAGTGAAATCTAGGCTCAGCCGGGGAATTTAGTAGCGTCTTTGGCTACTAAATTGGTGACTTTGAGACGTGACTTTCGGCTCAAAGCAAGGTTCGAGACCGGGCCTTGGCTCGGACCGTCCTTCCCCAGCGTTCCAGCCTAGAGTTTCACGTAACGGTAGGCGGACTACAGCCAGATCACTTGTAGTAAACTTCCCCGCTGAAGTGTTTGTTGCCGCGCTGTTTGGCGACTTGCTTGCTCTGGTAATAGTGTGCTGCGGTCCAGACGCCGGCCCCGCCGGCTTGGCTTAAAACTTGGACCCGTTTGCCCCGCACCGTTTTGGTCATGACCCGGTAAAAATCACCGTCGCCCATGACCTGATTCCAGCCGCGCACATTGAGCCATTGGCTGTGGTGGGCGTTAACTGGTACGACCGAGCTCCAAGAGATGTGGCGGTGAAATTTCGTCGCCGTCAATTTGTGCGCATGGATGTGGGCCAAGTATTTTGTCGCCTGCTGGTCGCCAGCGTAGTAGGTCCGTCCGGCAATCGTCCGCTTGCTAAAGGTCAGCGTCGACAGCTTCCCGTTGGCGTAGTGATACCACGTGTGCCGGTAGCGCTTGGGCAGTGTCTTCAGCGTGGTTTTGGCCTTGGCCTGCGCCGTGGTCGGTGTCGTCAGTTGACTGCCGCCGACCGTGGCTACGGTGGCCAGCACGGCCAGTCCGATTAACATTTTTTTCATAAATGAATCCTCCCCGATTCCAAACGAGTCCAGCCCATTTGTTACTCCCAATTATACGCTCGGAAGTCCGGGAATCGTGTTACAGATTGGCAACGGTTACTGAAAGATCCGGCGGGCTACTGCGGCTGTTCCGTATCGCTGTAATACTCTGGCGTTGGCGCCACCACGGGATGTTGCCGCAGCCATGCCACGATTTGCCGGCCCAGTGCCTCACCCATCGGCGCCGAGGCCGCAATCTGAGCCTTGGTGATCTGGTTCACGTGAATACCGGCCGTAATGGTACAACTGCCCGGCAAGACCGGTTGCACCACCTTCGCCACACGCTCACCCACAAAGTTATCCTTGTGAAAACGGCCATCGTGGCTGGGAAACTTCGTCGTCTGTAGCGGCGTGTCCTTGGTCAGCGTGGTCACGTCGCCGATATGCGGATTACTGCCACCGGTCACCACAATCAGCAGGTCCTTGCCAATCACGGTTAGGTCTGCGGTAATCGTATAGTCTTTTTGCGTCACGCTAAATTGTGGCATGTCTAATCGCCCTCCCAACGTTTTGCTTGGGGTGCCGCGATTCCGAATGCGTCCAGCACCTTCATCGTTTGGTGATCGACCAGGTCTTGAATGGTTTGCGGATGATTGTAAAAGGCGGGAATCGGCGGAATGATCTGGGCCCCCAACCGGGCTAATTTGGTCAGATTTTCCAAATGAATCACGCTTAACGGCGTCTCCCGGGGAACGATGACCAGTTTACGCTGCTCCTTGATGGTCACGTCGGCCGCCCGCGCCACCAGGTTATCGCCAAAGCCATACGCAATGCTGGCGACCGTCTTCATGCTGGCGGGCACGATGACCATGCCGTCATTGAGAAAGGATCCGCTGGCAATCGCCGCGCCCTGGTCCCGGTCACTGTAGACCACGTCGGCCAGTGCCTTGATGTCTGCCAACGTATAGTCGGTCTCTAACGCCAAGTTTTTCTTAGCCCAAGCGCTCATGACCAAATGGGTCTCCACGTCAGGCACGGCTTGCAGTTTTTGCAACAGGTCGATCGCATAAATCGTCCCGGAAGCACCGGTCACGCCAATTACAATCTTCTTCATTTTTTACCAGTCCTTTACTTCAAGTACTTCTGCCAATCCGGCACGTCCATGAACTTGGCCCGGACGAACTGATCACGCATATCAAATGGCACGGTGCCGTCGATCACCAATTTTGACGACATCCCCCGGGTCCGAATCGACTTAGGGTCGTACGCCGGCCGTTCGGAAGGGTCCAACGGGTGGTTGCGCATCCCCGGCAAGACCAGTAAGTCCTGATCCGCCTGGAACCGCGTGTTCACGGTCCACATCACATCGTTCATATCAAAAATATCGACGTCTTCATCCACCAAGATGACCGTCTTTAATTCCTTGAACGCCGAAAATGCCAGGAGCGCCGCTTGCCGCTGAATCCCTTCATCGGCCTCGTCTTCCTTGTGAATTTGCATGATGGTCATCAATTTGCCCCCACCAGCTGGCGGATTGTAAACGTTCAACACCTTACCCGGAATCGCCCGGTTAGTCAGCTCTAAAATGCTGGCCTCGGTGGGAATACCGGCCATGCTGACGTGCTCTTCGGAAGGCCCGATAACACTTTGCATGATGGGGTCCTTGCGGTGCGTGACCGCCGTGACCTTGATCACCTGAAGCGCGGGATTGGCGTCGCCATCGTAACCAGGAAATTCAGGCATCGCCTTGCCCGTGTGGGTGTTGATATCTTCTTGGATGCGTTCGTTCGGCATGATGTAGCCTTCCAGGGTAAATTCGGAACGGGCAATGGCGTTCTCGTCAACTGTTAACGCGGGCGTCAAGCCGACCGCCTCTTGGCGAATCGCCCCAGCAACGCCCAGTTCGTTGTAACCCAGTGGCGTGGTTGGTGGCTCGAACGTGCACCCAATAGTAATGGCGGGGTCCAACCCGATGTTGATGGTCACCGGCATCGGTTCGTTGGCAGCCTCATATTCCTTGGCAAATGCACCGATATGGCGGCCACCCGGCATGATATAAATGCCCAGCTTGTCCTTATCCTCTAGCACCATCCGGTGAATCGTCACGTCGCTCATGGTCTTGGCCTTGTTTGACCCCAGGACCACCCCCACCGTGATATAGGGACCGGCATCCTCAGGGGTGTTGGTCGGGGCCGCCACCAATTTACGAATATCAAAGTCTGGGTCGGTCGCCCGATGCACGACTTCGTGGGCCGGGGCGTCATCGACCATGACTGGCGGCACGGGATTTTCCACCGCATCATTTAAAAATTGTCCCAGTGTGTGGGCATCATGGTGAAACATCAACCCAACGCGTTGTCGACTGGCCATCAAACCGGTCAGGACCCGGGTGCCGGCAAAGCCCTTGACGTTGTTGAACATCATGGCTGGCCCCTCCTGAGTTGGCCGGGCGACGGTTCCCCCAGCCCCGATGTAGCGGTACACACCGGAAAGCTCGGCGTTGGGATCTACAGCCACATCCGTTGCGTGGTATTGCCCGGGATGCGTCTTGAGTTCTGCTAATACTTTACGTAAGTCATACGGTTCTTTTGTCATGTGCTGACCTCCTTGATTTCATCTACAATTACTAGCTTACGGGGGAAAACAGTTGCAAACAACTCACGTTTCGACTAACGTTATGCCTAACAGGAATAATAGCTAACGAATGGTACGCGCTGGCCGCCTCCTGTCCGCCAAATATGAGCCGGGACGCGGTGGGCGGCGGGACGAGCCACAGAGCGGTCTCGCCGCCTCGGCTGAGCTCATATTTGACGGACTTCCGGCTACAGTAGTGATTTACCAACAATTTCGTTTAACTATCGGCAACAGTTGGGCTAAGATCATATCTGACCGAACCCAGTGGCACTCGGTTGGCTGTTTTTTCTTGCCAATCCTGCAGACGAGTCGGAAGACCGCTTTCTAATCCGGGGTACTTCTCAAGCAAGCAGAAACGCTAGCTAGTAACCCCCGTTTTCACACTTCCGAACGATCACGCACTTTAGAAAGGACTTGCCCATGACGATTGATGATCTCTATAACTTCATAACTCTCTATCAAGTTCGTAATATCTCAGACGCCGCCGTTGAGCTGAACCTCACACAATCGGCGCTATCTAAACGGTTGAAGACGCTACAGACTGAGCTGGGTAGCACGCTAATTTCCACGCGCAACAAGCGCCGACTGACCATTACCGAAAGCGGCGAAGTCTTCTTCCGTTACGCCCAGACCATCACCGCGCAATACCAATTGATGACCACCGAACTGGCCGAATACCGTGACCTCAAGCGCGGCACCATTCACGTTGGCACGGTCCCAGTCATGGCACAATACGGTTTGGCCACGCAGATGAGCCAGTTCATGCAACGGTACCCGCAACTCAATATTCGCTTGGAAGAATTAGAAGGGGCCACGTTACTGAAAAAATTACAAAATCAGGAACTCGACCTCGGCATTCTTCGCGACGTCCAAAGCCAACAGCTCAACGCCTCCCAATTTGCCACCGTCAACTTAGCTGACGATACGCTCATCACGGTCCTGGCGGCGGATCATCCCCTCGCTGCTAAACCCCAATTGACCATCGCCGACCTGCGTCCTTACGAGGTGGTCAGCCTGAACCCCGGCTCCGGCGTGTACGAAAAAATGGGTGACCGCTACCAACAGGCCGGCTTCACCCCCAATATCCGTTTCACCACGCCACACATCGAGACGCTGCTGGCGATGATCAAAGGAACCACGCGGGTGACTTCTTTATTCGCCAAATCAGCGGCGCCCTTTTTGACGACAGACTTCGTGACGCGGCCCTTTGCTCACCCGCTTATTAGTCACCTCCAACTGGTCTACCCCCGCGGCACGCTGTCGGCGGCAACACAACGTTTTATCCAGACGCTGACCCAGGAGGACTGACCATGACCAACCTACTGATTCTGCGGGCCATCAACGCCGGTACCCCGCACCAACTCAAAATGGCCGACCTGCGCGACTGGTTACAGGCCGCCGGGGCCACGGCCGTCCAAACCGTCGGCAACACCGGTAACTGCTTGTTCGACTGCTCTGAAACGTCGGCCGTTTGCCAAGCACACATGGCCAACTTGTTGGCCACCCACGTCGACTTTGCCCAACCCTTTGGTCTACTGACGGGCGCTGCTTATCTTCACGACATGGCACAGGCCCCGAATTGGTGGGGGTCTGGCCCGACAAATCAGCACATGTTACTGGTTAAGTTGACGACCTATACCGCTGACCAGGACACCTGGCTGACCAGCCGGCTCACTGTTAACGACCGCGTGGCCATCACACCCCATCTGATCTTTTGGACGGTCACCGGCCAGGACTTCCGTCGTTCCGCTTACGGTCAGCTGAACGGCTCGCCATTTTATCAGCAAACCAGCACCCGCAGTTACCGGACCGCGATGCGTCTACAAACACGATTGACCCAACGTGGCGCGGCGGCGTGCTATACTAAGTAAATGCTTATTTTGGGAGGACCCTATTCATGATCAAACCTGTTATTCACGACCAAACGCGCCTGTCACAGCCATCCTCGCCGGCAACGGCAGCGGACGCGGCTATTGTTACCGACCTACTCGACACCTTGAAAGCCAATAGCGAAAATTGTGTGGGCATGGCCGCCAACATGATTGGCGTCAACCGGCGCATTATCGTGGTCGACCTGGGCATGCTGCCGATTGCCATGTTAAACCCGGTCATCACCAAACACGCCGGCCCGTATCAGACCAGCGAAGGCTGCCTGTCACTCACTGGCGAGCGACCAACACAACGGTACAAAGCGATCGACGTCGACTTTTTAAACGCCGCCTTTCAGCCGCAGCACCAGACATTCACTGGCTTTGTGGCCCAAATCATCCAACATGAAGTGGACCACTGCAATGGGATTTTGATTTAGGTCATGGCCCTAAACGCCCCATCGTCTCGCAAAAAAATAACCACCGAAACCATTTTGCTGATTTCGGTGGTTATTTGGTTTTCGGTCGTAATTTGCCCCATCCCCAACCAATCAGGGCGAGGTTAAAAATCATCAGTAACGCCCAGAGCCACAGGTAGTCGCTGATGGCGTCCGGGACTTGCGCGTGCCACAGGCCTAATGCCATGGCCACGACGATGATGCCGTTGATCAGTAGTCCCCATTGTTTGGTCCGACGCTGGTGCGCGAAGGCCGTCGCGATGGTGATGATGATCATGGCAGCCGTCGCCAAAAGATTGGTCCCTTGCCAGTAAAAGTCAACGCCCAAGCTGGTGGTCGCCGGTTGCAGCGACACGATCAGCAGGAACATCAGACTCCCGACCACATTGAGTAAGGGCACACAACCATACAGTCTCTGCATTTTCGTCACCCCTTTGTGTTCCCTTCATGATAGGGATTTTGCACACGAAAGTAAACCAAAACGCTGGGGTAAAGTTGTGTTGCATGACAAACTACCGACACCAGTAATCGTCTTAGTCGTTAACGGCACAAGCCATCGATCCAGTCAAAGAGTTCGGGCAGATCATAATCACCACTGTGCGGTGTCGCCCAAGGCAAAGCAAAGTCCACGTCATAGCCGCGATTAGCCAGCTTGGTCGCCAGAATCACGGGGATGGCAAAGGATGTGTCGCGGTCGGCGGCCCCGTGGCGAATCCGCCAGTGTGGCGCCACGTGACTCTGTTTTTTCAGTAAGTACGTCAACGGATTGATTGCCGCCACCAAGTCAGCGTCGGCCAAACTAGCGGTCACGGTGCTCTGAGCCTGCGCAAATGGCGTGAAATGACGGGCCGGCGTTAAGCGGCTACCAAACAGGTCGTTTTCAGGATTGCTTAAATCCAGCGCATCAAAGGCCGGCACTGATTTCATCCGCGTAATCGCCCGTAGATATTGTGGCCAGTCGATGCGGATCACAGTCGTACCGTTGACGATGACGCCGGCATACTTGGTCACGTCTTGGCCAGCAGACAGGGCAGTTTGTGCCGACTCCTTCAGGTCACGCAAGATCAAGGCCTTAAAACTCCCCTCACCCGTGTGGTCCAGTGCCAGCGGATTGCCAGCGCGGTCCTTGAGTTCGAGGCCATTTAAGTACGTGATGAAGGCTGCCTTGAGTTGCGGTGACAGCGCCAGTTCCCGTTCGCTGAGGTAGCCGTGAATCGGGGTACAAATTTGTCGATTATTTTCAACCCGAATCCGTTGGCGGTGCCACTGCTTGATGCCGTCAAATTCCCATTCGTAGGCGGCATCAGCGTGCTCCAGGTTGTGAATCGGACAGTAAGCAGATACGGCAAAAATATCGTCCGTGGCCGGTGCCGCACCCAAATCTTGCAGGCGGCTTTCAAAGAAATCGGTGTTGCCACTGGCACCCATCAGCGCTGACGTGGCGCCCCCGGCACTAGTTCCGTTGGTAATGATGCGTTCGGGATTACCCGGAAGACGACCGGCGTTGAACTTGACGTAGCGTACGGCCGCCTTCATGTCTACGATAAAGGCCGGGGCCTTCCCAATATTTTGGCCCTGACCATCCGTTTGACTACGGCCCCGCAGACCCGCCGAAACCACGACGTAGCCACGTTGCAGTGCCCGTAAGATGGTTTCACCACGGCTATAGACCGCCGGATTATCCGGAAAGTCGCGGGGACCCGGCAGATAGCCGCCCACCGTGTTCGGCATGAAGATCGGCGCGGTCACCCGTTGATAACCGTTGACTGTTCCGCCGCTAAAGTACGGCGCGGGAACGAAGACATTGAGACGTTGGATTGGGTCCACGGGCATCGTTACGTAGTTGAGGTCCATAAACGCCCGGTAGGTGACTGGTTGCCCGTCGAGCGGTACTGTGTGTTCTTGTCCCTGAGTTTCATCGAATCGTAAGGGCGTTGACATGCGAAATTCCTCCATTTCCAGTCCAGTGTTATTGCATCTACTGTAGTGGAAATTGGCCGCCGACGCAATTCATTTGCCAGGTTGCCTACCCGTGGTTACCTCGATGGATAATACTGATCAGCTCCCACCAATCCGGCAACGGCGCCCGCACCCCACCGGAAACGCGGGTGATCTTGGTCGGCCAGCTGACCTGATAGTCGATGGTCGCTTCGGCCAGGAGTTCCGTTTGGTAGCCTTTTAAATAACTATTCACCCGACCATCAAATTGGATCACATCCCCGCGCTTGAGTTGGCCCAATTGGCGAAACCCTTTCGTCAGATTAAACCACAGGTGGTCGGTCATCAGCCGATTGTCCCGCAATAGGCGGACCTCTCGTAACAGAAGCGTTACCTCCTGGCCACGGTATCCGGATTTAAGGCCGTAGCGCTCAAAAGTCCCCTGAAACCGGTGGCGGTCGTCGCTGCCCAATCGGGCCAAATGTTTACGTGCGTTCATCGTTGTTGCCCCCTTTACAGGTCAACTCCGTAATCGCCGGCCAAATATTTTTCGTCAAGGTAATTTAATTGCCATTTGTGAAACTCACGAGCCGTTTCAGTTGTTGTAAGCGCTACCATCAGGTAGAATAAATTCAGTAATTTCACAAGTATTTGTGGCCCTTATTCTTTTCGTTAAATCAATGAAAGCGAGCGATTATTATGCAGAACCTGTCTCGGCACATTTCGTTTCCCCGCCTCTTGATTTTGGGGGCATCCAGCGTGATTGGGAGTAGCTGGATCTACACCAATGGCATCTTCTTCGATAAGTACGGCGCGGGCGGCGAGATTTTTGGCTTCATGCTGGCCACCTTCATCACGGTGCTGGCCTCATTGTCCTTCGCGGAACTCTCCTCCATCTTTCCGCGAAGTGGCGGTCCCGTGGTCTATAGTTACCTGGCTTTTGGTAAACGCTGGGGCTTTGCGACCGGTTGGGCGATCCTGGGGGCGTATTTGAGTGCGCTGTCCTTTTATGTGACGGCGTCGAGTATGTTGCTGGCGACGCTGATTCCGCAGATTTCTGCCGGCCCAGGCTACACGATTGCGGGCGCCCACGTCTCCTTGCTGGAGCTGGCGATTGGCGTGGCCTTCACCCTCTTCATCTTTGCGCTAAATGTCCGGGGCACCAAGTTGACCGCGGGCGTGCAGGCCGTACTGTTTATCGGCCTGATTATTTTAGGCGCACTGCTGATTGTGACCGGCTTTACCCAAGGCAGCGTGCACAATTTCTGGCCCGCCTTCGCTGCGGGAAGTGACCCATGGGCCAACGTGGTCCGCTTCGTGTTGCCGGCCATGACCTTTTTGACTGGGTGGGAAGTCGTCACGATTTTGGCCGAAGAAGCCGCCATGCCACCGCGAAAGATTGGGAAGGCCGTGGTCGGTGCCATTTTGCTAGCGGCCAGCTACTACATCGTTGTGTTGTTAGCCAGCGCCTGGGTCTACCCGTGGGAAAAGACGGCCACCTTCAGCATGGGGTCCATCACGGCCTTCACCGCCGCGGGCTTTCCGTTGCTTGGTACGGCGGCCTACCTGATTGCCTTTCTGGGCCTGTTGACCAGCTTCATTGGCCTGTTCACGGCGGCGCCCCGGTTGATTCTATCGCTGGCACGAGCCGGGTTATTGCCACCACAATTTGCAAAAATCAATGAAAAACACAATACGCCGGTCAACGCGACGGTGCTGGTCTTGGTCTTTGCGGTCGGCTTCGGCTGGCTGGGCAAAGGCGCCATGACTTACTTTTTGGACCTCGGCGGCTTCTTCGTGGCCATGGCCTGGGCAATCACGGCCGCAGCCCTGTGGCGGATTCGCCGGACTTACCCCACGTTGAATGGTGGCTTTCGGCTGAAACACCTGTGGCCAAGCCTGTTGGGCGGTCTACTGGCCATTTTGATTGCGGGCGCGACGCTGTATCCCAAGTCGCCGGTCGCCTTAGCTTGGCCGACGGAATACATCATGTTGGCGGTCTGGCTGGGATTGGGCCTGCTGTTCTACTGGTTGGGTCGTCGCGAACACCAGCCGCAAGACGTGGCATTGCACCATTTGCTGGGCGAGCAGGAGTTCACGCGGCTGACCGCTGTCAAACAGCGCCAGGATAAGGGTGACTAGGAAATTTGTCCGCAAAAAAGCTGGGACTAGCCCAGCTTTTTTAGTCTTATTCGTGATCTTGTTTTAGCAAATTGAGTAAGTCACGGTCTCGCTGGGCCACGATTTCAGCACCTGCGTCACCGTCCCACTTGTAAAAGCCGCGACCGGTCTTGAGCCCCAGCTCGTGGTCCGCCACCTTCTTGGCCAGCGCGGGGTCTTCCCCCTGCGTGGCGCCCAAATCGGCGTAGAGATACTTACTGATGTTATCGAAGACGTCGAGGCCCCCGAGGTCAGCGCTGGCGATGGGCTCAACCAGACTCCACCGCCGGCCCAGGCTGTACTTGATGATATCATCGACGGCTTCTGGTGTCGCGATGCCCTCGTCCACGATGTGCAGAGCTTCACGCAAGACGGCCAGCTGAATCCGATTGCCGACGAAGCCCAGCGACTCCTGCTTGAGGCCAACGGCGTGCTTGCCGATGTGGTTCATCAAGGCCACGGTCACATCAACCGTGGCAGGCGTGGTTTGTTTGCCGGGAACGACCTCTACCAGCGGCATCAGTTGTGCCGGGTTCCAGAAATGGGCAACGACGAACCGGTCAGGCTTGGTGAGCACGGACTGAATGGCAGTCGGACTGAGGCCAGACGTGTTGGTGGCCAAAATAGTCTCGTCACTCACGAGCGATTCGACCCGCTGCCAGACCTGCTTCTTAACGTCCAGGTCCTCAATGATCGATTCAATTACGAAATCCGTGTCGGCTAACGCAACCGCGTAGTCCGTCGTCGGCGTGATGCGCGCGAGAATGGCCGCGTCCGTTTCGTGCAGCAAGCCGGCCTCGCGAAAGGTCGCCAGGTCATGTTGAATGGCGGTCATCCCCCGCTGCAACGCAGTGTCGCTGGTATCCAGCAACCGCACGGGATAGCCGTTCATGGCAAATTGCAACGCCGTGGCGTGCCCCATGGTCCCGGCACCCAGGTTGGTGATGGTTTTGATGGTATTTAGGTTCATTTTGAGACGCCTCCAAGTTTACCTTGATCATCAATTAACTTATTCTCTCTACGGACTAGTGTACCAAATATTAAAAAAAAGCAACAACCTTTGCCAATAACAAAAGTTGTTGCTTACTTAAGCTGACGCTCTTAATAAATTCTCGTTTACCAAATTAACGTTACATCATTTACAAATATATTTTGTCGTTGTTTGATCGCATCAATCGTCCATGCTTCAGTTTGTAACTGTTTAGCTAACGCTTGATTGCCCTTTAAATCAGATTTATTTAATTGACTAGCCATTTGCAAACTATCCGCGGATTTTGAAGGAACTAGGTTCTTTTCAAGAATTGTCCAGTTGCCAATGTAAGTCTGATACTCGCCAACTTCTTCTGCTGTACTAATCTGAACCAACTGATAGTTATCATCATCAAAGACTTTGTTGTACATGCCATCCACAAAGTCATCAAAGTGCACAGCGTATAACTCGGAAAGCAGGTAAACTAGCGTCCATTTCTTAGCACCACGTAAACCACCGTCTTTGTTTAAAACGCTAAAAGCCGTTTCAGTCGCTTCATCAGACTTTAACAGGCGCTGATTCATGCCATCAATAATTGCGTCAACACCTGCGTATTCCAAAGACCAAATATTTTTAGCAATTTCAGAAAAACCAGTTTCCAGCTTATTTGTTCCATCATTAATAATCGTTCGATGCCGAATAAAAACTGACATGATTTTATTAACAACTTTCAAAATATCCTTTTCTGAGTAATCACAATGGTTCATCGCCATCACGATCGGATAATAAAGCTTCACATTCATTCGTGAAAGTATGTCCAATCGCTGTGTAATCCCGGCATTATCAAAAAACTCAGCGTGTGCTTTAGGAGCCACCGGACTTTCTAAGACTGTATATAAATCAACTGAATGGTCTAAATTTTTCAAAAAGGCCTGTGCCTGATTTCCATCCTTGACCTTATCACTAACAGCCCGATACAACTTTGCTTCTGAAACAATTCGATATTGTGCAGCCCAGTAGGTTCGAATGAATCGGGTAATTCGCTTACTGCTTGTATCAAGCTTAGCAGTGATGTTCCGCCATAACTCATTGGCCTCGTGAATGCGATCATTGCCCATCAGAGACATCAGATGATTCTTAATGATATCAGAGGCTTTGAGGTCTTTCCCACGACTGTTTAGTGTCTCAAAGATTGTAAATGCATCCTGTAAGCTAGGCGCCGAAATCATTACCAAATAAAAGTTATTTACAAATAGTTCATAAATACTCTGTAACTTTTCAATTTGCGCACCAATATTCGTTTCTTGTTTCAGAGTTTCCTGAATTTTTCGCGCCATATCGTGATAAGCTGTCTGCATATTCTTCATCGGATCGGATGTAACCCGATCTTCACGCGCAGCCACACTGCCATGCGTTAAACTAAAGAAATACTCTTGGAGACTAGCATCTTCGCCTTGTTGTACCATCAGAGATGCTTGTGCACCCTTTTCTCCCCGAATGATTTTATCAACCTGACGACTAATCAGACGCAAATCATCACCACTATCCAAGTTCACTTCGTCAACGCTACCCCGAAAGTGTTCTTTGTACATTGCCATCGCAATATCCCGAATGACTGCTAGAAAAATCGTGCTAGTTGTCAAACGTTGCTGACCATCAATGATTTCTTGCTCTTCGCGATCATTCTTATAGGTAACAATTTGACCGAAAAAGTGGCTACTACGTTCACCATCAATTAAGTCTTTCAAATCTTCCCAAAAATCTTCAACTTCATTTTGTCCCCAAGCATAATTTTGCTGATACACAGGAACTACAAAGTTATTATCACTGAATAAGCCACCAATTCTGAAACGGGATGGTTGTGGAATATCTACAAATGAATCCATTTTAATTTTACCTCATATTTTTAATTTTTTGTCTTGTCTATAATCAGCTATGTATCATCTGCCACGGCTATTTATTATACCCGATCTGTCACCCCCAAGGAAACATATAACGGCAAAACGGGAATCATCTTTAGATCCCTTTAAACATAATACAAAAATAATGATTTTTTCACCCTGTAACATCTGTTATAACCAGCCACTTCCGCCCGCTTTAATGCCCAACTCATCCCCTCATAAAATTGACCTGGCCTCACCGCACAGACAAACTTACCGACACCAACCATCGTGATAAATCCGCAATTTCTTAACCCCCAAATCAAACAATGTTCACAAATCGCGCGCATACTTAGGTCAACTTACAATTGGAAGGATGATTCTGATGCAAATTTTTGACGTAACCGACGAGCGCTTTCGGCCTTATGGTCGCATTGTTTCCGCTGGTGATTTAGATGAACTGATCACGAACCTAGAAGCCGTGCCCTATCCGGCTGAGAAGACCCAGTACGTGGCGAACACGGAATCTCTGGCCAACACGACCGCGGCTCACCGGCTGGAACAAACCTTGTACGGTGGCGTGCCGACCGAAACTGGCTATTGCATCGGACACAATCATCTGCTGAACTGTTTGGAATTTCACAGTAGCTCCGAAATCAACGTGGCCGCCACGGATTTCGTCTTACTGCTGGGCAAGCGCCAAGACATCCACGACGACCTGACCTACGACACCGACCAACTGGAAGCCTTCCTGATTCCCAAGGGGACGGCCATCGAAGTCTATGCCACCACGCTGCATTTCGCGCCCTGTGAGGCCCCTGGTCAAGACGGCTTCCGGTGCCTAGTCATGTTGCCCGCTGGCACAAACCTCGACCTCGAATTCAGCGTCGATAAGCAAGACCCGATGAACCGGTTATTATTCAAGACGAATAAATGGCTGATTGCGCACCCAGACGCCCATAAAGAAGGGGCTTTCGTGGGCTTAGTCGGCGAGAATTTACGCGTTTAACGATAAATGAAAACGGGGTCAGACGACAACACGTCCGGCCTCGTTTTTTGTGTTCATTGCGTTTGGACAATTGCGGTAATGGCCGCCGTGATTCCCCGCACATCATCGGCCAATGCCAACGACGGCGTGCCCGGCTTGGTCACCACTTGGTCGGGCAGAAACGGGATGTGCATGAAGCCAGCGCGCAACGTCGGAAATTCAGTCGCCCGCAGGTACTGTACTTGATACATCAGGGCGTTGCAAACGTAGGTGCCGGCCGTGGTCGACACAGCGCTGGGCAACCCTGCATCGCGAATCGCCTGCACCATCGCCTTAACTGGCAGCTGCGTGAAATACGCCGTCGCCCCCTCGGCCTGGAGTGGGCGGTCGACCGGCTGATCCCCGGCGTTATCGGGAATGCGCCCGTCGGCTAAATTAATGGCCACTAGTTCCGGCGTTAACGCCGCGCGGCCACCCGCCTGGCCAATGCTCAACACGACGTCTGGTTGCTCAGCCAAAACGGCTTGCCGCACGACTTTTCCGGCTGTCGCGAAGACCGTCGGCACCAGCAGCGGCACGATTTGCGCCCCCACAATCGTGGCGGGTAACCGTTTGACCGCCTCAATGGCCGGATTCGTGGCTTCACCGCCAAAGGGATCAAAACCCGTGACTAAAATTTTCATACGCAGCACGCCTCTCTATGAGTATTTGATGAGAATTATACACCAATCAAGCGATGGTGCCACTTACTTTCGTTAGTCGATGGCGTCAATCACGAAGACCCGTGCACTGAAGTCAGTGGAGGCCTCGACGCCTTGCGTGGTGCCCAACAAATGCGGCACGAAGAGACCCGCGTGCATCAGCTCGTCGCCAAAGTAAACGTGGTCATCCCCTGCAACTTGATAGCGCTGATCCGGTTGCAAGCCCCGCAGGTAGAGCCGGTGATATGCTGGATTCGGTTGATTCAAAATTTGATACCGTGCAGCAACCGCATGGCGCCCGTCATCACTGACAACCTGCCAGCTACCGACATTGCCATCCCCCGCAAATGGATTGTCCAGACGATAGAACGTCCCTTGCTGGAACAGCTCACGGTGGGCCTTGTAAAAGGCAACCTGGGCCTTAATCGCGGCTTTTTCTTCCGCGGAACACTTCGTCACGTCGAGCTCATAACCCAGATCACCGAAGTAGGCCACGGCCGCTCGTGTTTCCAGCGGCGTGATCCGCCCCGTTTGATCATTGGGCACGGCGGAAACGTGTGCGCCCATCATCGCCAGCGGGTACCCATACGACGTGCCGTATTGGATCCGCAGCCGCTCCACCGCATCGGTATCATCACTAGTCCAGGCTTGCGGCGCGTAGTACATCATCCCCAGGTCGAACCGGCCGCCACCAGAGGCACAGGATTCAAACAACACGTGCGGATAATCCGTCGTCAGCCGCGCATACAGCTGGTAAACCCCTAGCATGTAGCGATGCGCAAATTCGGCCTGGCGTTCCGCTGGCAACGTATCGCTAAACGATTCCGTGATATTGCGGTTCATGTCCCACTTGATGTAATCCAGATGGGCCTCTTTAATTAATTTGCTAATTTTGCCATATAAGTAATCCACGACCGCCGGATTGGCCATGTCGAGCACAAATTGGTTCCGGCCCGGTGTCATTTCCCGTTGAGGGGCAACGACCGTCCAGTCGGGATGGGCACGGTACAGGTCGCTGTCGATGGAAATCATTTCCGGTTCAAACCACAAGCCAAACTGCAGGTCCAAGCCGTGGATGCGGTCGGCCAGGTGCGCGATACCGTTGGGTAGCTTGGCTGCGTAAACGTCCCAGTCCCCCAGCGACGTGGTGTCATCATCTCGATGGCCAAACCAGCCGTCGTCCAGGACGAACATTTCGATGCCCAGTTGTTTGGCTTCGCGGGCAATCGCCGTTAGCTTGTCTTCGTCAAAATCAAAGTACGTCCCTTCCCAGTTGTTGATCAAAACGGGCCGCGGCTGTTGCGCAAATCGCGGATTGACCAGATGATGCTGGTAGAACGTGCCCATTTGCTGGCTCAATTGATTCAAACCGGCACTGGTATAGCTCAGTACGGCTTCCGGCGTTTGAAAATGCTGACCAGCCGCTAATTGCCAGCCAAACTCGGTCGGATTGATGCCCGTCAAAACGCGTGCCGTGTCAAAAGCGTCGACTTCGACTTGATCCAGGAAGTTGCCCGAATACACCAGGTTAAAGCCAAACGCTGCCCCCTGATCTTCGTTGGTGTCCGGCCGTGCTAAGGCGATAAAGGGATTCTGCTGGTGACTGGAAGCACCGCGTAAACTGCCCACGCTCTGAATGCCACTTCGGAGCGGCTGGCGAACCAAATGCCGTTCGCGCGCCCAGCTACCGGAGAATTGCAGCAGATCGTAGTTGGCATCCGGCAGGTCCAGTTGCAGGCTCAAAGCCCGATTCAACGTGACCGTTTGTTGGCCCTGATTGGTGAATTGGGCACTGCGAACGATGACGTCTTGATGAGGAAAGACTGCATAGTTCAAGGTCAGCGTCAGGTTCGTCACGGCATCGACCAGCGTGATGACCAAGGTCTGGGCATCGTCGTCGCTATCATCAAAGGTCGATGGCAACTCAGTTAGCCGTTGCTTACCAGGAATAATTCGATAATCCTGATACCGAAATTCACTGATGCGACTGCCATCGGGTCCGGTGATCTGAAACGCTGGATCTCGGTAATCCCCTTTGCCTAAGCTGGCAAATTCTTGCTTCAACGTTTCCGGTTGAAAGTCCGGCTGGTCCAACCGCCAAGCCGGAATTGCCCCGTGCTCCTCGCGAACCGTCAGTTCAGGAAAAGCTGGTTGGTCGTGGATGCGTTGTCCGTAGTAAAGCTGGCCCAACTCACCATTTGCCATTACGTGAAAAATGTAGCTGGTGTGGTCCGTCTGCAGGTGAAATTGATGTTCCTTGACTAAGATTGACATGTGCGTACTCCCTTCATAATTGATGACGCCTAACGTAATCGTAGCATAGTTTGTAAGCGCTGACAGCTAACTTGGCCGATGACTTTGGGAAAATCTCTCCTCACTTATACAAACGAAATTCAACGGGATTTTGTCACCCCTTTTCGCAAATAATCCACAAAAATCGGGTCCAACCCGTCATTGGTTGAACCCGCTAGTCATTTCTATCAAAGATTATTTGACGCAACATCAGTCCGTGACTTACTTCACTGCAGCTAACGCCTGGGCAATCGGAACATCCCCACTGCCCATCATGATGACCTTGCCAATGGTGGCCGGCCGTGAAATGAGGCCCGCTAGCACGGTGGCAACGTCGGCCAAGGCATTCTCTCCTGGCGCAGTCACCTTAAACGTGACTTTCCCAGTCGCTGGCGTTTCCGTCAACACCCCTGGCTGAAGAATCGTGTAGTCTAACTGTGTCCGGTGAATCAGCCAGTCATCCGCAAAATATTTGGCAATGTTGTAATCGGTCAGGTTGGCAAGATAGCCTTCTGACCACCGTTCTGGCTGTAGCGCAAACGCCGAGCTTAACTGAATAAACCGGTGAACGCCCGCCATTTCGCTGGCCCGCATGACGTTGACTGCGCCATTCAGATCCGTTTGCAACAAATCCTTGCCCCGTGACCCCGCCACAAAGTATACGGCGTCTTGACCCGCAAGCCGTGCCGCCATTTCTCGGGGCGATTCGTGGAGATCAAAGAAGGCCGTATCCGGACCATCTTGCGCGTGACGTGCCGCCGCAACGACGGTGTGTCCTTGCTGGCGGAGTTGCGTAACCACTAATTTACCGATACGACCGGAGCCGCCAATCACCATAATTTTCATGTGTAAGCCTCCTAATCCTTAAGTGTCAGCATCGCTGCCGTTGGCACACGTGATGACCGAAATTGATTGATGGGCTGCTGACTCTCATACCCCAACGCAATGCCCATGATGAAACGGTTGGACGCATCCAATCCCAATAACTGCCGTAACATGTCTGGATATTTAATCAGTTCATATGCCGGAATCGATTGTACTCCACGATTGGTGGCACTCAACGCTAGCAGTTGGGCAAAGGCTCCCAGGTCGAAGACTTCCCATTCATTCACAGGACGCTTTAACGTCAGGTAAGCCACTGCTGTTGCGTTGAAGAGATTGTCTTGAAAGTTTCCCGCGCCGTTACCGACCTGGCGCAGGTGTTGGCTAAATGCGGCATTCCAAGTCGCAATATTTTGCTGCGCACCTTGTGGCCATTCCGTTCGGTGGGCAACGGTCAGGTCTGCGTTGCCTACGATGCCTTGCCAACTCATCTGTCGATGGTGTTCACGAATCCGCTTCAAGGTCTCACCAGTCGCGATGACGACCTGCCACGGTTGCGCATTGGCCCAAGATGCAGATTGCTGCGCTTCCTGCACAATTTCTCGCAAAATTGTGGGCGTTACGGGTTGGTCCGTAAAATCTCGTGTCGAATGGCGCCGGTTCACAACTTCAGTAAAATCCATTTTCACACCTCCCAGTAGACAAGTTGCCCACTAAATGCTAAGCTATCTTTCAACGTGGTGCTACTATAACACCAGCACCAAAGCAGTCACAAGATGATAAATGCCCACACATTCGAGTTTGTAGTGGGCATCATGCACACCGGAGGGATAATTTTGGAAACTGAAACACTCTTGTTAAGGGCCATTCAATCCGCGACGTTAGACCAGTTAACAGCGCTGGTGGCGGACTACCTGGAACAACCCATTTTAATCGTTGACCAAGCCGGCCAAATCATCAGTCAGCAACACGCGCCACTCACCACCATCCCCGCGGATTGGTTGGATCCCTTGGCAACTGATAATCGCTACACCCACGGCAATCAGCAATTCATTCGTGACGTCCTAAATCCCCAGGCACTCAATCCCTGGTATCTCTTTTTGGCCCAGTCCCCCAGCTACCCCCTTACCCAGCAGCAAGTCCAACTGGTTCTGCAGGTCATCAATCATTTCACGGACCGTTACGCGCTCAACCCTAATCAAAATACGGCCAACGCCGCACTGGATCAGCTACTGACGAACCCTGACACGGCGGATACGCAATTACTGCGGTCACTCACAACAGAAAAATTGATCTGCGTGACCGCCACGGCTACCCAGCAAGCGCCCCACCAGGCCGGCCTCCTCGCTGCCTTGCGCCAACTGGCAGCGCCCCTACCGCTCACCGAAAACCAAGCCGACCTGGTCTTTTTACTCACCGAGACCCAGTTAACACAAGCGCAAACCCAGTTGACTCAGCTGGGACAACAGTACGATCACTACTTCTTTTCATCCGAGCCGTATGCCGACATCGCCCAGACCCCGGCCTTTCTCAGCATCTGTCGTCAGGCCAGTGAGATTGCACAACAGTTGGGCACCCGGGCAATCGTCAATACCACGCAAAAATACAATATTTATGTTATTTTGAACCACGTCGACAACGGTGCCTTACTGCGCAACACCATGTGCACCCAGCTATTGACGCTCAAGCACTACGACGACCGTCATCACGCCGAGCTCTTTCACACGCTCTTCGCCTACCTGGAGAACGACTGTCATGTCAGTAAAACAGCAACAAAGCTGCATCTTCACCGCAACAGCCTGGCTAAACGTCTCGCTAAAATTCAAGAACTGATTCCGGTCGATTTCACCAATCCGGACAAAACATTTGGCCTGCGCCTCAGCTACCGTCTCTTTCATTTTCTCCAAATCTAATTCTGAAAGGAAGCCCCATCATGGCATTAACGCAACTCAATCTCGGCAGTGAACTCGGCCTCGAGGTCTTGCACCAACGCTGGTACGCCCTGGTCTTGTATCAGCTGGACACCGCGCCCACAGACTTCATGGAATTACGACGCACAGTGCGGGGCATCTCCACCTTCAATCTCTTGCTACGTCTGAAAACCCTCACGGACTGGGGACTCATCACCACCATTCCCGAAGATGATTACAGCTACCGCCTCACCGCCAGCGGCGTCATGTTTCACAACATTTTGACCTCACTGGAAGATTGGGGCAATCAGCAATTGGTTCACGAACTCTCAAATTAAAACAAAAGGCCCCAGGGTACACGTGCCCCGGGGTCTTTGTGATACTGCGCTATTTAGTCGTTGTCGTCAGTCTTATTCCAAGTCTTTTCCAACTCAGCCACGATTTCCGCGTGCTTAGCTTCCGTAATTTTCACTTTCTTCAGGAAAATCACAGTCCCAATCAGCACCGTAATGGCCGGTGCAACAACCATGATCATTTTAAACGTCATCACGTTACTATCCGTGATATCAGCGACTTTGGCGTTCCCCGCCATGCCAGCTAACACCGCCGTCATCCCGGTAATTCCCGTGACGATGGCGCCAGCACATTTATCAATCAGCGGCCGAACGGACAAGACCAACGATTCATCACGGTGTCCCAGCTTCAACTGCCCATACTCCACGATATCCGTGAAGGTCATCAAGACGACCAGGAAGATCAGTGGTTGTGGCAAATTGAACAACGCCCCGGCAGCAATCACGAGCCAAACATTTTTGTCCGCAAAGGCAAAGAGACTCAGCGCCACCAACAAGATGACGATACAGGACACGAACACGTTGCGACGTTTGAATTTCTTCGCCAATGCCGGGAACATGGAAACGGCCAGAAAGCCGATCACCATGTTGGCCATCCCCAGAATAGAGAACATGGCCGCGTGACCCAACACGTACGTGAAGTAATACAGCATCAGCGAGTTGGTCAGGTAGGCGCCCATGCCGTAAAGCAGGTAGGCACAGGATAACCACATGAGTTGGTCGTTGTGGACCAAGACGCCCAGCACCTGTTTAAACCCGGTCTCTTCTTTATTTTCCCGCAATGGCGAATCCACTTCGCGGGTCCCTACGCCGATAGAAAGCGCTCCCAAAATTGCAATGATTGCAGCAATCGCGGCGTAAATGAACCAGCCCCGCGAATCCCCGGTCCCACCGGTATTGGTGTTGGAGAAGAATAGAATGACGGGGATGATGGTCACCGTCACAATCGTTCCGCCCAACGTAGACCCAATCCGGGCAAAAGTTGCGGTCTTTTCCCGTTCCAGCGAATCAAACGACAGCGCTGGCAACATTGACCACAGCCCAATATCCTTAAACGAAAAGAAAATATCCATCACGATGTAAATAAACGTGAACACAAACAAGTATAGGAACGGCCGGGCCGTTAGTCCCCATAGATTACTAAATAAGAGCATCATACAGATTCCGGAGATCAGCGTCCCAATGATGACCCACGGCTTGAACTTCCCCCATTTGGTATTGGTCTTGTCGATCGTATTGCCAATGAAGGGATCAATGAAAAGCTCCGCTATCCGCAGTACGAAAATGATGGTCGTCATGAGTCCAATCATCCGGTTATTTGCCGCGGTATCGCTACCGTTGAATAAATGGTTGGTCACGAACATGATGAAATAGCTGTTCATGACTTGGTTAAAGAGGTCGTGGCCAAACGCCCCAAAGGCGTAGGTCGTCCGCGTTAAGACTTTATTTTGATTGCCGTGTTGTTCTAGTTCCATGCTTTCATCCTCGATTCTGTCAGATTCCTAGACACGTCGGTACGCGGGCAAGCTGGCCAAGGTAACGGGTAGGTCGACTGTTGCCGGGCCAGTAATCGTCTTGGCCGCTTCATCGGTCACAGATTGCCACTGGCCTTCAGGGAAGTAGACGGCCTTGGTTGTGGCATGCGGCGTAATGACGGGCGCAACCAAAATAGATGGCCCCAGCTTGAACTGCGTCTTCAAATAATCTTGCGGCGTTTCCGGATGGTCATAGGCCATGGATTGGACAATGGGTTCCCCGGTTTTCGCCGCATTTTCGGCTAACTTAATAATCGTCGGTGCAAACCGTTGATGCAGGTCCGCGGCCTCCCGACAGAGATCGAGGTGCTCTTGGTCAAGCACCCGCCACGGCGCCAGGGAGAACTGCATCATGGGCATCAACGCGGAACATTGCGCCGAGCGGACAATCAGCTCTTGGTCGAAATGATCTAGTTTGACGAGACTGCGAATCTCCCCACCGCCAATCATGTCTGGACAGCTGAAGTAGTATCCCATTAGTCCCTGAATAATCGTATCTGGAATCAATTCGGACAGGCCATCGGTACCCCATTCAAATCGCTTGTCTTGGAGCCGGTTAACCAGCGGTGCCCCTTGATTTTTATACATCGCCCGAAATTCATTGTAGGCAAACTCCTGGCCAAAGTGGCCCCACAATTCCGTTTGTTGTTCGGGAGCCAGTTCCATTTGCGACACGTCATCGGCTTGGTAGAAATGCGGATCACCAGCATCTAATTTGAACCCGTCCACACCGGTCGTGGCTTGCAGGTCCTGAAGTGTTTCCTTGAACCATTGGTAGGTCGCTGGATTGCTCAAATCCAAAATGGCACTGAACCCATTCCACCACTCCCGCACGACGGGCTTGCCATCGGGGCGCATCAACAGCATGCCCTTCGTCAATAGATCCCGGTACTCCTGCGAATCCGGACTGACGAACGGGCACGCCCACACCATTACTTTGAACCCTAACTTATGTAACTCCTGAATCATTGCTGGCGCATCTGGGAATTTCCGCGCGGAGAACTCCCAGCGGCCGTAGTAATCGGCCCACAGGTCATCGATCATAATGATGCCGGCCGGAAAATCATGTTCAATAATATTGTGTGCATAGGCCAATACGTCGGCTTGATTTTGTTGATAAAGCAGCTCCATCCAGGTATTCCACTGCGGTAACTCAAAAAAGTCTGCGGGTGGCATACTCCCCAATTCAAAGGTATGTTGGGCCAACCACTGTTGCGCGCCCCTGAGGCCTTCAGCGCCAGCCACCAGACGAATCTGGTCACGGGCAATAACGCTGAGGCGATCATCAGCCACCGTCAGAGAAAACGGCGATTGGCTGGTAATGACGCGACCTTTTGAGGAAATAAAGGCCGGTGCGACCTGGTTCCCATTCACCAGATGGATGAGATCTAACGTATAGGCACTCCCCTGAGTCAGCGGATACTGCGACCCATCCGCAATACTACCGCCATACCAGTCCTCGCCGGATAGAATCTCAATTTGAAGTGGTTGCTTTAGGTTGGTCGTTAATTCGTTGACAGTAATCATCACAAAATTCCTTTCCAAATCCGAATTTGAAACCCAACTTCCGTCAACATCATATCGAACTCTAATTGAAATTGGTAGCAAAATGAATCGCTTTCATATCACCCACTAAGCTATTAGCCTAAACAAATAGTTAAATCACTTGCTTTACCGGCTTAAAGCGAACGCTATGTATTGATTTGGTATGCTTTCTGTATCATTTTCATTAACCCTACTGACTTTGAAAACAGACTCGGTTATGATGAAAATGTACCTGAAAAGAGAAAAACTAGTCGACCCGTTCATTTTGAAAGGTGGAATTTTCATGAAAGTACGTCAACATTCCTGGACCCGTAAAGCCGCTGGGTTACTTTCCCTGGCCGTTGTCACTTTGCCCCTCGTCACCACAACCGTCCAAGCTAATGCCGCAACAGATGACCTTACGCCGAAAGCCGCACCATACGGCTATTTCGTTGATACTTATCAAGCCAATGTCGCTAAAAATACCTCGCCGCAGACCAATCCGGTGGTCGGTGAAATGGCTGAGTTCTCTACATATTGGGCCGATGGCAAGAAGCTAAATGCCCCGCTACTCGACCAAAACGTTGCCAAGGCCGCTACGATTACCCAGCAACGCAGTGACAGCGAGGCTGAACGTTCCTACCTAACGGACCGGCGTGACCTCCGCTACAACCTGATCTCAGGCCTGGGGCCATACGCCAACGCCTTCATTCAAAATGCGGATGCCAAGACTGATTTCACCTCAATGCCTAGCACGCCGCTTCCCGCCAATGCACCTTACAGTAAGGTTGACTGGGCCACCACCTCTTCTAAGCTGGGCCCCTTAGTACAATTGGTGAACACCACCGCTCGTTCACCGTTCTCTGGCACCGGGGTGGTCAAGCACGTCGTTAAATACGAACGGCCTTACCGCCAAAGCAAAGACGTCAAGGTCGTTCCTGCCCTAGCCAACGTGATGGCTCACGCCAAGCCGGACGACTACGACTTCCCTAGTGGTCACACGACCGCGGCCTTTGAGACCGGCTTAACGCTGGCTTATGCTGTCCCAGAACGCTTCCAAGAACTGATCACCCGTTCTTCTGAAGTGGGTTACGACCGGGTATTAGCTGGACGGCACTCACCACTAGCTGTCATGGGTGGCCGGATGGTCGGTACCGCTATGACGGCCGCAACTCTCAGCGATAGCAATAACCAAGACTTGATGAAGCAGGCCTACCAAGTCGCCCACAGTGACGCCCTGTTGAAGAGTCCCCTTTCTAAAGCAACGGATGACTTTGGCGACTACCAAACCAATCGTGACGCCTACCGTTTCCGGATGACTTACGGCTTCAACCAAACCGGCAATACCACCGAAGCCATGCGGGTACCAAAGGGCGCTGAGGTTCTGTTGGCAACCCGTTTGCCTTACCTGTCAGCCACGCAACGCCGCGACGTACTTTACACGACGGGGATGCCTTCTGGTTACCCAGTCATGGACGATGCCGAAGGGTGGGGTCGCTTAGACCTCTTCTCCGCCGCTAACGGTTATGGCGCCTTGAACGATAACGTGACGGTTACTATGAATGCTAAACAAGGTGGCTTCAATGCCAAAGATAACTGGCGCAACAACTTGGCCGGTAAGGGACGCCTGACCAAGGCCGGCTCTGGCCAACTAACACTTAGCGGCCACAATGCCTTCACCGGCGGCACGACCGTCAAAGCCGGGACACTTCAACTAACCACGACCAACGCTGCGGGCAAGGGTAACGTTAGCCTGACTGGTGGTACCCTGCAACTCAGCACCGCCAAGGCCACGGTTACTGGCAATTACCAACAAAAGCACGGTAAATTGAAGTTGGCGCGCAACGCCCACTTAACCATTAAGAAAACGGCTAAGCTTGGGGGAACGCTGACCCTAACCAAGGGGGCCTTGAAGAACGGCACGAAACTGCTGACATTCCACAACCACAAGGGCAAGTTCAGCCACGTTTCCGGACTGCCTAAGGGCTGGCACCTCAGCTACACCCAACATGCCGTGAAGCTTGTTAAATAATCTTGCGTGATCCAAAAGGACCGCAACTACCGGCACTCGCCAATAGTTGTGGTCCTTTTACTTATGCTTTAAATTGAATCCGCACATAATCGCGGTAAATAGGCAGACTGTCCATCAATTCCTGATGGGTCCCGTGACCGCTAACGTGGCCGTCCTCAATGAAGTAGATGGCATCAGCATCCACGATTGTGCTAAGCCGATGCGCAATAATCAGCGTCGTACGCCCCTTCATCAACTCACTTAAGGCCTGTTGGACCATCGCTTCTGATTCGGAATCCAAGCTAGCAGTTGCCTCGTCCAGTAACAAGATCTTAGGATCACGCAGAAAGGCCCGGGCAATGGCCAATCGTTGGCGTTGTCCCCCGCTGACCTTGACGCCGCGTTCACCGACTTGCGTATCGAGTCCCGCCGTCATGTTGCGGACAAACTCATCGGCAGAAGCCAACTTCAACACGTGCCACAGCTCATCGTCGCTGTAAGACTGGTCGGACCCGTATGTCAGATTATGGCGAATCGTACCCGCCATAATGGCGGAATCCTGGCTAACGTAACCGATCTGTGACCGCCAATCGTTGAGGTTAAAGTGCGTGACGTCCTCGCCACCAATCGTGACCTGACCGCGCTGTGGCTGATAGTACCGCTCAATCATGCCAAAGATGGTCGATTTTCCACCGCCAGATGGTCCGGCAAACGCCACGACCGTATTGGGCTCGGCCTCGAAATTCACATCATGCAAAACTGGCTGACCATCGTCTTCATAGGCGAAGTCTACGTGTTGCATGGCCAAAGTTTGGTTGGTCACGGATTGCGCCGGACCCACTGCTAGTTGCTCCTCCGGTTCGGCCAGGAGGTCACGAACCCGTTCGGTTGACCCATTGGCCTTCGAGAGGTCCGTAAAGAAGCGTGCCAACGTTCCGGCCGGCCCAATGATTTGGAACAGATACATTAGGAAGGAAAACATCGTCCCCATCGACATGGTCCCGGCGGATACCCGCATTGCGGCGTAAGCCAAGACACCCACGAAGACCGCTAACATGGCCGCCGTCATGGCGGGACCCGCGATAGCATCGTAAATGGCTTCTTTCAGCCCAATGCGGTAGAGATCATTGATCTGACGGGTACCATTCGCCGTTTCATACGTTTCCGCGTTAGAGGATTTGACCAACCGAATCTCACTAAGCGTCTCGTCGGTGGCCCCACTAAAGGTCGCCATGGCGTCTTGCCGCTGATGACCGATTTTACCGGACTGCCGCATGATGGGAAACATGACGGCCATCACCACGGGTACCGCCACAAACATAATCGTGGTCATTCGCCAATCCATCAGGAGCATGATAACCAGCGCCCCGACCAGTTGCAGGAGCGAGGTCACCATCTGTGGAAATGAATTGGCCAGCAGATTCTTGATCTGCATGGTATCGTTGACCAATCGCGAAGTCATCTCGCCGACCTTAACATTATCAAAGTAGCTGACCCGTAGACGGACTAACTTTTGCCACAAGGTCTCCCGCAACCGGGCCACCACGTTTTCGCCAAAGAACCCCAATAACGCACCCGAAATGGCACTAATGCCGGCGCTCACAATGAAGAGCGCAATCACCGCAATCAGTAACGGTCGATTCATGGCGTGGCCCAAGCCGTTGATTAAAGTCTGGGCCAGCTTCGGGACCGCCAACTGAGCGCCGGTCGCCACAATACCGAGAATCAGGCCGACCCACAACTGCCAGTACTTGGGCTGCGTTTGGCGGATCAGTCGTAAAAATGCTTTGCTATCGAACTTGCCAGTTGGCCGTTGTCGGGCGGTCGCTGGTGCTGCTACGCGTTGTGCCATCTCTCTTTGCCTCCAGCTTATCTGTTCCTAAAATCGTGGCCAACCGCCCATGGGACCGCGGCCGCGCATCCCAAAGTGTGGGTGGCCATGCCCCATCATCTCGTGCCAATCTAAGTCATCAACGTGGTGATTAAACTTCGTCAACAAGTCGGCCAATTGCGTCTGTTCTGCATCAGTCAAGCCAGCGAATAATTTTGTGGACCAGTCATCCATGCGCTCATCATATTGATCAAACATCTCACGCCCCTGTGCACTGAGCTTGACGATGACCGCGCGCTTATCCGTTTCACTGGGGACACGCTCTACCAGCTCCGCATCGACCAGCTTGGTGATCAACGCACTCACAGAACTGGGGCGAATATCCAAGATTTCTGCGATTTCAGCATTGGTCAACCCGTTAGTCGATTGGCTAAGGACCTGGAGTAAACCCATTTGTCCGCGGCCACCAGGGCCACCGTGACCCCCTAACCCCGGTTGATGACCCACCGTCATCATGAGCGCCCGATTCTGTAGTAACTTACCAAAGATTTTCATTAAATCCCGACTTTTTTCCGTCATGGCAAATAGCCTCCTCATTTCTTAATGGCATTATCTTAGCATGATAGTTAGCTTTTGTAAACTAAAACTAACTAATTACTAACTATAAAATGTCTAATCCGCATTCTACCGGATATTTAGGCCATTAAAAAAGCGAGTTTTCGCAAACCCGCTGAGTCTCTCATTTTAGTTGAAGCCGCCACCAATAACCGTGTAGGCCGCTGTTTTCCCAATCTTGTACAGGCTTGCAAAACCAGTATCGTCTCCTAAGCTATTGTCCGTATAGGTGTACGGTGTGTGCAAGTTAGTCAAGCTGACCCGGTACTGCCGGGCACCAGACTTCGCTACCCGACTGCTGGCTTGGCCTTGGTATACAACAGGACGCGACTCCCCTTGACCGTGGCCTTGGTAATCTTCACGCTCTTGGTCGGTCGCTGATCAAACGCATACGTCCACTGATAGTTTTCATATCCGGTAACCGTATGTGGATGGTTGGGATAGTATTCCAGATAACCGTCCGACGTGATTCTAACTTGATTACTGGTAATCTTAGGCACCTGGCTCAGAGCTTTCAGACCGCCACTCAACAATTGGCCGCCCCCATATGGTAGCGCGTAGACCGGTCGTTTGATTTTAGTCGCCTGAGTCGTCTTGATCTTCAAAACCAACGTCCCCTGGCCGACAGTTTTCATCTTTTTCAGAACTGCTTGCTTCAAACCGTAGCGCACGTCAGCGGTTGTGGCGCTACCCGTCTTCACCAAATACTTGCCCTGCTTAGTGGCACTAATGATCGTCCCCTTAGGCAAGGTCACCTTGCGCTGGACCGTTGCTCCCCCCTTGGCACGGTATGCTTCCAGCTTTGCAGGCGTTTTGGCCTTGAGCCGATAGTAGGTGTTTTTAAACGCCCCCTGTTGGGCTTCGTCACTATGCAACCAGGCACTACTAGAAATAGGTGTCGGATCTGCTGACTCCGTGGCAGCTTGTGCGGTAATGTTCCCACCAATACCAGCCAACACGCCAAGCGTCAATAATGCTGCAACTTGTTTTTTCATCGTTTTCTCCCCGAAATTTGACTTGAGAGGAGTATAGCATGGCGGCTACCCAAAAGATAGCAAAATCGGATCGACCCCATTAGCAGATCGATCCGCAAGAGATTTTCAGTTAAATTAGTTGTTGTCCGCATCCATCGCCTTAGCGACCGCAAAGTAAGTGCCCTCCGGATCAGGAAAACTAAAGGTCGGTTGGCCTTGGCTTTCATCAATAGGCGTTGCGGCGGCGATTTTGGCGTGCAACGCTTCGAAGTGGTCGCTAAACAATAGCAGCGACGGGACATTATCCGCGACTTCCGGCGACACCTGTTGAATAAAGGCGCGGGAGAAAAACGATAGCTCTGTTCCCGCATCCAGAGCCAAGACCACGTTGCGTGAGCCATCCGGCAACGGTGTCGTCGCGACTACTGGGAGGTCAAAAGTTTCCTGCCAAAATTTCACAACCAAATCGACGTCTCGCACGTACAGCATGATTCGCGTTTTTTGCATCATTGTCGTCCTTCCACTTGCCCTTCTGGTAACAAATTCACCAACTCCTCAGATTTTCCTAGCTATTCACTGAGAAAACAGGTACACTTAGTCATGCGGGTTTGCGCCTGCCCAGTTGCTCTGTACATTCCAGATGCAACCTATGGATCAACTGGTGCCCTCATCTCGGATTGATGAGGGCTTTTTGCTTGTCTAAAATTAGCGCTGTTCTGCCCAAGGCGAGCAGCTTAGCATCCACGTGATGCCGTATTGATCCACGATCGTCCCCATTTTGTTCCCCCAAAATTGCTGGGTGTACGGCATCTTCACGGTCACCTTGCCGGAAGCCATCAACTTGGCGTACAGGTCATCCAACGCCTGGACCGCAGTGGCGTCGGCGCTATTGATATCCAACATCACCGACACCTGATTGGACGGCTGCGTTTGCCCGCCAAATGCATCAGAAAAACTGAAGTTCAACCCTAAAATCTTAAAACCACCGTACATCGTGATGTCGGCCAGGTCAACGCCGGCTGGCACCCCAAAAATTTCAGCTTGTTTCCGATCAGGACTGAGACGGTACACATCGGTTGCCCCGAAAACTTCTTGGTAATAAGCAACCGCCGTTTTGGCATCAGCAAAGGAAAAGTAAGGCGTCGTCCGCGCATCCATTTCAAACAGCTCCTCTTCATTTTGTTAACCTCATTAAACAGGCTTACCGGCCCCCTGTCAAGCCAGGCGACCGGTTGACATCCCCGGGGACTTCCGCCACACTTAGTGTGAGAGTCTCACTAAAGGAGGAAACAATGTGACTTGGTTACTGGTCGTCATTGCCGGCTTTCTGGGCGGCTTGGTGCAGGGGCTGACGGGGTTCGGCGCTGTTATCATTATGATGATATTTTTACCCAACATTTTACCCATCGACCAAAGCGCAGGGGTCGCGGGGCTCATGATGCTGGGTAGCGTGCTCACCCTGGTGTACCGCAACCGCCACGAGATTCGGCTGAAACGCATCATCATCCCCTTTCTGATCTACGCCAGCGTGGCCAGTTGGTCCGTGCACCTGGGCCACGTGTTGGACGTTCACCTGTTGCGGATGATGCTAGGCGGGCTATTGGTGGCGTTGTCATTATATTTTTCATTTAATAAAAATTCGGGAAACACCGCCTATCCCTGGTACGTGGCCGGTGCCTTCATGATCATCTCTGGCTTCTTCAATGGCCTCTTCGGGATTGGCGGCCCCCTCATGGCGCTGTACTTTCTGTCGAAGGCCCGCTCGTTGCCACAATACCTGGCCGACCTGCAGACGTTCTTCTTGATTGACACCTTTTACATCACCACGCTGCGGGTCGCCAGCGGCATCGTGACCATGCACTTGGTTCCTTTCATCATCATTGGCATGCTGGGCGCCGTCACCGGGACCACCATCGCGGCCCACCTGTTGACCCGCCTCAACGTCGCCACGATGAAGCGCGTAATCTATGTCTTCATCGGCCTCAGTGGTCTTTATTATTTATTCATTTAAAAAAGACGCAGCCGGCGATGGTTGCGTCTTTACTTGTTCATTTCTCAGGCACTTCTCCCAACCCATCAGCCTTCCGCAATTGTCGCGCCAGCAACCAGCACACGAACACCATCACGGTCGACAACAGATAGCTGAACTTAATGCCGACCAGTTGGCTGTTCATCGACCAGTGGATGTGACTGGTACTGGTCAGACTGATGATGGCCACCAGCAGGGCCGTTCCAAATGAGGCCGCCACCTGCCGTAGCGTGTTGTAAACGGCCACACCATCGGGAATCATGGCCAGCGGTAGCATCGACCACGCGTGGGTTTGGATGGGAATCAACACCAGTACCAGCCCCAACTGACGAATCGTTTGGCCGGCGACCACGTAGGCCATCGACGAGTGACTGCCCGTGGCGCTCAGCAATAACGACCCACTCATATCAATCGTCAGACCGACCATGACCATCCGCCGGAAATTATATTTATCATAAAAGCGGCCACTCAGCGGCGAAATGATGGCCGTGCAGACCGAGCCTGGTAGTAGCGTCAGCCCTGACACAAAGGCACTCTGGTGGAACACATTTTGGACCAGCACCGGAATGATGATGGCGTTGCCGTACATCGTCACCATTAACAACATGTTGATAATCAGCGGCAAATTGAACTGCCGGTAACGAAAGACGTGGAGGTTCAGCAGCGGTTGCGGCTTGGTCCATTGGCATTTCACAAATAGCCCCAGCAAGATTGCCCCAGCCACCAACGGGACGACCCCCTTGAGTGACCAAAACGCCGTCTCACCAACGTTGGAAAAGCTGTACAGCGCCAGCGTTAAGCCCACACCGGACAGGAGTAACCCCGTTCGGTCCAGTCGCTGTTTGTTCAACTCACCCACATTTTTCAAGAATTTCGGTGCTAACGCCACGTCCACCAACATCAGTGGCAGCGTCAAACCGAATAAGTATGGCCAACTCAGATGCGTCAAAATACCCCCGGCCACGGTGGGTCCCAGGACCGGCGCCAGGTTCAACGCCAACCCGACGATGCCCATGGCGGCGCCTCGTTCGCTGGGCTTCGTGGAGGTCATGACCACGACATTGACTAACGGAATAATGATACCGGCACCCAACGCCTGGATCATCCGGCCAATGATGAGAATCGGGTAATAGGCCGCGGTGGCCCCAATCACGGACCCCACGATAAAAATCAGCGACGCCGTCAAATACAGTTGACGCGTCGTGTAGCGTTTGATCAGATACGCCGTGGTCGGAATCATCAAGGCGTTGATCAATAAGTAACCATTGTTGAGCCACTGTCCCTGGGCAGTCGTGATGTGAAACGCCCGCATGATGGCGGGTAAGGCGGTGGACATCAGCGTCTGGTTCAAGACGCTCAGGAACGCACCGACCATGATCAAGCTAAAGGAGAAGCGGTTCTTATGCATATGTAGGTAAACGACCTTCCAGAATTGAGAATTGTAAAAGCGTGCTCTATTCAGCATACTAACGATGTTTGGGCTTGTCAATGAGAGACGTAACTGCTGGTTAAATGTTGTTTGCACTGAATCAATTCGTTCAACCATCCGTTTTAGTTGAAGGCTATCACCCCGCATGACAACGCGAAAAGCGGCCACCAAGTTCCGGTGACCGCCACATGCTGTTCAGTTAATCAAGTCAAACTTAATTCGGAATCGTCTCAACCCACTTCTTCAGCAGGACCACGTTGATTACGGCTTCAATTGCGGCAATCACCAGGATACCCACAATGTTCAGGGTAAACTGCATTTGCCCGCCGGCACTCATCATACCACTCAAGTTATTGAACTCGTGGAGAATGAAGGCCGCCACCCGGACGACCAGGTAAATGACGATGATGTACAGCACCGTGTCAACGGCCCGCCGGCTGACATTTGGCAGGAAGTTGTTCGTGGCACTGACGACCAGATGAACCAGCGAAATCGTGGTCCAACCGAGGATAACCAGCGCTAGCCCCATCAGTACTAGGCCAACCATGATTGCAAAGGACTCGGCCGTCGAGTAATCTGGCCCCGTCATCCCTCGTAACAGACTTTCCAAGAACTTCACATCAATCGTGCTGGTAATCGCGTAGAGAACGACCTGCACAACGCCGAAGTAGACGTACACAAGAAATGATGATAACAAATTCGTGGTATATAATTTTGTTTCGCCAATCGGAATTAGCCGGTAAGTGTCCCGGGTATACACGTGTTCGTTGGCCACGGCCATGAAGACAAAGGCCGCAAACAAGGCTGGCCCCGACCAGGCCGCGGTCACGCCGAAGAATTCGCCGCTTTGAATCCCCCGTGTGGCCACGCTCCACAGCAGCGTCCCGGCAATCACGGCCAGTTCGGCCAAGATAATTTTATTGATGGTCCGAAATCGTTCACGACTCATCACTTGAAAGACTTTGCCAAAACTAGTCATGGCTGACGCCCCCTTCATACAAACTTTCATAATAAGCTTCGATGCCAATGCCAAATTCTTCTCGAATCGCATCACTGGCCTTATGTGCGTAAATCGTTTGGTCCTTGACGATGACCACCTCATCGAGAATTGGCGCAATCTCAGACACGTAATGGTCGGAAATGACCATGGTGGCGTCGGCCGGCTTCCATTTGATAATACTGCTAATAATCTTCTTACGACTCATGGAGTCAATCCCACTAAACGGTTCGTCCAGCAGGTATAGTTGTGTTTGCCGTGCCAGGGTCAAAGCAATGACTACCTTTTCCTTCATCCCCTTGGACAGCGCGCCCAGCTTCAGGCTGGTATCAATCTGCAAGAAAGTAACCAGCTCTTCAAAGCGTTGGCCGTCGAAGTCCGGGTAGACCAGCCGGTAAAAATTGGCGACGCGGTCCACCCGCGTGTTGCTTTTGAATCCCCGGAGCTGTTCCGTAAAGCTGACGTGACTCTTGTGATGGGCCGTGACGCTATCCCCACACACTGCAATGGTCCCGGAACCCTTGGCACTACCGGTAATCAGCCGCATCAAGGTCGTCTTCCCCGCACCGTTTTCACCGAGCAGGCCAATGATTTTGCCTGTTTCCAGCGTTAAATCAATGTCATTTAAAATGGTTTTCAGGTTGTGTTTATAAGTGAGTTGCTTGATTGCTAAGACGTTCGTCATCTTGCTGCCCCCTTTGTGCAATGAATCGTTTCAAACTATCAATAATCTGTTCATCGGTTAGGTTCAACGCATGTAATTGTTCGTAGACCCGCTCCAACTGCTCCATGACCAACTTCTCCTTTAATTGGGTAATTCGTTGTTCTTCCATCGTCACGAAATTCCCCTTTCCCCGTTTGGATTCGAGAATGCCTTCCGTAATCATTTCCCCGAGCGCCCGCTGGACGGTATTCACGTTGACTGTGAGGTCCACCGCTAACTGGCGAACGGCCGGTAACTTATCCCCGGGTTTCAGCTGACCAGTCATCATTTCATGATAAAGATAATTCTTGATTTGATAGTAAATTGGTACCTTATCATCAAATTTCATCTGTCCTGCCTCCCTAGTGTTATATTTTACTAGTACACTATAACATGAATACACAGATCTGACAAGCCAGTTGCCGTAAAATTTATCTTCACAACAGAAAAAACGCGTCCCCGCAACGTTTGCCGACTACACGACAAGCGTTATTGAGACGCGTTTCTTGCGTTCATTTGTTCTGAAATAGTGTTTGATTGGCAACAATTGAACCCCTCATGACACTGTCCCATCCATAAGTTAAGCCAAGTACTGCTTCGTCGCCGCAACGATTTCTTGCAGGCCTTTCTTAGCATCGGAGAAGAACATCTGCGTGTTGTCCATCGCAAACAGTGGGTTTTGCACACCCGCATACCCGGTACTCATGGAACGCTTGATGACGACGACCGACTTGGATTTATCGACGTCCAAAATCGGCATCCCAGAAATGGCGTTTCCACTTTCTCTGGCCAGCGGGTTCGTGACATCGTTGGCCCCGATGACCAGGGAAACGTCGGTGCTTTCAAACATTGGGTTGGCATCATCCAACTGCTTCATCTGTTCGTAAGGCACGTTGACGTCGGCCAGCAGCACGTTCATGTGCCCCGGCATCCGCCCGGCAACTGGGTGAATCGCGTAGTTGACCACGATACCTTGGTCCGTCAAGACCTTGGCGAGTTCGGCGACTTCATGTTGTGCTTGCGCGGCGGCTAACCCGTAGCCTGGCACGATCATGACGCTGTGGGCATAGGCCAGCTGTAGCCCAATGTCGTCAGCGGACGTTTCCTTCACGTCGACTGGCACATCGTTGGCCGCGGCACCGCTGTCACTGTCACCGGTTCCAAAGCCGCCCGCCAAGATATTGGCCACGGAACGGTTCATGGCATCAGCCATTTGTAAGGTCAAAATGGTTCCGGCGGCCCCGACCAAGGCCCCGGCGATGATCAGGACTTGATTGTTAATGACAAAGCCGGCAAAGGCAACGGCCAACCCAGTGAAGGCGTTTAACAGTGACACGACCACCGGCATGTCGGCCCCACCAATTGGCAAAGTCATCAGCAGACCAAAGACCAGACTCATGGCCAGCGCTAAGGTCACGTACCAAACGTTGGTCGGCAGCCCGATCATCAGGTAGGCTGACACCAAAATCGCCAGCACGACGATGATATTTAACAGGCGCGCCCCCGGAAAACTAATCGGCTTCCCAGAAACGTGACCGGACAGCTTCCCCGTGGCAATCAACGAGCCGGAGAACGTGATGCCCCCAATGATAACGTCCAGCAAGACGGGCAGCGAGAAGGCCACACTGAGCGTGGCCCCGTCGCCCTTCAAGAGGTAATCGAAGATCCCAATCGTGGCAGCGGCCCCGCCACCCACGGCGTTAAAGAGGCTGACCAGTTGGGGCACGTCGGTCATGGGCACCTTGCGCGCCTTGACAACTCCGTAGAGAATCCCCAGCGCCAGGCCCACTAACAGGACGACCCAGCCGATAGGATCGATTTTCCCTTCAACAATAATCGTCACGATGATCGTGATCACGGCCAGAAACATCCCGACCGCAGACAGGCCATTGCCCCGCCGCGCGGTCTTCGGGGACCGCATAAAGTGGACCCCCAGGACGTAGCAGACCGCCGAGACTAAATAAATTAACGAAGAAATTGTTTCTAGCGCACTCATTTCTGCTCAGCCTCCCCCTTCTTCGCGGCCGGTTTCCGGTCAAACATGCCCAACATCCGGTCGGTCACGGTGTAACCACCAGCCACGTTGACAGCGGCAAAGAAGGCCCCGAGAAAGGCCAACACGTAAAACAGCACACTGTTGGCCTCCGCGGCGATAACAAACGCCCCGACGACAACGACTCCGTGAATCGCGTTTGCCCCGGACATCATTGGCGTCTGTAGGGTCGCGGGGATTTTACTCATGACTTCAAACCCCACTAACAGACTTAAGACAAAAATCGCTAAATTCGTAAATAATTCCTGACTCATGGCTAATCAACTCCTTTACTATCAGTTGATTCCGCTGGCTTGGCGGGGTGCCGGTCGGGCAACTTCATGGCTTGCCGGACCCGGCTACTGATAATCTCGCCGTTGGTCGTTGCCAGCAGTTCACCGACCACTTCATCGTCGACATCCAAAACCAATTGGTCATCTTGGATAATGGCGTTGAGGACGGCCTGAACGTTTTTGGCAAACATGTCGGAAGCCGAAGCGGGCAACTGGCTGGCCATATCACCCGCGCCGATGATTTGGGCTTGTTGGGCCGTGGTCACGGTCTTGTCGGGCTGGGAACCGGCCACGTTGCCGCCGAGGTCGCTGGCCGCCAAGTCAATGAACAGCGTACCCGCCTTGGCCGCATCAACGGATTTCTGGGTGACTAACAATGGTGGCCGCCGTCCAGGAACCTGTGCCGTGGTAATGATGACGTCATTTTGCGCAATGAATTCAGCCAACTCGGCCTGTTGCTGGGCGGTTTCCTCCGGGGTCAATGCCCGGGCGTACCCGCCTTCACCAGTTGCCGAAACAGAGGTCGTCAGAAACGTGGCCCCCAACGATTCGACTTCACCGCGAGAAGCAGGCCGGATGTCGTAGCCAGAAACCATCGCGCCTAGCCGTTTGGCCGTTCCGATGGCTTGCAGACCCGCCACCCCGGTCCCTAGAACCAGAACCTTGGTGGGTTTAGCGGTCCCAGCGGCCGTAATCATCATTGGTAAATACCGGGAGAACCGGTCCGCGGCCAACAAGGCGGCCTTGTAGCCGGCCACACTGGCTTGCGAGCTCAGGACATCCATGCTCTGAGCCCGGGAAACGGTTCGCGGCAAGAGTTCAAATGCCAACGCATTAATTTTCTTATCCGCCAATTCCTTCACGTAGTCCAAATCCGTCAGGGGTTGTAACAACCCTAATAGGGTCTGACCAGCCTTCAGTTGGTCGACGACATCCTTACCCGGTTGGCCAATCGTGGCCAAGACGTCGGCCCCTTGAATTGCGGCTTGCCGGTCACAAATCTTAGCACCCGCGGCTTCAAAGACCGCGTCCGGGTAAAACGACCGGTCACCGGCCCCCGTTTCAATCAAGACCTGAAACTCACCTTTTACCAGTTTACGCACGACTTCTGGCGAGAGTGCGACCCGGTTTTCCCCGGGGGCCTCTCGTAAAGCAGCAATCGTTAATGACATGCCACCCATCTCCTTTTGAGAATTAGTTCACAATTTCATCATAGGTCCCCCAAGCGGCTAAAACAAGTCTAGCCGGCATAATTAATCCGTTAGTAAGGTGACCGACCAATGCGGTTAAGTCGCAATCTAGCAATCTTTTAGACCATTTGTCCATTAAAAAAAGATTCTTCAACAGTTTATTGAAGAATCTTTTCTTGACAGCCGAGTTTTAGCTTAACCAGCCGTCCATTTCGAATTTCTTGGCTTGAATGATATCGCCGGCCTGAGTCGCCAGCCTACTAGCCGTTGCACTACCGGGATGCGCCGCCACGGCAGCCCGCAACTGTGCCAGTTGATCGGCAGAAAACAGCCAGGTCAACGCCTGTTCTTGGGCTAAAATCACGTATAAATTCCAGGCAGCGCCGGCTGGTTGCGTAGCCAATAACTGCTGCAGCAGTGCATCGCGGACCCGTTGTCGGCTGGCAGCGGTGGGTTCGTAGATGACGTGGGGCTTTAAGTTATTTTGAAAAATGACCCGTTCCGTGGTCTGCTCAGCCAACGTTTCGGCCCCCAAGCCATCATAGAGGGCATTGACGATATCCCAGCTGGTGACCAACTTCAGTGCGGTCTTGAGGTGGGCATCCTGCGCCAGATCCGACCTGAGGCGAATTTTAAAGGCGTTCAGGTACTGCGGTAGCTGGTCAAAGCGCGCGGCATCGGCAATCGCCATTTGGTCGCCATTCACGGCCAGAATGCCCTGGTCGACCAGGTCCAGCACGGCGGCCAACACCAGGTAGGCCTGCGTGGTGAACCGGGTCCGCAGCATCGGTCGCTTGTCGATGTGTTCAGTCAGTAGTAAAAAATTTTTGGCGGTCGTTAAAGCCAAAATGGTCCCTCCCTTTCCCCGTGTCACGGGTGCTTACGATTAATAAGCATACCACACGGGGTGGCGAAGCCCAACTCTACCCGATCTGCCGCGAGAACTTCTTAAACCCAAATAACTGGTCGATTCGGTCATAATACTCAGCCGGAATCTCAAGGTCCAACGCCTTCAAATTATTTTGCAGTTGAGCTGGCTTGCTGGCACCGGTAATCAGACTGGAGATTCGTGAATCACGTAATCCCCAAGCTAAGGCAAACGTGGCCAGGTCGGTATCTAATTCCTGGGCCATCTTGAGCAGTGCTTCGACCTTGTCCAAATTGGCATCCGTCAACAAGGCCTTGATTTGTCCTTGATACGTGGCCCGTGAGCCTGCCGGAATGGCCTGATCCTTGCGGTATTTCCCGGTCAGCAGGCCTTGGGACAGCGGTGAAAATGGCACGACACCCAGTCCCAACTTTTCACAAACATCCAGCAACTCATGCTCGATGTAGCGGTCAAACATGTTGTATTGCGGCTGAACCACCGTCATCGGGTGCAGGCCGCGTTCTTGAATGATCAGTTGTGCTTCCAGAATTTGGACCGGCCGCCATTCACTCACGCCGTAGTACAAGATCTTGCCTTGATCCACCAAGCCGCTGAGGGTGCTCAACGTTTCTGCCAGGGGTGTTTCAGGGTCAAAGCGGTGACAGAAATACAGGTCCAGGTAGTCCGTCTGCATGTTGGTCAGCGACTGGTCGAGCGATTCCGTGATGTGCTTGCGTGAGAGACCGCGGTCGTTCACGCCGTCACCGGTCGGGAAGAACACCTTGCTGGATAGAACCAATTCCTTGCGGGGCAGCTCTTTCAACGTCTTCCCCAAGAACCGCTCGGCCGCACCACCGCTGTAAGCGTCCGCGCAGTCAAAGAAGTTGATACCCTTCTCGTAGGCCAACTTGATGCTTTGCGCCGCCAGATCCTGCTTGCTAGTGTCGCTAACGTCGGTCATCCAACTGCCCAACGCCAATTCACTGACACGTAATCCTGATTTACCTAACTGCCGATACTTCATGGATGAAGTCCTCCTTTAAATTATGTAACCGTTTTATTTGCTCATGATTTTAGTTTAGCAGTTTTTGGTAGTCGTGGCATGTGATTTATTAAACAAATTTAAAAGTATGGTATTTATCCACATAAAAAGTCGACCCGCAAGTCGACTTTTTTCGTTGCTCATCATTATTCTGAAACTGTGATAGCTGGCAGTCACCCTTAGCTCAGCATGACTTCCATGACCAGGATGGCACCACCGAAGACCAGCACGAAGGCCACCACTGGCCAAACGAACTTGAACCAGTGTGAGTACTTCATGTCCAGCATCTGCAGCGTTGCCATGACCAAACCAGTTGGTGCCAAGAAGAGCATTGCGTATTGCCCGAATTGGTAAGCGGTCACCACGGCGAACCGCGGAATGTCGACCGTATCGGCCAATGGCGCAAAGATTGGCATCGCCAGCACAGCCAATCCTGATGAGGATGGCACGATGAAGCCCAGGACGAAGAAGATCAGCATCATGACAATGATGAAGACCGAACCACTGACGTGTGCGACCAGTGATGAGGAGTATTGCAGGATGGTATCTGAGATCATCCCTTCATTCATAACCAGGTTGATGCCCCGTGCCAACCCAATGATCAGGGAAACCCCGACCAGACTGGCCGCCCCATTCGTGAAGGCATCCACAACGCCCTTTTCACCAATACCGTACTTACCGGTAGCGGTCATGAACATAATGATAATGGCAAATAACAGGAATGAGGAGGCCATGGTTGGGAACCACCAGCCCTGGGACATAACGCCCCACACCATGATTGGGAAGGTAATCACGAACAGAATCAGGATAATTTTTTTACGTAACGTGAAGTCCTGATTGCTGGTGTCGTCAGAGGAGACGGACCACATTTTATCAAAGGAACTCTTATCCTCATAGGTGTAGGAGAATGACGGGGTCGCCTTGACCTTCTTACTGTACCAGTGCAGGTAGAAGAGCACGAAGATTGCGGCAACCACTAAGCCACCGATCCGCCAACTGATCCCCTCGGTAAAGTTGATCCCAGCTGCGTTAGACGCGATAACCACGGAGAACGGGTTAATCGTGGAGAAGGCCGTCCCGACTGAACTGGAGAGGAAGATAGCCCCCACACAGACGATTGAGTCGTAGCCCATCGCAATGAAGATGGGCACCAGAATCGGGTAAAATGCCACGGCTTCTTCTTCGATCCCACAGAGCGTTCCCCCGAGGACCATCAAGATGGACACCATGAAGATCAGCATAAATTCGTGGCCCTTGGTCTTTTTCGTTAAGGCCATCAAGCCGGATTCGAAGGCCCCACTGGCTTTAACCACGCCAATTAGGCCCCCTAATACGAAGATGAACACCATAATATCAACGGCTTCGATGGTTCCCCGCACCATACTACTGGTGATGGCGCCGAGTCCCGCCGGCCGTTGCTTCAACCGGTGATACGTGTTGGGAATCGAGACTTCTTGGGTGATTCCCCCAGACGTAAATTCTTTGATATTGATCTTAACGCCCAGTTTATCCAGTTGTTCCTGGGTGGCGGGCACCTTGACCGTCTTCCCGGAAGGCCGGGAGATCTGGAGTTGTGAGCCGCTATATGATAGCTTAGAATATGAACCGGCCGGAATGATCCAAGTCGCGAAAACGGCGACGATGGTCAGAATGAATAAAATGACGAACGCGCCGGGCATTCTTAATTTGAATTTCTTTTTGGGTTTTGGTTCTACTGATGCATCCATTAAGTTCACCCCTTTAAGTGATTTGACGCTTAGCAAATGAAAAACGTGGTCCAAGAACGGGTGTCACCAACATCACCGCACGATTGGACCACGTTCCGTTAATTTAATTTCTTAGGCCTTGATCAGGGTCCCGACCTTGCCCGCTAAGGCGTCATCGAGGTGATCAAGTGACGTGATCAATGCAGTCCGACCGTTACCGGAAGCGACGAAGCCTAAGCAAGCCTCAATCTTCGGTAGCATACTGCCGGGCGCAAATTGACCTTCATCAATGTAGCGTTGCGCATCTGCGCTGGACAATTCCCGCAGTGCTTGTTGTTCTGGCTTGCCGTAATTGACGTAAACGTCATCAACGGCCGTCAAAATAATCAGTTGGTCTGCGGAAATGTTTGCGGCTAACAAGGCACTGGAGCGGTCCTTGTCAATCACTGCTGGCACGCCTTTGAGACCGTCAGCCGTGTCGACAACGGGCACCCCGCCCCCACCGCCAGCGATGACCAAGTTATCATTTTCAATCAAGTCGTTGATGCTCTTGATTTCAATGATGGCCTTCGGAAGTGGTGATGGGACAACTTGCCGGTAACCACGGCCAGCATCTTCAACGAACGTGTAGCCCTTTTCCGCCACGATTTTATCGGCGTCTTCCTTACTGTAGAAGGACCCAACCGGTTTCGTGGGATGGTCAAAGGCCGGGTCGCTTTCGTCGACTTCTACTTGCGTGACCACGGCCGCAACATCCTTTTGAATGCCTTGGCGGTGCAGTTCGTTGTGCAGGCTTTGTTGTAAATGATAGCCAATGTAGCCTTGGCTCATGGCCCCACATTCAGGGAACGGAAAGGCTGCCGTTTGGCCGTGTTCAGCGGCAAAGTTCATGCCCAAATTGATGGCGCCAACCTGGGGACCGTTGCCGTGGCTGATGACGACCTTGTGACCCGCAGCGACCAGTCCAATCAAGGACTTAGCCGTGTGTTTCACTAAATTCAATTGTTCTTCTGGAGATTTGCCCAAGGCGTTACCGCCCAAAGCAACTACGATTTTAGCCATCTGTACGCCTCCGATTATTCGCCTAAGGTTGCGACCATCACAGCTTTAATGGTGTGCATCCGGTTTTCAGCTTCTTGGAAGACAACTGAAGCATCGCTTTCGAAGACTTCGTCAGTAACTTCCATTTCAGTGATGCCGTACTTGTCAGCGATTTCCTTACCCACGCCGGTTTCAGCATTGTGGAATGAAGGTAAGCAGTGTTCAAAGATTACGTCAGGGTTGCCCGTCTTCTTCATCATTTCGCTATTGATTTGGTATGGTGAGAGTAATTCGATCCGTTCTTTCCAAACTGAATCTGGTTCACCCATGGATACCCAAACGTCGGTGTAGAGCACGTCAGAGCCCTTAACCCCTTCGTCGATGTCATCAGTGATCAAGATGTCAGCGCCTGTCTTAGCCGCAATGGCATTGACCTTGTCGCGCAGTTCCTTGGTTGGCTTCAATTCCTTAGGGCAAACCAGGTGGAAGGTCATCCCCATGATTGCGCCACCGATCATCAAGGCGTTGGCCACGTTGTTCCGGCCATCACCCACATAAGTAAAGTGAATGTCACTGTAGTTCTTCTTCAGAACTTCCTTGGCAGTTAAGAAGTCAGCCAGCACTTGGGTTGGGTGATCTTCATCAGTCAAGCCGTTCCAAACCGGTACCCCGGAGTATTTGGCTAAGGTTTCAACTGTCCGTTGGGAGAACCCACGATATTCAATGCCGTCGAACATGCCGCCCAGTACCCGTGCCGTGTCAGCAGCGGATTCCTTCTTGCCCATTTGCGTACCAGTAGGGCCTAAGTAGGTCACGTGGGCGCCTTGGTCATAGGCACCGACTTCAAAGGCACAGCGCGTCCGCGTGGAACTCTTTTCGAAAATCAATGCAATGTTCTTGCCGACTAATTTTTGTTGTTCCGTCCCAGCGTACTTGGCCTTCTTCAGGTCTTCAGCCAATTGCAGTAAGAAGCCCATTTCCTTTGGGGTGTAGTCCAATAAAGTTAAAAAGCTACGGTTACGAAGATTAAACATTGTAAGTTCCTCCTTTGTTATTTACAATGACTAGTATAGTAAGCGGTTTCATAAAACTTCAAAATGCTTCAAAACTTTGTTAAAACTTTTTCTAAGGAGTAAAATTCATGTTTAAGCAGTCCCGTTTCTTCACGCACGAACGCTACCAAAGAATTGGCTTATCAGCGATTTGTATTGCTTTGGCCTCACAAGTGAATTTTCAAACATATGCACCCGGTTTTATCGTCACCTTGTCCGTTTTTATCTTGCCAGTCATTCTCTACTTCAATCGGGATTTTAACCCCATCTCGCTGACCGTCGCCGTGGCGGTGGCCTCGCCCGTCTTTCGCGGAATTCTGCTGTTCATCAGTCACGATGTCGATTCCCATGACAATGTTATTTATATTTTGGCCGACATGGCCTTTTACTTGTGTTACGGTCTGATTTACTACCTCCTATACTGGCGGCGTGGGCAACGTAGCAACACGACCTTCTTCCTAACCATCGTGCTCTGCGATTACGTGGCCAATCTGCTAGAAGTCAGCCTGCTGACCAGCTTTTCACATTATACGTATCAGCTCTTCCAGATTCTGTTCATCACGGCCCTCATCCGCAGTCTGGTCAGCTGCCTCTTGGCCTTTTTGTACCATTACTTCCAATTAATGCTACGACAAGAAAATCATGAGCAACGCTACTACCATTTCATCTGGGTGGCCTCAGCCGTGAACAGTGAGGTCTACTTCATGCGCAAAAATATCAGCGAGATTGAAAACGTCATGAAGAACGCCTACCTCTTGAACCAAGACCTGCAACAGGAAAACGTGAGCGAGGCGGAACGCGACAAGGCCTTGCAAATTGCCCGCGACGTGCACGAAATCAAGAAGGATTATCAAAACGTGATTCGGGGTCTGGGCGATTACTTCAACGACGACACCGATACGGCCATGCAGCTGGCAGACATCTTGAAGGTCACCACCGACTATATCCGTGAATCCATCAAGCCCAAGTTTCCCAACGTCACGATCGAGGTCCACAACCACGTCGACTTGATGGTGCCCAATCACTACTACTTAGTCTCCATTCTTTCCAATCTGATTTTTAACAGTGTCGACGCCATGGAGGGCCGCCCCAGCGGTGCCGTCATCGTCAGCGTGGTCGATCGCGGCAGTGATATTTTGCTAAATGTTAGTGACAACGCCAGTGGAATGGATGCCGAGACGCTGGCCATGATCTTTCAGCCAGGCTTCACCACCAAGTTCAACGAAAACGGTGACGTCTACCGGGGTATTGGCCTGTCCCACGTCAAGATCATTGCCCAAGAACAGTTCGACGGCGACATTCACGTTGAATCCGAACTGGGGAAGGGCACCACTTTTACCGTCAAACTCAGTAAAAAACGCTTAGAACAGGAGGCAGATGCCTAATGAATTTTTATATTGTCGATGACGACCCGTCGATTCCCATGATTTTACGTCAGATTTTGGAAAAGAACCCCGAGAACACGGTGATTGGCATTGCCCATGACGCCAAGAAGGCCCTGGCCGATATCATGATCATGGATGTCGACATTGTCCTGGCTGATCTCTTGATGCCGGGCATCTCCGGGATTGAATTGATCAAAAAACTCAAGACGCTCAAACCGACGCTGCGGGCTATTATGATCTCACAGGTTAAGGACAGCGATCTGCGGGCCGAGGCCTACGAAGCGGGAATTGAATTTTTCATTGATAAACCAATCAACATCATTGAAGTGAAGACTGTCGTTGAAAAGGTCTCCCAGAGCGTCCAGATGGCAACCAAGCTCAACAATATCCAGTCGCTCGTTGGCGGTGGGGCCGTGGCCACGGCGCCCGTCGTTGACCAGAAGCAACATCAAAAGGAAAAGATCCTGTCGATTCTCCGCTTCCTAGGGATTACGTCTGAAGCGGGGTCCTCAGACATTCTAGCCATCGCGCAGATCATGCTCGACCAGAACCTGAGCTTCCGTGAAATTGACTTCAATGCGGCCTACCACATCGACGACCGGGAAAAGAAAATCATGTTCCAGCGCATTCGCCGGGCCATCAAGACGGGACTGACCAACCTGGCCAATATCAGTCTGGACGGCATGGGGGATGAAATCGTGGTCGAATATGCCAACACCCTATATGAATATAAGAATGTGCGGAGTGAAATGCTCCTGCTGGAAGGCACCCGCACTACTGGCGGCAAGACTTCATTGAAACGTTTCTTTGATGGGTTGGTGCAGGAAGTCTGACGATTGCCCACAGCAATCCAACCCACATCTGGTGGACGGCAGACGGTAAGCGGCCAGTGTTGTTTGGCGTCTCAAGTTTAAACTGGCTAAATTCTCCCATCTCCCGTCATTTTCACGTATACGCCGCCCAAAATTGGGCGTATAATTAAAACCATTAATTAGTTCAGTAGACCAACATTAAAGAAGTGATTATATGCCAATGAAACACGCTCGTCCGAATTCAATCGGTCACTTACTCTTTAAGTACCGAATCATCGTGATGGCCGCTGCCATCGTGGTACTTGGCTTCACCGGGATTTTTAGCGTGCAAGCGCGGCAAAAAAACGCCACGCAGGCCCAAGCAACCACAGCGTCTCCACAGCCAACGACCAGTCGACAGATCACGCGTGAGCAGCGCCACGTCAAGAAGCAGTTGCATACATATCTGAAGCACATCACCGCCGATGGCAACACCAGCGTAAGTTTCTACAATCTCGGCGCCGTGCCCGGTAGTCGCGCCGCCCAGTCACCCGTTGCCCAGAAATTTTACCAACGGGGCAAGCTGGCGGCATCCGCCAATGCCCACACGCCCGAGGTTTCGGCCAGCACCTACAAGCTGTTCATTGCGGCCTACCTCTTTCACCTCAGCCAACAGCACGCTTACACCTGGACGCCGACCAATCAGGATGGCTTTCACCGGATGATCGTGAATAGCGCCAATGATTTCCCTGAGGGCATCCTCGACACCTATGGCTTAAGCGGAATCAATGAATTTCTCGCCAACGAGGGCTTGTATTCACCAACCTTCGTGCCTGGTCAGGAGGCCACCACGACCGCCACGAGTCTGCGCAAGGTGCTGGTCAAATTAGCACGGGCCGAGGCGCCATTTAACAATGCCCACAACCGTTCCTGGCTGTTATCCTTAATGAAACAACAGGTTTATCGTGATGGTATTCCCGCCGGTGCGACTGCCGCAGCCAAGGGAACCGTCGTCGCTGACAAGGTCGGCTGGCTAGCAGACACCAACAACGACGCCGGCATCGTCACCCTGCCCAACGGTCAACGTTACGTCCTGGTCATCATGACCCACGGCGCCGGTCAAAGCGGCTTTAGCGGCTTCCCCCGGATGGGAAGAATCACCAAGCACATTCAAAAATTAGTTTATAATCCAAAGTTAGTGAAGCAACTGAAATAGCATAACGTGAGTCTGGGCTGATGGCCTGGACTCTTTTTGATTCTCACGATTGCCACCACCCCACTTCTATACCCAAAAAAATATATCATCTTGGCATACCGGATTTTTATCGTTGACAATTGTAAACGATGGCGGTATGCTTAACTCATCAGTTAAGGATTACAAATGTAAACAAGAAGGAGATCCGCCTCATGATTAAACTTATTGTTCTAATTGTTGCCATTATTCTCGTTGGTTTCATTGCCTGGTGGTTCTTCGGCAATCACGCGACCGCCGCTGTCGATGCCGCGGTCAGTGACCACACGCAAGACGTGGACGTCGAAGTCAGCGGGGGCTATTCCCCTAGCACGGTGGTCTTAAAGAAGGGCGTACCGGCCACGGTCACCTTTAACCGCAAGGATCCGTCCAGCTGTCTGGAACAAGTCGTCTTCCCCGACTTTGGGATTAACGAATTTCTCCCGCAAAATCAAGCCCACGCAATTGCCATTGACACCAGCAAGTCCGGCGAATTCGATTACGCATGTGGCATGAACATGTTTCACGGCAAAGTCATTATCAAATAATGGAGGTCTCACACATGACAAAACAAACTGCTAATATCACCGTTGATGGCGGCTACCAGCCCGCCACAGTCGTTTTAACCCAAGGCACACCGGCCGAGTTGACCTTCACCCGGGTCAATGATGCTGGGTGTTTGGACCAAGTTCATTCGAAGACATTGTGCTTCAGCCGTGCGCTACCCCTGAACCAGCCGCAAACCGTGACCGTCGATACCAGTCAAGCCGGCGAGTTCCCGTTTAGTTGTGGCATGGACATGTTCTTTGGAAAGGTGGTCGTCAAACCATGAGCATCAAGAATCGGTTCGTCTTCTCGCTTGTCGTCTCCCTACCGATGCTAGTCGAAATGTTTACAAAACCCTTTGGCCTGATGCTACCCGGCGGTGCTTGGACGATGTTCTTGCTGGCAACCGCCGTCATGGCCGTATCTGCCGGGCCATTCATTCAAAGTGCTTGGGCTGCCTTCCGTCACCACCACGCCAACATGGATACGCTGGTCGCCATTGGGACGATCACAGCCTACTTATACAGCTTCTACGCCATGTTAGCGGGTAAGGCTGTCTTCTTTGAAAGTGCCGCCTTCGTGGTCACCTTTATCTTGTTGGGCCAGTATTTCGAAGAGAAAATGAAGCACTCCGCTTCTGGTGCCGTCAGCAAGCTGGTCGACTTACAGGCTAAGGACGCCGAAGTCATGCGCGATGGCCAGTGGACGCAGGTTCCATTGGCCCAAGTCGCCGTTAACGACGTCATTCGCGTTCGTCCCGGCCAAAAGATTGCCGTCGACGGGGTCATCGTTGACGGGTCTTCAACCATTGACGAATCCATGGTGACCGGCGAAAGTATGCCCGTCACCAAGCAAACCGGTGATAAGGTTATCGGCGCCACGATGAACAATACCGGGACCTTTACGTTTAAGGCTAGCAAGGTCGGCAACGATACGTTACTGTCGCAAATCGTCGAAATGGTCAAGAAGGCCCAAACCAGTCACGCGCCCATTCAAAAGACGGTGGACAAGGTCGCTGATATCTTCGTACCGGCCGTACTGATTGCGGCCATTGTCACCTTTACCATTTGGTACGTCTTCCTCGGCGCACCGCTGGTCAGTGCAGTGCTCTTCGCCGTTTCCGTCGTGATCATCGCTTGCCCGTGTGCCTTAGGGATTGCCACCCCCACGGCCTTGATGGTCGGCACTGGTCGTAGTGCCAAGATGGGCATTTTGATCAAGAACGGTGAGGTCCTCGAGGCCGCCAACCGCGTCAAGACGGTGGTCTTTGATAAAACGGGGACCATCACCGCTGGCCATCCCCAAGTGACCGACATCGTGGGTGACCCCCAGCAAGTCTTACAAGTCGCCGCTAACCTCGAAGTCGCTTCTGAACACCCACTGGCCACTGCCATTTTGGACAAGGCCAAGGCGGAGAATATCGCGGTCACCGCGGCCCAGGATTTCCAAGCCATTGAAGGCAAAGGGGTTCAGGCCACGGTCGCTGGTCAGCCTGCCGTCATCGGTAATGATAAATTAATTGCGGATTACAAATTAGACGCCACCTTGAGCGACCAAATGGCGCAGCTCCAAGCCGAAGCTAAGACCGTCGTTCTGGTCGGCGTGGCGGATCAAATCATTGGCTTGATTGCCATCCAAGACGCACCCAAGGCCAGTTCCGCAGCCGCCATTGCAGCCCTTAAGCATCGTGGCTTACGGACCGTCATGTTGACGGGCGATAACCAACGCGTGGCCCAAGCCATTGCGGATGAAGTCGGTATCGACACCGTCATCGCCGACGTGTTGCCCGGCGACAAGGCCGATCACGTCAAGCAGCTCCAAGCCGATGGTCCCGTAGCCTTCGTGGGCGATGGCATCAACGACGCGCCTGCACTGACGACCGCAGATGTGGGTATCGCCATGGGTTCTGGTACAGATATCGCCATTGAATCTGGCGGCATCGTCCTGGTCAAGAATGACCTGATGGACGTGGTTCGTGCGCTGGAGCTCAGTCAAAAGACTTTCAACAGAATCAAGCTCAACCTGTTCTGGGCATTCATTTACAACACGTTGGGCATTCCCGTGGCTGCCGGTATCTTCGTGGTCTTCGGTCTGTCATTAAGTCCCGAACTCGCCGGCCTCGGCATGGCGCTCAGCTCACTGTCCGTGGTGGCCAGTTCGCTCCTGCTGAACAAGTCAAAATTAACATCAACGCCAGCCACCAAGTCAGTGGCTTAGGAGGAAATCACCATGTCAGAAAAATTCTGGAGTAAAAGCACCTGGCTGACCGCACTAGTCGCCGCCATTTACGTGGTCGTGGCTACCGGCGTTGGGGCACTAATCGTGGGTCATTAACTCATACAGCATATCAAAAAGGCCGGGACAGTTGTCTCGACCTTTTTAATATGCTGTTACTTATTTTTGAGACTGGGCTAAAGCCGTTACGATGGCTGGTTCTACTTTTTCCGGCTTGGTGACCGGCGCATAGCGGTCGATCAACTGACCGTCGCGCCCGATGAGAAACTTGGTGAAGTTCCACTTGATGCGGCCATGACCCGCGGTTTCTTTAAGGTAGGTAAACAGTGGATCTTCATCCTCCCCATTGACTGCAACACGTTGCGTCATTGGGAAGGTCACGCCGTAATGCATTTGGCAAAAATCATTGACCTCTTCATCCGTCGCCAATTCTTGGTGGAACTGATTGGACGGCAGGCCCAAGACCTCGAAGCCTTGGTCATGATATTTTTTATAAAGGGCTTCAATCCCTTCCAGTTGCGGCGCCAGGCCACACTTGCTGGCGGTATTGACGATCAACAAGACCTTGCCTTGATAATCCTTGAAGTCGATGGCTTGCCCGCTCATTTCCGTTTCCGTAAAATCGTAAATCGTTGCCATAAAACCGCATCCCTTCTGGTTAACTGCTTGTACTGATTCACTTTGTATTAGTTGTATACAAGTTAATCATACACCAGTCAGGTCACGAATGCCTTTAATTTGCCGCAGCCTTATTTTTGGTAAATTGCGCGCAGGCTCTTGAGATCCGCCGCTGACAATTGCGTCTTGCCCTGGTCGATGGGCGTCATGACCGAGGATTTGTCCGAGCTATGATCCAGCCCTAATGCATGTCCCAGCTCATGAACAGCCACGGACCGTTTAAAGGCCTGCGGATAGGTGGCATTCAGCTCGGCCGTCGCGGTGTTAGTGGTCAGGATGCCCCGCCAACTGATACGCTGGGTGATCTGCGGCCCGCCGTGACCATACTCGATGGTCGCCTGGTCTTTGGGCTCGCGCTTGTGATAAATGCCAAACGTCACCCGATTCGTCTCCGAGGTACCCGCACCGGCAACCAGCTGAACGATACCGGTCTGATTGTAGACGTCGACGGCATACGTAAAGGCTTGCCGAGCCTTCGCTGGCGTGTTCTTGGCAAAGTGGTAATAGTATTTTTTCTGTAATAACAGCCCCTGCATGGCCTCTTCCACCGGCGTATCATCCGCCCCGGTCTTGGTAGTGGCATCCTTCAGATTACGCAAAATGTACCCACTTGACTGGTAATTACCAGCCGCCTGACTTGCAGCCGTTTCCGAGCGACCAGTGACCGTCGCCCAAATGGCGGCCCGATAATACTGAAACTGCGTCGACAAGGGCTGCCAATTGACCCAAATAAAAACGGCGATGCCCAAAACCATGGCAAGTAACAAGCGTCTGACAATTTTCACAGCGTGACCTTCCCTTCAACTCGCTTAGCCTGAATTCTGTTCTAATTAAGTTGATTTTAGGCTATCTAGTTGTGGGCCGCAACTACTTTGTCCCAGCAAATTGATATCGTGCTCAGCGGATCAAAAAGCCCGCCGATTAGCGGGTTTTATTGATTTATTTGTAGAAATAATGGCCGTAATGTGCCTTTTTCGCTCGCCAAATTTGGCCATCATTATTTTGATAGTAGATGTAAAATTTAGCTCGATATTTTTTATGTTTGCGCGTCGTTTTGTGCAGACTGAACTTGTAGTAATTCACGAGTTTGCCGTGACTATACAGCGTTTCATGCCCCTTGACGTAGTAAATGGGACTCCCCTTCTTGTGGCGGTAATGCATATGCTTATTAATTGTCGGATCAATACCGCTAAAACTGAGTTCATTCGCCTTGCCAACGAAAGTCGGGTAATAGTTCAACAGTTGATTCTTCTTCCCATCGACCCACTTCCCCCGCAAAATCTTCGGTGTGCCCTGATGCCAGGTCGCTGCTTTGGCCGATGGCGTGGTCACCCCACCAATTGTCAAACCGGCCGCAACTGCCACCGTCACAACGCCTGCGCTCACTATCTTCATGCAAACCTCTCCTCATTTAGATGGATTAACACTAACAGGATTAATCATACACCCAACGTAAGAATCTGTCGTCAAACATCCACCGCGACTTCACCGCACACTATGCACCGCATCTTGCCGCAAGGTCTTCAGGTCCTGGTCACTCACAACCAGTTTTACCTCGCCCGTGTACCACCGCCGTGGCGTGGTCGCTGTTCGAACGGCTTACAAATTTCATTGTAAAACGGGCGTGAGACAGCTATTCGCTGAACCCACGCCCGTAACGTTTTCTATTCTGAAATTTCACTGGTGGCACGCACTTGACGCACGATCAACCCCACAAAGCTCAGTAACATGCCGCCACACAAGCCCAACATGTACCACGGCAGTGTTTCAACCGCACCATTGTGCAACCAGCTCATGCCATAAGTGAAGGCGCTGACGAGTAAGTAGTATCCCAGGCTAAACCAGCCGCTGGCACTGCCCATCACGTCCTCGTAACCAACCAGTGCCCGGTTCAAAGCGTTGGGCAACGTAACATTTAGCCCAAGAAAGGTCAGGAAAATGGTAACCAACATAGCCCCGGCACTCTGCCCATAAGCCGCAATCACCAGGCTGCCGCTAGCAACCACGCTGAAGATCAGGCCACCTAATGCCACCTGCTCCGGCGTGAACCAATTTAGTAACCAATTGACCAGCACGGCACCTAGCAGACTGGCACCCGCTAGGATCAACCCGAGCCACCCGTAGTGAACGGCTGAATAGCCAAAATGGGTCATGAAGATAAACGGCGCTTCAGCGTAATAACTAAACAATACGCCATTGATGCCACCGATCAACAACCCGTATCCCCAAACAATGCGGTCGCTTAATAACCGACGCACCAAGGGCCACTGCTTGACCGACTGCGTCTGCGCGTCAATTGGTTGTGTTTCTGGTAAACGACTGAGCGCGTACAAGCCGACAGCAACGGCCATCGCAATCAGTGTTCCAAACACGCTGCGATACCCCCAGTAGGTCTGCATGATACCACCAATCAGCGGTCCCAATGCCGGGGCTAGGGCCATCGCGGCACTGGTTTGAGCAAATATTCGAGCTCCAGTCAGGCCGCTGAAACTTTCACGCATGATGGTCTGCGTTACCACGGACCCCGCGCTGGCGCCAAAGGCTTGAACCAAGCGACTACCCAATAGCCAGGTGAAATCCGGGCTCAAAAATAAGCCTAAATTTCCCAGCAAGTACACCCCAATGCCGGCTAACATGGCCGGTCGGCGGCCCCATTTATCGGCCAGTTGGCCCCAAATGAGTACCCCAATGGCAAAGGCGATAAAGTAACTGCTCATGGTTAACTGTGCCCGGTTGGCACTCACACGTAAGACGTGTTGCAGTTGTGGCAAGACCGGGGTAAAAATTGATTCGCTGATCTGGGGAAACCCCACCAGCACAATGATCAGTCCCAATGACGGGGCCGATTGACGGACGTTTTTCACAAGTTTTCTCCTTTTAAAGTTAATCTAGGGAAAAACGTCCTTGTCCGTTTGCGGGGACACACGCCATCAAATTCGTCAGTTCCATGGGTTGTCACCCCTCTCGTTTAAAGTTCTTCCACCATACGGGATTTCGTCCGCGCTGTCAACGTAAAAAAGCCAGGACCGCAGTCCCAGCTCTAGTTTACAAAACAAATTCATGGATGGCATCCGCCACGCCTGACTCAAAATCATGCGGCGTCACGAACTTGGCAACCTGCTTGACCTCGGGAATCCCGTTGGCCACGGAAACCGGCATCCCCACCTTGGTCAACATCCCCAAATCATTGGCATTGTCGCCGATGGCCATGATCTCATCGGCCCCAACGCCCAATTGACGACCGAGGTCTAAGATTGCCGTTCCCTTATCCACGCCAGCGTGGTTCACTTCCATATAGATGCCAGAAGAATAGGTACAGTTGATCTGGTCAAACGCCGCAGTAATCGCATCATACACGGCCCGCCGCACGGTCAAATCTGGATTCATGACGATAACCTTCATGATGCGGTCGTCGACAAACTGGTCAAAGGAGCCAGTCAGCTCGTCAAAGGTCACGCCCCGCGTCTTCAAATAAGCCATGTCGTCCGCGCGCGGCCGGTAAATGTACAGATGATCCAGCGTATAGACGTGGATGTCAACGTCAAACTGCGTCATGATCTCAAAGACTTTCTTTGCCTCGGCAAAGGGCATTTGATTGCTGACGATGACGCGATTTTCCTGGTTCTCAACGACCACACCGCCGTTATAGGACACGACGTATTCATCGGGGCGTTGATACAGGTGTAGCTTCTTCAACAGGTTCTGCACGGTCAAGAAGCTACGTCCGGTGTTGGGGACAAACTTGACCCCGCGGGCCGAAGCCGCCGCAATGGCATCAATGTTAGCCTGAGAAATGCTACCATCCGTTCGCAATAGCGTTTCGTCTAAGTCGCTGGTAATAATCTTGTACAAGCTGATTCGCTCCCTCATTGGTTTAGACTTAGTGTACCATGGTGTAGACCAATTTGAAAAGGGGACACTATTTGTAAACATCATTTCTCTTTGCCGTTTTCACGATCAGGACAACAAACTGCTCATCTTGAATTTCAGCAATAATTCGGTAGCCTCCCACGCGATAGCGCCAAAAAGTTCCCAAATCTCCTACCAACGCTTTCCCCCAGATTCGGGGGTTGGTAGCCCCTTCGATGTGTTTGTCCAACCAATTGACCAACCGCAATTGTACTTGCCGGTCGAGTTTTTGAAAATCTTTATCGGCTTTTTTGGCAAATTTCCAAGTGTAAGATTTCATTTCAACCCTAATCGCTGCATAACTTCTTGGCGTGAAACTGTCTCACCATGACTAGTTTGTAAATTGCTAACCGCATCACGATAATCAGCTTCATCTTCTAGTCGCTCCAAAATTGTTCTACGCATAAAAGTCGTAACCGATTCTCCATAAAAATCTGCTAACGCTTTAACTTCCTGATACTGATCATCCTTAAAGCGTAGTGATGTGACTGTCATTTTAAGGCACCTCCTCAGCAATAATTGTAACACAACGAGGCTTCATGTGTAGCCTCGTTGCTCAACTCTCATTTGAAACTAGTTATACCTTGTGCCTGAAAATTAAGGGAGAATTGGCAATCACTTGGTCAAATACAATTTCTGTAGCTTCGTCCGATCCGTCTTCGTCAGACCTAAGCCCTTTTGCAGGTACTTATCCACGGAGCCGTACTTCTTGTTAATTGCAGAGAAGGCCGCGTTCAAATAAGACTTCTTCACGCTCAACATGTCCGTCATCAGCTTGATGGTTGCGGCGTCAGCGCCCTTGTCTTTCAACTGTTGAATAGCAGCTTTGTTGCTAGCGGCCAGGTACTTGTTGGACAAGAGGTAATCGCTCATGACCGTCTTACGACTCACACCCAGAGCAGACAGTACCAAAGCTGTGCCTACCCCCGTGCGGTCCTTACCAGCTGTACAATGCCAGAGTACCGCTTGGCCCTTCGGATTCTTCAGCAGGATCTTGAACATCTGCTTGTACGCCTTCTTGCCCTGCGTGCTTGTAACCATGGCCTTGTAGCCATTTTCCATGATCTTGACGCCATCCTTACTGGTCATGGAGAACTGTTGGGACACATCCTTGACCACGGGATCAAATTTGTAGGTCACACCAGAAATCTTCACGTCAGGCGCCTTGGCAGCTTCCGCCTTAGACCGCAAGTCAATGTCGGTCCGAACATGGTACACCTGCTTGAGCTTCTTCGCATCGGCCTTGGTCAATTTGTTCAGTGCCGCTGCCCGCAGTAAGACGTGGGCTTTGACGGTCTTCCCCGTCTTGGTCCGGTAGCCACCTAAGTCGCGGACATTATCGGCGCCCTGCAGCTTGATTTGCTTTCCTGCCTGAGTCGTGGTGGCGTGCGTCGCTGCCTGAACCGGAGTAACGATGGTCTGTGCCCCAATCCCCAACGTCATGATGAGTGCGCCCAATGACAGGCCTAAGCGTAATTTTGATTTCAAGATGGATAGCCTCCTAGAATTTTAAGTCTCACCTAGGATAGCAGGCCCTTGTCGCATTTTGATGTGGGTTGTGTAAAACTTTTGTAGACGTTTCACAATTTTACTAATAATTTCCCGCACTATCTCATGGACCACAACGGCTTGCCTCACCAACCATTTTCCCAACAAATCACGACACCCTCACTTTCTATTTGTGATACCATGAACTTAGAATCTACAAGGAGGTCATTTGATGACAGCACGTTTGCAAAACAAGACGGCATTGATTACGGGTGGCGCCGGGGGTATCGGTATCGGCATCGCCAAATGTTACTTACGGGAAGGCGCTCGCGTCATCCTCTCTGACTTACAGGAAAGCGACGGCGAACGGGCCATCGTCCGGGACCACGACAACGCTAGCTTTGTCTCACTAGACGTCACTGATGAAGCCGCTTGGCAAGCCACGATTGGCCACATTGTCGACCAGTTTGGCCAGCTTGATATTCTGGTCAACTGCGCGGGAATCTTGCCTGAAATGAAACCCCTCGACGAGATCACCTTGCCCGAATGGCAACGGGTCATGGATATTAATTTGACGGGTAACTTCTTGGGCATGAAGCACGCCATCAAAGCCATGAAGCAGTCTGGCGGGTCCATCATCGACATTTCTTCCATCGCCGGCATGGTTGCCAGCCCACTCATCTCGTCTTACTCGGCGTCCAAAGGCGGCACGCGCATGCTGACCAAGGCTGCCGCCATCGACGCAACTACCAAGGGCTACAACATCCGCGTCAACTCGGTTCACCCGGGCGTCATCAACACGCCAATGACCAGTGGTCCTAACGATCAAGTTGCTCAAGTTTCCGCTGCCATCCCCATGAAACGGGTCGGTCAACCGCAAGACATCGGTGAAATCTGCGTCTACTTAGGCTCGGACGAATCCAACTACGTGACCGGTTCAGAATTCACGGTCGACGGTGGGTATACGGCGGTCTAGACAATCACAAAGGAGAAAATGCGATGACGGTGGTTAAAAAACAGCGGCTCGGCCAAGCAATCGTCTTACCCGTTCCCGCAAGCACCAACAGTCCGTTTGAGGAATACGAAGTCTACGCTGGTCGCGATGGGGCCATTGTTTTCTTACCCAAAACGCCCAATCCATTCACGGATGAGCAGTTCATTCAAGCACATCAGAACGCACTAACTGATGATGATTTCTTCCCAACGTCTTAACTTAAAAATCCAATGTTAAAGGGGCCTGCGCGTGTTTGTTCGCAAGCCCCTTTTCGCTACCTATTTTAACAAATACCGCGCATCCAACTCATGATCAAACGACGTCAAGATCTTAGGACCGTCGTCGGTGATCACGATGGTGTGCTCATATTGACAGCTCAAACTGCCGTCGACCGTGCGAATCGTCCAGCCATCATCAGCCGGTGCACTACACTCGTAGCTACCAACGTTGATCATGGGTTCAATGGTGATGGTCATCCCTGCCTTCAAACGGGTGCCATGACCGGCGCGACCATAGTGTGGCACGTCGGGATCTTCATGCATCGTCGGCCCAATGCCGTGGCCGATGTAGTCGCGAACCACGCCGTAGCCCAATTGGTTTTCCGCGTAATCCTGGATGGCAAAGCCGATGTCACCAATGCGGTTGCCCACCACGGCCTGATCGATACCCTTGTATAGCGCTTTGAGCGTAACATCCATCAGCGTTTGTGTTTCAGCCGACGGGGTGCCCGCAACAAAGGCGTGGCAAGCGTCACTGAGGTAGCCGTCGTAATCGATGACTGTATCCATCTTGACTAGGTCACCGTCGTGCAACACGATGTCCTTGCTGGGGCAACCGTGGCAGATCATGTCATTGACGCTGACACAGGTCGAGTACTTGTAGCCTTCAAAGTTCAGCTCACCTGGCGTGGCGCCGTGACCCACGATATATTCGTAGGAAAAGTGGTCGATGTCCCAGGTTGTGATCCCGGGTTTAATATAGTCTTCAAGCTCGTGGAAGAGGCCGACGAGGATGTCTCCCGCCGCCTGCATGCCAGCAATCTCGCGTTGTGATTTTAATGCAATCATGGTGTTCCTCCTGAGGTTTGGTTGTTTCTTTAGTATACCCCAAGGCTCACGAAATGAAACGGGAGATTTTCCAGTCTGCTGCTACGCTTCTCATGACAAGGAGCGGCCAAATTTCTAAGGCCCACAATAGCAGAAGTGGCAACGTTTTCACGATATTTTCAACCTGAAATTTTGAAATCATCGTGCTATAATCAAAACCGCTTAGGCAAAAAATCCAAATTTATATAAAAAATTATAAGGAGGTATTCTTGACCCATGTCTTTATCCAAGCTTGAGCGGCGCGACTACCTGATTGGCTTTGCGTTCGTCCTGTTGATGGTCGCAGCCGCAACGCTACTCGGCGACTACGAAATTATCCTGCCCGAGATTGGCGCGCTGACGGCTGGTACCTGGATCTATCATAACAGTAGTTGGATTGCTCAGCCATTTAAAATCTTCCTGGCACCGTCCGGGACCGCGGTGATTGGCTTTCTGGTCAATCAGCTCGGCATCACTTACGCCGAGAAGGTCTATCTGACCTTGATCTTAATCCTACTCTTACTCAGCGTGTTGCGCTCTACCCTCGCCCCTTCATTTGCCACCGGACTGTTGCCCATCATTATTAACGCCACGCACTGGTCCTTTATTCTGGCAATCCTGTTTTTCACGTTGACGCTGACAGTGGGTGTCCTGTTACAAGGCCATTATCGCGGCAAACCCGCGGGTCAGTCACTCCACGTTTCCCACATGCTGGGCTTCACGTTGGTCGCTTCCGTCTGGGTCGCGGCCGTTTGGCTAGCTGGCTTCCCGCAAATGGCCGGGATTCCGCCAGTATTGGTGGTCTTCTTTGAGGTTTCTCAGCTGCCCGATTATCCTGGCAAGCTGGCAATTCGCCAAATCATTGCCCTCGCCGGTGCGGCCACGTTAGGCGTGCTGATCCACACGCTACTGGCGTCTTGGCTGCTGACCACGTTGCTGGCGCTACCGCTGGTCTTCGTGCTCTTACAGCTGTTACACATCAAGTTACCCGCCGCCTACGCCTTTCCGCTGTTGGCGCTGGTCTTACCAGAAAACATGTTTCACACATTGCCAATCGCAGCGAGTCTGGCCGCGTGCTTCTTCCTCGGCACCGTCTTTGTTTTCCGCAAGGTTTTGGCACACCAGCATAGCTTTGCTTCAGAAAATAACGGGTAATTACTACCCATAACACCAGTCGTACCAAGGTCGGGACATCTCGGCCTTTTTGTTTTACATAGATTTTACACAACCAAGACATGCCCTTTACGTCGGTCTGATAACCTTGTAGATACTGCTACTTACAAAGGGGAATTACTCGTGTTAGACATTATTAAAGCCATTATTCTCGGCATCATTGAAGGGATCACTGAATTTCTACCCATCAGTTCTACCGGGCACTTATACCTGTCTGATGAATTCATCAAGCTAGACGAGCCGACCGCCTTCATCAATATGTTCATGGTCGTTATCCAACTGGGTGCCATTCTGGCCGTATTAGTCCTGTACTTTAGCAAGCTCAATCCGTGGGCCGCAACGAAGACCCCCGTGGAACGCCGCCAAACCTGGTCACTCTGGGTCAAGGTGGTGGTCGCCGTCTTACCAGCAATTATCGTGGGGCTACCGCTCAACGACTGGATGGACGCGCACCTGACCAGCTGGCAGGTCATCGCGACGACCTTAATTCTGTATGGTATTCTCTTTATCGTGATTGAAAATTACAATCGGGCCAAGACACCACGTTTTACCGACCTCAATACCCTGCCGTTCAAGCTGGCCGTTCTAATCGGCTGTTTCCAAGTCTTAGCGATGGTGCCGGGGACCTCGCGTTCGGGCGCCACCATCCTAGGGGCCATCTTGCTAGGAACCTCCCGCTACGTGGCCACCGAGTTTTCCTTTTTCTTGGCGATTCCCACCATGTTTGGCGCGTCATCCCTCAAGGTTTTAAAATACCTGATCCATGGCAACACGTTTACCTATAGCCAGGTGATCATCTTACTGACCGGGGTCATCGTCTCCTACATCGTGGCTTACTTGGCCATCAAATTTCTGCTCAATTATATCCGCAACAATGATTTCAAACTCTTCGGTTGGTACCGAATTGCGTTGGGAATCGTGGTCATGGTCTTTTTCGGGTGGCAACAACTCTTTTCCTAACCAGCTAATCAATTGGCCTATTCATTATTGAAATATTTATTTAAATCCGTTACCAATCCCCACAGCTCACGGTTTCAAAGCACTCTGACGGGGGGCAATCCCCCTAATCTCGTCATATAACTTTACCTGCTTGTGACGGCCTTTTAATTGCGTAGTAACATGACTGCAACATTCATCGCGTATGCTACTAGGTAGAGATTAACAAACGAGGAAGAGTGTTTAAAAAAATATGACTAAATTTAAAATCAAATTAGCTTCAATCTTATTAGTTTTCGGTATCTCCTTTGGGATGATTACCAACGTCGCTACCAGCTTTAATGCTGAACCAACGGTGACTGCGGAAGCCGCAACATTGTCCGCCAGTCAAAAGAAGCAAATCGCCAAGATCAACTCTGGCTTATCAAAGAAGCAAAAGGCTGCCAAGAAGTGGATTGCTTACCGTGAATCCCGCTACAGCTACACGGCACGTAACGGTAACTGTTATGGTCGTTACCAATTACTGAAGTCTTACCTGCACGGCAACTTATCTGCCGTCAACCAAGAAAAGACCGCTAACAAGTACGTGGCTGGTCGTTACGGGACTTGGACCAAGGCAAAGTCCTTCTGGCAACATCACCACTGGTACTAAACAACAATTGAATTTAGCCATGACCACCTAAGCGTAGACTGCTCTTAGGTGGTTTTTTTGAGAGTGGAACCAAAGGCAGTTAGCTGGCGAGCATTAAGGCTGATAAGCGAATAATCCCGGGTTTGGATTGTTTGCTTATCAGTTTTAAGCGGAGCTAGCTGCCTTTTGGTCCAGGTTTCAGCCATATAAATTCGGAGCTACCAATGGATTTGGGCGTTTTGTCCCCTTTACGCCAGTTGATGCGACCGCTACACTAGAATTATTATTTCCGCAGGAGGTCTCACGATGGCAACATTAGCCAAACGCGTGCTCATTGGCGTGAGTGCCCTATTGATTTTGGGTGGCGCGTATATCGCCCTGATTCGGTCCACCCCATCCACCTCATCGCCGGCAAAGCCCACGACGAGCAAACACGCCAAAAAATCTGTCAGCAAACTGACCACAACCGAACTCAAGCATCACCCAAAGTTGACCTATAGCGCCATCATTTACTACGCCATCAAGGACCCCCAGCTACAGCGGTGGCAAGAGGTCAATGACTTCAAGGCTGGTTGGCAAGTCGAACACTATGCCACCAAGCACCCCACCCGTTATCTAGTTTGGCCCGATCAACACATCACGGCCGCAGACAAGAATCTCGCACCCAACTGGTTCTCTTTGCAAGGCAATCGGGTCACCTATGATAGTATGATCGTGCACTCGTTTCGTAAAGACCAAACGGCCACGACTACTTTGACCAAAATCGTGGCCCGCATCAACGCCCAGCACGCAGCCCAGAAGGTTCGCCAGATGCCGACGAAGCTGACCGTGCTAAATCACAAATAACAAAACAAAAAGAAGGTGGGTGTTACCAGAATTTTTCCGGTAACACCCACCTTTTTGTAAAAAATCACGGGACTATATTTACTCCCGCCGCGTAATCAACCCTTCTGTTCCCACGTCAATCAATGCTTCGATCCGGTCTAGCAGCATCAATAGCCAGCCAAACGCCAGCACGAATGCGACCATTTCAAAGGCCGTGAGAGAAAAGTAGCCGATGACCTGGAACAAGACTGCGGCCACGACCAAGGCCACGCCGATACCGTACGATAGGTATAAGAAGTCTTGGGTGACTTGCGGCAGCAGCCAGCGGACACTCACAATCAGGGCAATAATCAGATAGACCAAGAAGACGGACACCTGATCATGTAGCGCATGAGAACTGATATTGTTGGGGAAGACCCCGACCAGGCCCAAATCAAATGCCGTCAACGTCAACAATCCCCGTAAAATCAACAATCGCCGGGTCTGCGGCAGGGATTCCTGTAACCGCACGAACAGGTAATCAATCAAGGCAATCATTAGCAACGCCGAGAAGATCAGGGTCGCGTTGAACTGCCAGCCACTTGATGCGCCGCTGGTTCCTAGAAAACTCAGGTTGTGTTGCCACCAGTATTTTTGGTTATTCACGGCCATTGCGATGATAACGCCACTGATGATCACCAGAATCAGGACCGTTGACAGGACGCCAGCGTCGACCACCAGCGCAAAATAAATCATGACGGCGTTGGTCACCACGCCAAACGCAAATAAAATAATGCTCGCCGTCAGGATGCCAAAGCTGGCCCCCTTGAACAGCACGCCCAGTAGCCACATGCTCCCGACCAGCAACAGACCCAAAATCAGGGCAAATGACAACACAATCACGGGAAAATTTCGCCAGTAAACGTTTTGGCTAAAATGGTTCTCCGGATCGTGCCGACCCCGGATGAAGAAACCGGCAAATAGGGCCGTCCCCATCAACACACCCAGGACGATAATGGCCGTGGCTAAAGAATAGTCGCCGACCAATTTAATCGTTCGCAGTCGTTGTTGCAGGCTGTAGAGATAAAAGCCCAGACTCACGAACAACGCGGTCAGGACCGGCCATAACAGGACCTTGTCCTGAAATAGCTGAAGCCGCGGCTCCTCGAGCTGAACGACCAGCCGATTGCGCTTTACGACCAGTTTGACCGACGTCTCCGGCTTTAGCTGTAGCTGTTCCCCAATCTCCGCGGGGATATTTAATTGAAAATCTTTCTCACGCATGTTTTCCTCCGTTACCTCATGTCACACAATGAACTCCATTATAACATGTTCCCCCAATTAATTAGTGTTCAAATCAACGCGACACAAAACCGGCCGCAGCGCTAGGCTCCGACCGGTTTCAAAAAATCTGTCATTAATCGTTGGCGTGCACGTCAAAGGCCCCCAACAACATGCCCTGCACCCCTGGGGCATCCGGATCATGCCGCCCTTTGCCCGTGTCCAGCGCGGTCATGGCCGCCATTTCATCAGCGGTCAGCGTGAAGTCAAAGATGTCCAGGTTACTCTTGATGCGCGCGGCGTGAACCGACTTGGGCAAGACGATAACCCCCAGTTGGTTTTCAAACCGCAAGATGATCTGCCCCGCGTCCTTGCCGTACTTGGCCGCTAGCCGCGTGATGACAGGGTTTTGTAACAGGCCTTGATCACCTTGGCCCAGGGGTCCCCAGGCCTCTAACTTCACATCATCGGCGGCCAACAATTGGCGTAACGGTGCTTGTTGGAATGTCGGGTTGAACTCAACTTGGTTGATTGCCGGCTTAACGGCAAAGTCCGGTACAAATTTCTGCCAGATCTTAGGCGTCATGTTAGAGACCCCGATCGACTTGATTTTGCCGGCCTGTTGGGCTTCCGTCATGGCGCGCCAAGCACCTGGTACGTCGCCGTAAGGTTGATGAATCAGGTAAAGGTCCAGGTAGTCCAACCCCAGCTTCGTCAGTGACGTGTCGATGGCCTGCTTAGCCGCTTCGTAGCCGTAATCCTGCAGCCACAGTTTGCTGGTGACCCAGATCTGGTCACGCGAGACGTCACTGGCTGCGATGGCCTGGCCGACCTCGCCTTCATTGAAGTAGGCAACGGCCGTATCGATGTGCCGGTAACCCGCCTGCAAGGCTGCGGTGACCGCTTGTTTCGTCGAGCCGTCGTTGGGAATCAGGAAGGTCCCGAACCCAATAGCGGGAATATCATTACCATCATTTAAGTGAATCGTTGGTTGTTTAGTCATTTTAATTACTCCTTTAATTGTTTCAAACTGGCGCCAAAGATCTGTTCGATCGTAACCGGGTCGCGGTGGTCAAAGAACTGGCTGGTCTGCTGGTCCAATCCGGCAATCGTCTGCATCTCGGCCGCTGTTAGCTCGAAGTCAAATACGTCAATATTTTCTTGCATACGCGCGGCGTGCACGGTTTTGGGGATCACGGTAATGCCGCGTTGCAGGAGCCAGCGTAAGATGACCTGGCCGACTGTCTTGTGGTGAGCCTGGGCAATCGTCTGGAGCGTCGGATTGGTGAAGATGGCCTGCTTGCCTTCCGCAAACGGTGCCCAGGCCTCAACGCGAACCCCTTCGCCCTGGTTAAAGGCCACTTCGGTTGGTTGTTGGTACCACGGGTTGACCTCAATCTGATTCAGTACCGGCGGAATCGGCATGGTCAGTTCTAGGTTTTTTAGCTGATCGGCATAAAAGTTCGAGACGCCAATGGCCCGAATTTTACCCGCCTGATAGGCTTCAGAGAGCGCCCGCCAAGCGCCCATGGTGTCGCCGTAGGGTTGGTGTAAGAGGTACAGGTCCAGGTAGTCCAGGCCCAACCGTTTCAGTGAGGCGTCGATGCCTTGCTTGGCCCGGTCGTACGTGAAATCAGACACCCACAGCTTCGACGTGATGAAGAGGTCTTCGCGGGCAATCCCACTCTTTTGGATTGCCCGGCCAACGGCTTCTTCGTTGTGGTAGGCCGCGGCCGTATCGATCAAGCGGTAGCCGGCTTCTAACGCAGCGGTCACCGCCGCCTCGCATGCCGCTAAGTCGGGGATTTGAAAGACACCGAAGCCGAGTTGCGGCATCGTGACACCATTGCTTAACTTAACTGTTGGAACTTCAACCATATTACTCACCTTTCCTTTTCGTTCATGAGGCCACTATAAGACTAAACGCGACAGTTGAAAATTACCAATTGGTCATGCTAGTATACGAGTAACGTATACTCGAAAGGAGTCTGTCCCTTGCTCAGCAATTACCTACTTGAAGAACTCGTCACCTTTGCGCGCTGCGGCACCCTGGCCCAAACGGCCGCGGCCCTGCACGTCACCCAGCCAACCGTGACCCGCGGCATGCAAAAACTAGAAACGGAACTGGGTGTCCAACTCTTCTTACGCCAGCCCAACCGGCTCAGCCTAACGCCCACCGGCGAATTGGCAGCGCGTGAAGCGGCCCACGTGATTCAGGTCCAGCAACAGGCCGTCCAGCGGATTCAAAATTTCGACCGCAGCCAACGCCAGCTTCCGATTGCGTCAACCCTTCCCGGCGCACTGATCGTACTCGATGCGCTTGCTGATCAACTCCCAGCGACCGCCCATTGGGCCAACCACGCACTAACCACGGACCCCGTCGCCGCGCTCACTACCCACGCGGCCGTTCTGGTCTTCACCAACGCGCCCTTACATGCGCCCACCATTGTTAGCCAGCGCGTCGGTACCGAACGGCTCGCCGTTAACCTCAACCAGTTCATGAGCCAGGCCAACCAACCCAGCATCACGTTTGCCCAACTCAAAGACCTGAGCTTCGTGGTCCTTGACGACATCGGTCCGTGGCGTGCCGTGATTCAGCAGCACATTCCCAACGCCAAGTTTTTCTACCAAGAGGAGCGTGACGCCCTGGCCGCCATCACCCAATTCTCAGACTTCCCCTACTTCAGCACCAACATCACGCCGCTGGACCCAACGCCTACCGAACCGGACGACAATCGCCGCCGACTACCCATTACGGATGCCGCAGCGCAAATGCCGGTCTACGCCAACTACTTACGTCCAGACGCCCACCGTGTCCAACCGGTGATCGACCAAGTCACGGCCATTTGGCCACAGTAAGGCGGTTTCAGTCGCTGCTAGTAGTTTGTAAGGGTCGTGACTTTACTTTCATTTTGCAAACGCTTAAAATTCACTTAGACATGTTTAGGAGGTCACAATCTTGAAAACAACCATGTTCATGGAACCAGGAAAAGTACAAATTGAAGATATTGACAAGCCGACGATTCAGGCACCCGACGACGTAATTATTCACGTGGTCCGGACCTGCGTCTGTGGGTCCGACCTGTGGGCTTACCGCGGGTTAGAAGACAAGGCCACCCATTCTGAAAACAGCGGTCACGAAGCTATCGGAATCGTCGAGGAAGTCGGTAGCGACATCACGACCGTCCAACCCGGTGATTTCGTCATCGCACCTTTCACCCACGGTTGCGGGCACTGTGCTGCTTGCCGGGCCGGCTTTGAAGGCGACTGCCAAAACCACACTGATAACTTCAGTAACGGTGTGCAGGCCGAATACATTCGTTTCCAACACGGCGAATGGGCACTGATCAAGATTCCTGGCCAACCGCAAGATTACAGCGAAGCCATGTTGAAGTCTCTCTTGACCTTGGCTGACGTCATGGCCACCGGTTATCACGCCGCCCGAGTTGCCAACGTCTCTGCTGGTGACACGGTCGTCGTCGTTGGTGACGGTGCCGTGGGTCTGTGTGGGGTCATCGCCGCACAAATGCGTGGCGCCAAGCGGATCATCGCCATGAGTCGTCACGAAGACCGGCAAAAGTTGGCCACCGAATTCGGTGCCACCGACATCATCGCCGAACGGGGCGACGAAGCCGTGGCCAAGGTGATGGCCTTGACCAACAACGCCGGTGCCGATGCCGTCCTCGAATGTGTCGGGACGGAACAATCCAACGATACGGCCATGAAGGTTGCCCGTCCAGGCGCCATCGTCGGCCGGGTCGGTCTGCCTCATGAACCCAAGATGGATATGAGCGAATCCTTCTACAGCAACACGATTATTGCTGGGGGCCCTGCTTCCGTAACCACTTACGACAAGCAGGTCTTATTGAAGGCTGTCTTAGACGGCGACATTCACCCGGGAAAGGTCTTCACGAAGTCCTTTAAGCTGGATGAAATCGATGACGCTTACCAAGCCATGACCAAGCGTGAAGCCATTAAGTCACTGATCGTTGTGGATTAATCGTTAAAATTGACTGACTAAAGGACGCCCAGTTTGCGAATCGCAAGCTGAGCGCCCTTTTTAATCAATCCATTTTACGAAAAAAGGCCCGCACAGTTCCCACCACGCCGGTCTCTTCACTAAATCACTCTTCTATTCTACTTAACTTTACTTCAAAACTGCGAAACCGCCAGTCCAGCCAAGGGTTTCCTTAGCGGCTAAGGTCATTTGTAAGAAGCCAAAGCTTTCCAATTCACGGGCCCGCTTCAAGGCACCCGCATCCACGAAGGCCACGCCACTGTCGGTCAAGGCATCTGCTAATTCTTGCTTAGCAGCGTCGTCATCCCCGGCGGCCATCACGGTCGTTTGGGCTTGGTCGCTGACTTTGCGGCTCTGTAAGGTCGCCGCAAAGGTGGTGTTGAACGCCTTAACGACCTTAGAATCTGGCAACAGCGCAGCGATTTGGGCTGCGGCTGAGCTGTCTGCGGGAACGACCAATTCGTCCCAAGTATCAAAGTTCAGTGGGTTGGTGATGTCCACAACGACCTTGCCCGCCAGCGCGGCTTGGTTAGCCTTGGCGATGCTTAAGGCGGCGTTGTAAGGGACAGCCAAAACGACGATGCTCCCTAAATTTTCAACCGGATCACCGGAATCAATAAAACTGACCTGATTGCCACCCTGCTGGAAAACGTCACCGATTGCTTGACCCATGTTACCCTTACCAAAAATTGTGATTGCTGCCATAATGCAGACCCCCTGTAAGTTTTTTAAATTTTGTATTATTTTTAAGTACACTTTTAAGATACGACACCTGCTGGATAAAGTCAATTCGTTTGCTTGAGAAATTTTAAAATTGTTCAGTCTACCAGTTCGTTCACTCATCGTAAATAGCCATCGCTTTTCTGAGCATTTTTTGGTAAACTGTTATAGAATAAGATACAGAAATCACCTTAGGAGGTCATCGTTATGGCAAACACCCAATTCAGTGACACCATCCACGTGCTGGTCTACATTGCCTACTTCAAGGGCAATAAGATGACCAGCCAAGAAATCGCCAGCAGTCTGGAGACGTCGCCGAGCCTGATTCGGAAAATCATGGCCAACTTAAAACGCCATCAGCTCCTTGCCCCCACCCACGGGCCAACCCAACTGGCGCTGGCTCGCGACCCCGCTGACATTACGCTGCGCGATATCTATGCCATCTTGCCCGGCCAGCCACCGTTGTTCAACGTGGACACGCACACCTCGCAGAATTGCCCCGTCGGCCGCGCGGTGCCGCAAGTACTGACGACTTATTATCAGGAGATTCAAGCCGCAGCTGAAGCCAAGATGGCAAAAATCACGCTCCAAGACCTTCTCAACGACGTCACCCTCCTGCAGCGGCTAGCCTAACACTATTTCGCTAGGGGTGTCTGGCATTCCAGGTGTAGCCGCCAATAGCTCCGGCGCTCAGCCGCGATTTAGTCGCTTTCCGCCTTTAACGCTCTGTAGCCGGGCATCCTCATCCCCACTCGCACCATCCCATAAGCAATCAACCCAGGCGACCAATTCTGCACCAGACAGATTGGCCGCCTATTTGCGTTGACCCTGCCGTAGCCATAACGGAATTCGTCATTTTACCAGTAAAACGCATCTCATCTTTAGCAGTTAGTATATGTTACGTTCAATGGGTGTCTTCTAGTATCACCCCTTGACAAGAAGCTGTTAGGATATAGTTGTCAACGGAGTAGAGAAAGAATTTGCCAACCGAACTTGGTTTTGGTTGCTGACCTTTTAAGTCACTTGCGACCAGCAAATTATTGCGCCGGTCACTTGTCTTGCGACCACCAAAATAAAGTTTGCACTTCACTTCGTTCCTAGCTTTGGCAAACAGATTGGAGGAGTATTTTATGCATGTTTTAAAGCTATTAGGCGGAATTAGTAGTACCGTCGCCATTGCGGCAGTTGTCTTGGGAATGAGTCCAGTCGCTGCCAGCGCTGCGGGTCCTGGCACAGCGACCAGTAACCTGACGAACGTCTCCACTGGCTACGTTGCCGATAGTACCGGCAATGCTGAAGCGACTTCGAACGCCGAATTTACCGTCATGCCAGGGACTTTGACCTTGAATCAAGTTCCTAACGTTGTCTTGGAAAACACCAGCGTTAAGTCCATTGCTTCTGGTAATGCTGATTTGACGGTCACGGATACCGCACCAACTGCCGGAACCGCTTATGATGGGAATAACAACGGGACCTTGAACGTCACTGACTACCGGGGCAATAGTGCCGGCTGGTCAGTAACCGTTGGGATGGGTCCATTCACTTCTGGTAGTTCTACAGTTAGTGACGCAACCTTAACTCTGGACCAAACAACGGGTGCGCTGGATAACACCGCAACTGCCGTTCCTACCAGCGTTAAGTTGTCACAATCGACCGTTTCCAATGACTGGATCAGCAATCCACAATTGTTGTGGGATGCTGCAGCTGGCACTGGTCAAGGTGACAACACCGCAACGACAGCCGCAACCAGCAACTTACAGATTACGAAACAAGCTAATATCGCCGCCGGCACTTATGATGCAACGCTCTACTGGGCTTTGCAAAATGCCCCAGCAGCAACGACGCCAGCTTCATAATTTGTCTGATTGACGACAGTCGTGCCTAGCACACTGTGTTTCCGAATGAAAGGGTAGACCCCCCTGCTGCACACGCCTAACGCGCCACCACCCCACGTGGTGCGCGTCAGGTGTTGTGCGGTCCGGACTACCTTTTCGTTCGCTTTACGCAATGCCCATAAGTGGAATATATTTCAGTCCAAACCGATTGTGCCACTTCGCTAATCCAACCGGGACGAGACGCTTGGCCGCCAGTTTTTGCCAGGCCGTCTAGCGCCCGAATCTCAGGATTGACCAGCTGCTTTGACGACATCATCCGCCTGGACCAACAGCGGTCAGTGCATCTGGAAGGTCAGCGGTAATTTCATCTCCTACAGACGCCAGACCGCCACCTACACTTCTTTAACCCAGCCTGATCCGCTAGGGTTTTTGTGCCTGTTATCGGCCACTTTGTTAAGTTTCGGTGCTTACTGATTCGCCAAGCACCCCTCGCAGCTTGACCGACAATAAGGAAAATGACTTTTAAGTTTGGAGGCAGTGGACATGGGAATTTGGCAACAAATTAAGCGACTAGCTGTCAGCCTGCTCGTCTTGATTGCCGGCTTGAGTGTCGGCGTCTCCGCACACGCTGCCACCAGTGCACCACAACCACCGACCTCGCCACCAACGACGATTATGGGTATCAACCTGGCCGGCGGCTTCACGCAGCAACCAATCGATTCCAACCATATTTCTGGGGATTCCGTCACGCTTTCCGCGAAGGGGACCCGGAACATTTTGGAAACATTGACCAACCCTTTAGGGAGTCGGAAATATGTTTGGTGGGAATCCACTGATGGTGGAACGACCTACAGCCAGGTTGGCTCCAATAGTCGAACGTATACGTTTACAGCGCCATCAGTTTCAACGACGACGCAGTTACAATTTCAATGTGAATATGACTTTACTGGTATTGGCTTGTTCTATAATGAATGGTCACGCATTGCGACCGTCACCGTCACCCCCGCTCGGGTACCCACGACGGATATTCAAGTCACGAGTGAGAGTCCAAGCCTCTACAACGGTGCGTCAACCACGGTAAATGCCACCTTGACGCCTTCGACGGCGACCGACCCCATCACTTGGACCAGCAGTAATCCATCGCTGGCCTCAGTCGATGAATACGGGAACGTCACGGCAACTAGCGCCTCGAGTAGTACCACGGGGACCGCTAACGACCACGGCACCGTCACGATTACCGGGACCAGCAATGGCCACAGTGATTCCGTCAAAATCACGGTTGGGGCCCTGCAAAATGTCACGGTCAACGAAGGTAGTGACGCCACCTTTACCCTGAACGATCTACCGGACGGCGTGACCGTTTCCAACTGGTATCGGGTTCAAGACGGGACCGCGACCGCGTTGAACTCGACCAGCACCAGTTATACCGTTTCCAAGACCTCGGTCGGCGGCGACAATGGAACTTCTTACTACGCGACCCTGAACTACACGGTCAATGGCAGTACGAAATCAGTCAACACCAACGCCGCTTTGCTCACGGTCAACAAGAGTGGTCTGTTAACCTTGACGGCGGTGCCTGACCTGAACTTTGGTTCCGTCGACGTGGAAACGCTGATTGAAAACGATGCCGCTCTAGAAAATACGGATACGACGACTAGCGGCAGCGCGTATGATGGCAATGACAACGGTGAATTGTCCGTCATGGATAGTCGGACGACCGGCGGCGACTGGACCTTAACTGCCAGTCTTGCACCCTTCACGTTAAGCGATGGCAGCGACGGCAATCTGGGGTCCGCAATTCTCGACCTGTACGACCCAACAAATCGGTTGGACGAAAATATCCCCGATAATTCGGAAGCCACGAAGATCTATACTTCTAGCGACTACGATGGCCAGGACTTCGACGTTACCGATAGTAACTTGGATCTGACGGCCTCCCCAGAAGTAACGGCTGGCGACTACCAGAGCGTTATCACTTGGACCTTGTCCGTCGCACCTAGCTGATGGGTAGCAGACGGTTAGCTGACTTCAGTCATATAAACTCAGAAATACCAATGCGTTTGGGCATCTTGTCCCAAACGCATTGGTATTTTTCTAGCGCTAATTGCACCACGGTCAGGACACGGCCCTCGTCAACACCTTTAAGAGGCTGGTGCCCCAGCTTTCTGAGAAATTTTCAGCAAACCTTCAGGAAAAACCCAGTGCAAGAACAACGGATTCCCGTTATCATAAGTCTTAAGGAATTGGCGTTCAGCAGAATACCAATCCCCAGTCACAGTCGGATTTGGACTCACTCACATTGTCATTTGCGCCATTTAACCAATAACGTTGTCGTATCCCCTTACACAAACATTTAAATGACGCCAAAAACAGACAGAACCGCTGGCTCTGCCTGTTTTTGTTTGCCATGAAAGGCATCATTAAAAGTTACAAGTGTAAAAACACCTACTATGGGAGCTGGCCGCCTCCCGTCCGCCAAATATGAGCCGGAACGCGGTGGGCGGCGGGACGAGCCGAAGAGCGGTCTCGTCTCCTCGACTTTGAGCCGAAGTTAGCGTCTCAAAATCGCCAGTTCCCTAACCGGCGTGAACCCTGCCGCTAAGGGAACTCCCACGGCTGAGCTCATATTTGGCGGACTCCCGGCTACGGAGATGTTTCACTACCAATCTACCAATCGGGTCAGTCCTTGGTAACAGGTGAACTACAGTCCAATCTGACCAAATTTGGTGTCAATGACAAGCGCCAATCTGCCACGTAGCCGAGAGTGAGCTAAATTTGGACTCAGCCGTGGGCGTTTTCAAGCGACCTACTTGAAAACGGACGTCTTCGAGACGTGGTTTTCGGCTCGAAGCGAGGTTGAAGACCGCCCTCCGGCTTCGACCGGTCCTTCCCACAGCGTCACGGTCCAAATTTGGCGAACGGTAAGGCGGACCAACCTACACCAATCTAGTCAGTAGTAATTTGCATCCGGCCGTTGCGTTTGGACCGATAGAGGTTGTGGTCGACGCGGTTGTAGAAGTCCAGCGGCGACTGGTCCTTGCCCACGATTTCAGACACGCCCACCGAGATTGAGACTTGAAGTACCGTTTTGGCCGAGTGAATATTCATGTGATTAACCGCCATGAACACCTGCTTAACCACGCGGTTAGTGGCGTCCAAGTCGTAACCCGGGAAGAGCACGTTGAACTCCTCGCCCCCGGTTCGGTACAGTTGGAGCTTCGGGTCGTTTTCAGCCAAGACCGTTTGGACCGTGCTGGCGACATCTTGCAAGACCTTATCGCCAATCGCGTGGCCGTAAGTGTCATTGAACTGTTTGAAATGATCGATGTCAAACATCATCATTGTCAGTGGCCGGTTGGACGTGTGGCTCTCATCAAACAGGTACTCGATGGTCTCGGTATAGGCCGCGAAGTTACGCGTATGGGTCAACGCGTCATGACTGGCAAACTTAGCCAGCCGTAATTTCAGCTCCGTATCGTGTGACAGCATCGACACGTAGATGTACAACAGAATTTCAAAAATGACCAGGTACAGCCACTCCTGCCAAAAAGTCAGCCAGGCAAAGTCGAACTTCCACTTCATCCACAGCCACAACATGCCGCCAAACGGGATGCCGACCGCCATATACATCAGCGGCGCATAGCGATGATCGTAGAACTTGCGCCGGACCTGATTCAAGACGACGAAGAAGGTCAGCAGCGTAATCGCGTGGCCCCAAGACTGCCAGTAAACCAGCGAGCCGTCAAAGACCATGTAGACCAGTAAAATCGGCACTAATGAATAATACGGCATATGAATTTTTAAAAAGTATGCGCAAAAGATGATGGCAATCAGCTGGAAATTCATGAACTCCCAAGCCGTACTCTTGCCGACCACCAGCGTTTGAATGCTAAAGGCAAAGACCACCATGTAGATAATGCCATACCAACTATTGATGGTTTCTTCAGAGATTTTCAGGCGTCGTGTGCGCGCCCACGAGGCGATCCAGTTGTAGGATACCCAGTAGAACGTGAAGACACCGAGAACAAAAAACACACTGGTAATAAATGGTGGCACTTGCCAGTGAGACCAAGTCATGACGTACCCCTCTTTTTAGTTTACGTGAATAACCAGGTACCGCGAACGGCCCTGGTTGGCAAAAGACAACCGATTCGGTCGACGTTGACCGAAACGTTTTACGTAACCGGCTCTTCACAAGAAAAAGTGGACCGGTGGGGATTAACCCCAGGTAAGAACATGTGTCCCATGTTAGACCGATTATCCTTGGAAAACTATGCCCAGATAGTTAAAAGTGCTGAATTATGTAAATAATTTTTATTACGGTTCTAAGTTGATGGTTAACTAATAATCCAATAACGTTTATCGGCGACCGGTTTACACGCTTACTTTGGTTTCCCTGAACCCGAAAAAAAGACCAGCTCCTTTGAGCCAGTCCCTCATTGTTTGTCTGCTGTGCACGCCGAACTCAAGCAGATTCGACGTAGGTAGTAGACTTTTTTAACTAGGAACTTGTTGGCCAAATTTCTAGTTAGTCACTTCAAAATTAGTCCTACCGATCGGCCATTAGTCGACCAGTAAGTGGTGCGCGGTGTCTGCCGCCAGGTCATGAACGTGACCCGTGTACAAATACCCAGTCAGTCGCCGAGGTTGCGGCGCTGTTTGCCAATCGATCTGTTCGTGCTGGCTTTCTTGAAAGCCGTGTTGCCGGTAAAAGTGGCCGGTCGTGGCTACCGCCGTGAACAGGTACACCTTGTCGACCGGCGCCGCATCCCAATACTCAGCAACCGTGTGCATCAGTTCCCGGCCGATTCCCAGATTCTGATACTCTGGGTCGACCATCAACAATACGATTTCCCCCAAGAATTCGCGTCGTTGCAAATTGGCCAGTAGGCGCTCGTCGATTTCGCTACGTTCATTTAACTGCTTCAGCAAGTGCCGTCCCCCAGGCCGGACGGCTAAAGCCGCCTTAGCCACCAGCAATTGCCAGACGTCGTAGGACCGTTCTTTCTTTTGATACTTGGTGTCCGCTAAGATGGCACCGACCACCTGGCCGTCCCACACCGCGACCCGCACGTAATTTTGCTGGGTCATGCAGCGGCGGAAATACACCCGTGCCGCCAAGTCATTCAACTGACCGTTCGTCCAGTCAAAGCGCCAGAGTCGCCCGACGATTTTGGCCAGGGCCGGCACATCTTCATACCGCATCACTCTAATGTGTAGTTTACTAATCAATTGGCATCCTCCTGACTATGCGTCTCGCTGTCCCCACAGCTGACACACGACTTTTCGTTTGCTTCTCCAATGACCATGATACCTTCTATTCTGCTTACCCCCTGGCGCACGCCCCTCGGTTAATCAAATTGATTAACTGAAGGTTATTCTACACGGGTTATGTGGGGGGTTCTAGTTAAATAAAACGAAGACTGTCTGAGATTTTCTCAGAAATGGTCTTGGGTAGCTGGCCGCCTGCCGTTGCGAAAAACTAGGCTGGAACGCTGGGGGAGGACGGCCCGAGCCAAGGTCTCGTGCCTTGCTTTGAGCCGACGACCCACGTCTCAAAGTCACCAATTTCGCAGCAAAAATCGCTGCAAAATTCCCCGGCTGAGCCTAGTTTTTCTCCACTTTCGGCTACAATCACAATTATCCGCAATATCCGACTCACCCTATGAAGCGAGGTAACTCCCCATCATTCTACCTGAATTAACTGGCCAATTTAACGTAGCTCACGCAACAAGGAACTATGCGAGCGCTCCCCAACAGGCACTCCAGATTCCCCTCTCAGCTAATTTATTCGCCAAACGGGTATTTAGTTGTGTGAAACCATCTTCCGTCTTAAACCGCCATTATTTGCCGTTCAGGGGCATCTCCGGGTCAATCCTGTGGTGTGTCGCGCGGCCAGGTGATTTCGAAGCGGGTGCCTTGCGGCTGGTTGTCTCGTACCTTGATCTGGCCGTGGGTTAACGTGACCAGCTGTTGGACGATGGCTAAGCCTAAGCCGTTGCCAGCGACCTCGTTGCGGACGCTGCTGGCGCGGTAGAAGCGGCCGAAGACCAAGTCCTTTTGGTCATCCGGAATGCCGCGGCCCTGATCGGCAACGGTCAGTGTGACCAGCTTACCGACCGCCGTCAGACTGACTGTGATGGCAGTGTCTGCCGGCGAGTATTTCTGCGCGTTGCTGAGCAGGCTGGTTAAGATCTGGGTCACGCTGTCCTGGTTGGCCGCGACGACCACGTGGTGTTGGACCTGCAACACCATCTCACGGTCCAGCGAGGCACCAAAATTATGCGCCGTGGTCGTGACCACTTGGCTCAGGTCAACGGTCGTCGTGGTCAGTTCCAACTGGTTGGCCCGCGACAAGGTCAACAGACTGGTGACCAGGCGCTGCATGCGTTCTGATTCCTGGTCGATGAACTGTAGCGCGGTCGGAATCACCTCCGGATGGTCCTGACCGCGGCGATTGACCATTGAGACGTATCCCCGAATCGTGGCGATCGGCGTCTTCAGTTCGTGCGAGGCATTGGCCACGAAACGCCGGTCGGCCAGTTCCTGTTCACTCAGCGAATTCAGCAGCTGATTGAACTCGACCGTCAAGTCGTGCACTTCTTGTGGCGCGGCCGGCACTGGCAGTTGCCGCTGGAAATTTTCCGAAATATCTTGGTTGATGGCCTTGGTCGCCCCGGTCAGCTCGACTAGCGGCTGGTTCAGCTTGCGGGCCAACAGGTAAATGAACCAGGTCCCCAGCAGCAAAAATGCCAGCGCAATCAGCAAAATTAATTTGATCAACAGGAGCAACAGGTCGGTCACGCCGTTTAATTTGACCCACACGTCGTAGCGCACGGTGGGGTCGTGCCGGTCCGTCGACACGTCCGAGGCCCGTACGTGGTACACAAAGCCACTGTTGCTCAGGTAGCCGATGTTGGGCGTGATCCGGTGCAGCGTCCCCCGCCGTTCGGTGGCCAAAAAATGTTTGGCGTGCGGCGAGTACAAATACCGGTGCGCTTGACCGGGCTTGGCCACGCTGATGCGAATAAAAGTCGTGTCGGTATCGGCCGAGCTACCCAATCGCCACCAGTACCAGTCGTTTTGATTGGCGATGAAGCTACGTTTAAGCCCGCGCACGATGCCCAACGCTTGGTGTCGCTGGACTTGGGCCTGCTTCCAGCCGACCACGGAAATGATCACGGCGCTCAAGATGACCGTGATGCCTAACAAGAGCAGCGCGTAGACCTTGGTGATCCGCGCCGCACTGGTATTAAAGAGGGTTTTCTTCATCGTCATCGCCTAACTTGTAGCCGACACCCCGCACCGTTTGGATGGGCTGGCCGGCCACACTTGCCTTTAACTTATTCCGCAGGTACCGCACGTAGACGTCTACGATATTGACCTGGCCGTCAAAGCTGGTGCCCCACACGGCGTCCAACAGGTCATCGCGCGTCAGCACCTCTCCGGGATGTTGCATGAACGTCAGTAACAAGTCGAACTCCCGCTGGGTCAGCTGAATCTCGGCATCCCCCGCAAAGACTTGCCGCGTCTTGGTATCGAGGGTCAACGGTCCCACGTGAAATTTCTTGTCATTCAAATTGCGAATCACGTTGCGGCGCAAGATCACCCGGATACGGGCCAACAACTCTTCGGTATCAAAGGGTTTGGTGATGTAGTCATCCGCCCCGGCATCCAGTCCCGAGACCTTGTCACCCACGTAGTCGCGGGCCGTCATCATAATCACGGGCACGTCGTAATGCCGGCGAATCTTACGCAACACGCCCAGGCCATCGATGCCCGGCAACATCCAATCCAAGATAATCAGTGAGATGTCGGCCTGGTGCTGGGCAAATTGTGTCAACGCCTCTTCCCCGCTGGCACACGGGATCACCGTGTATTCCTCAAATCCCAGCTCGGCACTCAATAGCGTGCGCAGCCCCGCTTCGTCTTCGACTAGTAAAATTGTGACTTTCAAACCGTGCTCCCCCTTTGATGTAGGTGTTGGTTTTAGTTTAGCATGTTTTGCCGGTCACGCCATCACGTTTGCTAATTCTTAAAGAAACGTTGCGGGCCGTGTGGACACTGACCGCTACCGGTCGGCAAATTTCACAAGCCAGCCAATCGTTGCCCCCAACTTTCTTTCAGAAAAATTATTGATACCACCCGCTGTCGGAATAGGCTATAATTAAGGGACAATAGCCCCAATCAACGACGTATAATGTCGTTAAGGGCGTGCTAGTTTGTGAAAAGGAGGAACTCGTTTCATGCAGGTCACGCTTCACGAGATTACTTTGGCATACGACCGTCACCCCGCCATCCTCAAGCACTTTAACTGTACGTTGCCCGATGGTCAATTAGTGGCGCTACTGGGCCCCAGTGGCAGCGGCAAGTCGACGATCTTGAATCTACTCGCCGGACTCCTGACGCCACAAGCTGGTCAGATTTTCTTTGACCAGACCGACGTCACCGCCCAGGACAGCCGCCAACGCAACATCGGCATGGTCTTTCAGGACTATGCACTGTATCCGCATCTAACCGTCCGCGACAATATCGCTTTTCCTTTAAAAATGGCCCACGTCAAAAAGGCCGCCCGTTACCAACGCGTGGCTGAGTTGGCCGACCTAGTTCAATTGACCGATCAGCTGGGGAAATTTCCCCAGGAACTCTCTGGCGGCCAGCAACAACGCGTCGCCATTGCCCGGGCGTTGGCCAAACACCCGGCGTTACTACTACTTGATGAACCCTTGTCCAGTCTCGACACGGCCCTACGTGAGGAATTACGGGCGGTCATCCACCACATCCAACGCGAGACCGGCGTGACGACCTTATTGGTGACCCATGATCAAGAAGACGCGCTTCAAATCGCCGATGAGATCATGGTCCTGGCTCGTGGCCGTCTCCAACAGAGTGGCACGGGACAAGCCCTCTACCAATCCCCTCAGAACCTGACAGTGGCCCGGTTCATTGGCAAGCCACAGCTCAATCTCTGTGCCGTCGCTAAATTACCGACCGCGTTGTGTGAACAACTCCCCGCGGCGCACCTGGCCCAGGCCACGACCTTAGGCATTCGCAGTGAAGCCTTGCACGTGGCCACGACACCCTCCCCACTGACCGCCACGCTGACCACACAGGTTCGTCTCGGCCGTGATACGCAAACACATTTACATACCAGTTACGGCGACCTCGTCAGCACCGCCATCGCACCCACCACGGCGGCCGCCCTACCACTCACGATTGCGGCGCAGGGCTGTCTGTTATTTGACGCGCAGGGGGCCTGCCTCTGGTCTGGGGGTGCTGACCTTGCTTAATGCCAAACCGACCGTCAAGTCCACGCTCAAAGCGCTCCTGTACCTGGCGCCGCTACTCATCATCACGTTGATTTTCACTGTATGGCCGCTGATTCACGCCCTACTGATGAGCAGTTACGTCCACTACAACTACTTCACCAATCACGTGGGCGCGCTGGGTTGGGACAACTTCATTTACCTCTGGCGTGACCCGCTCTTTCACCTCGCCCTGCGCAACACCCTGTGCCTGGTGCTAGTGGCGATGCCCCTAACCGTGGCGCTAGCGCTACTGATTGCACTGGGACTCAACCGCATCCCCTGGCTGGCCCGCTTCTTTCAGACCATCTACTTTCTCCCCTTCGTCACCGCGACGATTGCTACGGGACTGGTCTGGAACTGGATCTTCCGCTTAGACGGTGGCCTGCTAAATGTCTCCTTGCACCACCTGGGCATTCCCGCCGTTGACTGGCTCAACGACCCCCATTACGCCCTGTTGGCGCTCATCGTGGTCTGCGTCTGGCAGGGATTGGGCTTCAACGTCGTGTTGTTTTTGGCCGGGCTCAACCGCCTGGACGACCAGTATCTGCACGCCGCCCAACTCGACGGGGCCAACGCCTGGCAACGCTTTACCAACGTGACCTGGCCGCTTTTGTTACCAATGACGGTTTTAATCATAATCAACACGACCGTTACCACGATCAAAGTCTTCGACCAGGCCTTCGCGCTGTTTCACGGCTCCGCGGGTCCCGGGAATTCGGCCCTCACGTTATTGTTTTCCTGAATTATTCATACCTTTCAAAAAAGTCGTCAGTTTTCATGTTTTTCAAAAACTGACGGCTTTTGATCTTGCTTA